>JBJXEX010000371.1:0-110811 GCA_046156195.1 Planctomycetaceae bacterium | reverse complement strand
CGCAGTTCGACGAATGGCTCGCGCCACAGAGGCATGGCCTCGGCGCGGTTTTCCATGTAGACAACCTTCCAGTCGCGCACGCGGGCCGCGACGATCTCGCCGATGTCATTCACATAGATGAACTCCTGGCGCGGCGACTCCTTCGACTTGCCGCTGAGGTAGTCGAGCAGGTTGTAGCTATCGAGGTGGTTCTTATAGGTGCGGCCATTGAGTTCCACGCCCTTCAGGAGCTTTTCCTTGATGTCCGGCGCGCCGGCGGCGGCGGCGAAGGTGGTCAGCCAGTCCTCGTGGGCAACGATGCCGTTCAGCGTGGTGCCCGCCGGGAAATGGCCGGGCCAGCGTGCGAAGCAGGAAACACGGTAGGCACCTTCCCAGTTTGTGTTCTTCTCACTGCGGAACTGCGTGGTTCCGGCATCGGGCCAGGTGTTGTAATGCACGCCGTTGTCCGTGGAATACTGGACGATGGTGTTCTCGGCGAGGCCGAGGTCGTCAATGACCTTGAGCAGTTCGCCAACGTGCAGGTCGTGCTCGACCATGCCATCGCTGTATTCGTCCTGACCGGAGATGCCGCGGTGTTCCTTCTTCACATGGGTGCGGAAGTGCATGCGCGTGCCGTTCCACCAGCAGAAGAACGGCTGGCCGGCCTTGGACTGGCGGGTGATGAAGTCCTTCGCCGCGGCGACGGTTTCGTCATCAATGGTCTCCATGCGTTTTTTGTCGAGCGGGCCGGTGTTCTCGATGGTCTGGCCACCCTTGCCGTCGGCCTTGCACTTCATCACGCCGCGCGGGCCGTATTTCTTCCGGAACTCGGGGTCCTTCGGATAGTCGAGGTTCTCCGGCTCTTCCTCCGCATTGAGGTGATAAAGATTGCCAAGGAACTCATCGAAGCCGTGCATCGTGGGCAGATGCTCGTCGCGGTCGCCCTGGTGGTTCTTGCCGAACTGGCCGGTGGCGTAGCCCTGGCTCTTGAGCACCGTGGCCATCGTCACGTCGGTCTTTTGCCAGCCTTCCTTCGCGCTGGGCAGTCCGACCTTCAACATCCCGTTGCGGAGGGGAACAGAGCCGCCAATGAACGCCGCGCGTCCCGCCGTGCAACTCTGCTGCGCGTAGTAGTCGGTGAAGCTGACGCCCTCTTTGGCGACGCGGTCAATGTTCGGCGTCTTGTAGCCCATCATGCCACGGCTGTTGTGGCTGATGTTCTGGTTGCCGATGTCATCCCCCCAGATGACGAGGATGTTCGGCTTCTTGCCTGCCTTGGTCGCCTTCTCAACTTGAGCCAACGCGACCGCGTTGGCCTCGGCCACCGCATCGGCCAGAGCCAGCGTGCGATCGAGCTTCGCGTCACAGCACGGAGCTTGATTGTCGCTGATCGCTCCGCGATCAGGCCGTTTGATCGCGGAGCGATCAACGACACTGGAGTCCGCGACACCTCGCGGCTCGCCTGACGCCGCGACGAAGCCAAGCACGGCTCCCATCGCCAGCACGGCCAGCGTTTGAAGTTGCTTCGAGAATCTCATGGATGCTTCCTTTCAAAAGAGGTTCGAGTCATACGTAGCCAACGCTGCTGTAGCCGAAGTCGTGAGACTTCGGTCGTTACTCGTGACACCGCACCGAAGTCTCACGACTTCGGCTACAGGCCATGAACAATTTCGGTTACGGGGACTTCACACACCGGAACCCGACGTGGGACATGCCCGTGTCGGGAGACAAACCGTGCCGAGCACTCGGCCGGTAACGCGAACAATACTCATCGTTGCACAAGAATGAACCGCCACGTTGTGCTCGGCTGGTGGTTCGAGGATTGCGGGGATCGAGGCCGCTTTCGACAAGCGGGTTGGCAATCACTTTCGACCCGGCTCGACGAGCATATGCGCCGGCGTCGTAGGCGTCAGAGCACCATTCCCAGACGTTACCCGCCATGTCGAACAACCCGAAACCGTTTGGCTTGAACGATCGCGTCGGAGCCGTCCGCACGAAGCCATCCGCTTTCGTGTTGCGATGCGGAAACTCCCCCTGCCAGATGTTCGCGAAGACGCGCGTGTCGCTCGGAGCGTCATCGCCCCAGACATACGGCCGGTCGATCAACCCGCCGCGCGCCGCGAATTCCCACTCGGCTTCCGTCGGCAATCGCTTGCCCGCCCACTTCGCAAACGCGACGGCATCGTCCCACGAAACCTGCACGACCGGATGCTGCTCGCGACCATCGAGATTGCTGTCCGGTCCTTCGGGATGTTTCCAGTTCGCTCCCGGAGTCCACTGCCACCACTGCGAGAAATCCTTCAGGTCCACCGGCCCGTCCGTCATCGTGAAGACGAGCGACCCCGCCACCAATTTCTCTTTCGGCGGAGCCGGTGTCCCCGGCGGCAACTGCGCGAGAATCTCCTCGACGGACGGAACCTTCTCCGCTGTCGTGACGAACCCGGTCGCCTTGACGAACGCCGCGAATTGCGAGTTCGTCACTTCGGTCTCGTCAATCCAAAACCCATCGACGCGCACCCGATGCGCCGGCTTTTCATCCGGCCAACCGAGTTCCGCATCAGTCCCCATCGTGAACTCGCCGCCCGATATCCAGACCATGCCCGGCACCGTCGCCACAGGCGGCTCGCCTGTGAGTCGTTTCGCTTCCGTATCACGAACCGCGCGCTCAGCTCGCGGTGCGTTCCAAACCTTCGTCGCCACAAACACGATGGCGAACACCGTGATTCCCGCGCCCAGCGTCCAGAGGTTGCTCTTCATGATGCCACCGAATATCGAGCCAGTATGACCGTCACGTTGTCCTTGCCTCCGTGAGCCAAGGCGGCATCGACCAACGATTGGGAAATCTGCTGAGCGGTTTGTGGTTCGGCCAGGAGTTGAGCGATCTCCGCTTCGGGGACCATGTCGGTCAGACCGTCGGTGCAGAGCAGCAGTTGATCGCCCTCTCGCAGCGGGACGTGGCAGGTATCGACGCTGACGTCCTCGAAGTCGCCCCCGAGGCAGTTGATCAACGTGCTGCGGAATCCGGCGACAGCCTCGTCGTTGATCGAGTGAGCAACACCGGTCGCCACGAGATGCTCGGCCAGCGTGTGGTCGCGAGTCAGCCGATGCAGCGTGCCGTTACGAAACAGATACGCTCGCGAATCTCCAGCGTGAGCGATGAAGGCGTCGAATCCGACCGTCAGTGCGCCCGTCAGAGTGGTCCCCATCCCGGCCAGAGGCGAACCGGCTCGCGCTTCCGACCGCAAGCGACGATGAATCATCTGCACATGAACTCGGATCGCCTCCTGCAATTCGAGTGATTCCGACTCCGACGTTTTGAACGGCCATTTGAAGGCCGACGTGGTGAGGTCGTAACCCGCCTGCAAGGCCAACATGCTGGCAAGTTCGCCGAACGCCGCTCCCCCCACGCCGTCCGCCACCGCCAGCGCGTACGAGTTGTCGCAGAGGGGCGGATACGTCTGCGGCGGCATGTTGGTCAGCAACACCTCGCGTGCCCGATACCGCCGCACAACCGCGAAGTGATCCTCATTCTGCGTCCGTACCTTCCCCGGATGCGACAACGCTCCGAAGCTCACCTGCACCGGCACGGTCTCCGCCCCGAAGTACTTTTGAGCCAGTCGCTCCAAGCGGTCGGGTGCGCCGAGTTTGACGGTGTCAGCGACAGAGGTGGTGCTCATTGGTGCGATTCCTTGAGTCGATACGGTCGCTGTTCGAGATGAGCTTACGAGAGTTGTTCAGCGATCACCGTTACCGCCAGGGCTTCGGATTCGGGAGGCTTCGTCGTGGAGACACTCGCCAGGTTGGGAATGTATCGACGCCACCGTTGGCGAGCGTCTTTGTCGGTCCATGATCCGGCTGTGGGAAGCCGATCTAGTGCCGCGCTCAATTCGTCGGCCGTCGATGGGCGGGCGGCGGGCAACTTCGCGAGGCAGCTCATCAGCAGTGATTCCAATTCCGAGGACACCGCTTGCTTCGCTCGTTGTGAGATGGGATCGGGAGCTGTTTTGACTTGATCGACGCCGAAGACTCCCTTCACCGACTGCTTGGCTTTGCCGCGCGAGTAGGTCCAGGTGAATGCTCCGTCCTTCGCCAAGCCGAGTTGGAAGGTCGCTCCCTGACTGGTCGCTTTTCAAGTGCGGACGAGCTGCTCGGCTTTGAGCACCTTCTCCGGCGGCACGGCGGGAGGTTGTGGCGGGGTCCTGGTCTCGGATGATTTCGAGGCATCGGGCGATGTCGTCATGCCGACCAACTGCGTCAGCAACTTGTCGTCCGGCAAGTGTGCCTGAGCCAGCTTGAATTGCTTCGAGGCGTTCTCGGCATTGCCGGTCGTCAGGTATTGATACCCCAGCAGGAAGTGAGCGTCCGCATAGACCACAAGCGGTTGCGAGTAGGCCGTAATCGCTCGATGCGCTGTCTCCGCAATAGTGATCTCGTATAGCCCCAGCCTCTCATTCACTCATGCCGCATGGAGGCATCGCCGGCGAGCGTCTTGCCTGCGAGGTACTTGGCGGAGATGAGCTGCACGGCACTAAAGGGGATCTGCACTTTAATGGTGACCAAGTCTCGCGACTGACACGCGGCCAAACTGTTTCCCGAATTGGCGGGATTCCCAGGAGCCGGCGTGACGGTGATCGTGACCGTCGTCGCGGAGGGGGAAACATTTCCCGAAGTCTGCATGAAGGTCTGAATGTAGCTGGTCACTTCGGCGTTCGTGCTGCCGTCGATGATCGCTCGGCGGCAACCTTCGCGAGCCGCGTTGGTCACCAACTGCATGATCATGAAGCCGCGACCGAACTCGATGATGCCGAACACCAGCATGGTGAAAATCGGCAACACCAACGCCATCTCCACGGTGACGGTTCCGCGACGACCCTGACGCCAGCGTTCTGACCAACGACGATTCATGCTGCACCTCTTTGGCCCAAGACCCCAATCCATCCCCAGCGGGTTCCTTCCAAACTTAGGTCACGCGCGGGTGACGTCAAACCAGATCCGCTGAAAGTCCCGAATGACCGGCCGCGAATCACCTGCTCGGCGTCCGGCCCTCCCCAAACGAAATCTCGTTTGATACGGTGCCGCGCAGTGTGGTGCGACGCTCCGCGTCGCAACTCACGACGCGGAGCGTCGTGCCACATTGGTTGCGGCTCGGCCGTGTTGTTTGTCTGCACTCAGGTTTGCTTAATGCCCACTATCTTTCAACGGATCATCGACAAAGAAATCCCCGCCAAGATCGTCCATGAAGACGAACTCTGCTTGGCGTTTCATGATGTCGCGCCGCAGGCTCCGACGCATGTGCTGGTGATTCCCAAGAAGCCGCTGGCGAACCTCGCGGAAGCCTCGGATGTGGATCAAGTACTGCTGGGGCACCTGTTGCTCACCGCGAAGAAAGTGGCCGAGCAGCTCGGTTTGACGAACGGATACCGCACCGTCATCAATTGCGGCCGAGACGGCGGCCAATCGGTCGATCACTTGCACATTCATCTTCTCGGCGGCCGAGCACTCCGCTGGCCGCCGGGATGATTTTCGCCGTCGTCACGCTCGCCAGAGCGTGGGCGCATTTCTTGTTTAACCCCTACGCCAACGGCGTGGGCGGATCGTGGAATTAACGACTTACCTTCGCGCGCACGCCGATGGCGCAGCGGTTAAACGACTTTTTCAGCACGCTACTTCAGAAGGAACGATGATGGGCACTCGCAAACTGTTGTTGACCGTCTCCGTCTTGATCGCGATGGGAGCATTGCTCTCCGCAAACTTTCAAGCCGAACCGGCATCTGGCGTGAAGATGACCGTCGCCGCGAAAGCGTTTCTCGGCACGCTGACCGCCGAACAAAAGAAGCAAGCCAGCTTTTCCTTCGACGACAAAGAGCGGCTCAACTGGCATTACATTCCGCGTCCCCGCAACGGCCTGCCGATCAAGCAACTCGAAGGGGACGCACTCAAAGCCGCGCACGCTCTGCTGCAAAGCGGGCTGAGCACCGTCGGCTACGACCAAGCCCTCAACGTGATGAGCCTCGAAGAGGTGCTGTATCTGCTCGAAGGTGGCGTGCGCGAGGAACGGCGTTCCCGGCGCGATCCGCAGAAGTATTACCTCAGCGTCTTTGGCACTCCGGCCGAGACCGGAACGTGGGGCTGGCGGCTTGAGGGTCATCATGTGTCGTTGAACTACACCGTCAAGGAGGGGAAGGTCGCGTCGAGCACTCCTGAATTTTTCGGCGCGAATCCGGGCACGATCGAAGCCGGACTCGGCCGTCAAATCCGAGTACTCGGCCCGGAAGAGGACATGGCCCGATCCATTCTCAAGCTGTGCAATGAAGAGCAGAAGAAGCTTGCCTGGATCGACACCGTCGCGCCGGATGATCTGCGAACCGGCGGCGCGACCGGCACGAACCCAGTCGCCGCCCAGCCCGATACGACCGCTCCGGTGGGTCTGCCCGCGTCCAAGATGAGCAACGATCAAAAGAAACTGCTCGCCGAATTGCTGTCGGAATATCTGCGAAACATGCCCGGCGACGTGGAGAAAGAACGTCGCGCGGCGATCGAAGCGGGCGGACTCGACAAGATTCACTTCGCCTGGTGGGGCGACGCCGATCAACACAAGCGGCACTACTACCGAGTGCAAGGCCCGACGTTCCTCATCGAATACAACAACACGCAGAACAACGCCAACCACGTTCACAGCATGTGGCGAAACCTCGGCGGCGATTTCAACATTCCGATGGCCAAGTAAACTTCGCGACGACTAGGTGCAAAGGGTTCCGAAAGATGTCGACAGCAACGCGATCACGGCGGAGTTCGGTTCGTCGCAAGCGAACGACTGCGGCCGACCCGCCTGAAGTTCCCACCGAACCGATCTGGCGAATTTCCGTCGAGCAGTATCATGAAATGATTCGTGCCGGGATCTTGACCGACGAAGACCCGGTGGAGTTGCTCGAAGGTTGGTTGGTTCAAAAGATGCCAAAGAACAATCCACATATTTTGGCTGGCAAACTAGTACGGGCCGAGTTGGAAAAACTCATTCCCACCGGATGGCATATTGCAACACAAGACCCCATTACCTTGACCGACAGTGAACCCGAACCGGATGTCACGGTTGTCCGTGGATCGCCCAGAGATTTCTTAAAAGCGAAACCGACACCTGCCGAAGTCGGACTCGTCGTCGAAGTTGCCGATTCGTCGGCCGAACGAGACCGAACCACGAAGAAAGTGCTTTATGCTCGGGCCGAAGTTGAGGTCTACTGGGTCGTCAACTTGGTCGCCGAAGTCATCGAGGTTTTTTCGGAACCGACGGGAGCCACCAAGCACCCTGACTTTCGACAGCATCAGGTCTTCACCGCGAAGCAGCGTGTCCCCGTCGTACTCAAGGGCAAGAAAGTCGGAACGCTCCTGGTCGGAGATGTCATGCCTTCGTGACATCTCGTTTTCCACGGCAATTCAATTCCTTTCACCAACTCGCGATCCCCATTCAAAAGCTGAGTAGGCAATGGCCCTCCTAACTCGTCCACGCACGGTGCGAAACCAACGTGGGAAACCCGATGGTCCGATTCGGGCCAGTCGATACGTTGAGCGGCTGTTTCCGGCAGGTTACCCACCAGCCCCGATCGTTCGTTTGTCTGTGGATCAATATCACCGGCTGCTGGATGCGAAAATCCTTTGGGACGGCGATCCGATCGAACTGTTGGAAGGTTGGATGGTTCCCAAAGATGCCTCAGATGATTTGCCACGCGATACGCTCCCGTCCGAAATATCACCCGATGTTCCGCCGGTTCCCATCTGGCGTTTGACCGTGCCTCAATATCATCAAATGTTACAGGCAGAGATTTTGAAGAGCGGCGATCCGATTGAACTTCTCGAAGGCTGGTTGGTGCCGAAGATGACTAAGAATCCTCCGCACATGGTCGCCTGCGAATTGCTGAGCGAAGCGTTGCGATCGTTGCTGGTTCCCGGATGGTTCTTGAAGTTTGAAGCCCCGTTATCGCTGGACGACAGCGAACCCGAACCAGACTTATCTGTGATTCGTGGCAAGTCTCGCGATTACATCGAACGTCACCCCTGGCCGAGAGAAGTCGCCTTGGTCATTGAAGTCGCGGACACCTCGCGCGTCCGCGACTTAGGGTTGAAGAAGCGGCTTTACGCGCGAGCCAAGATTCAGGAGTACTGGGTCGTCAACTTGCCCGAATCGCGACTGGAAGTCTTTCGCGACCCAACGGGCCCGGCGGACGATCCCGATTATCGCAAACACCACTCCTTCACATCACGACAGAAAGTTCCGTTCGCACTCGATGGAAAGAAGCTCGGATCATTGCTGGTCGCGGATGTGTTGCCGTAACGATCAAACGACTTTTTTGTTCTCCAACCCCAGAGGTTCAACATGTTTTCACGCAGACGCTGGTTGAGTTTTGTGCTCGCGGGATTGGCCGCGATTGGTTCGTGGTCCGCGTTGGTCGTCGCGGCCGACGACGACGGATGGCAAACGATTTTCGATGGCAAGACGCTCGACGGTTGGGACGGCAATCCCGACTTCTGGCGTGTTGAGGAGGGCACGATCACCGGGCAGACAACCGCCGATAAGCCGACGAAGGGAAACACCTTTATCATCTGGCGCAAGGGAGAGACCGCCGACTTCGAGTTGAAGCTCGAATACAAAATCGTCGGCGGCAACAGCGGCATTCAGTACCGCAGCTTTGAAGTGCCGAACGAAAAGTGGGTCATCGGTGGCTATCAAGGTGACTTCGAGGCGGGTGACACCTACTCCGGCATCCTCTACGGCGAGCGATTTCGAGGCATCTTGTGCAATCGCGGTCAGAAGACTGTCTTGAAGAAGAAGGACGGCAAGTTTGCCGCCGAGGTCGTCGGTTCCGTCGGCGATACGAAGGAGATTCAAGCCAAGATCAAGAAGGAAGATTGGAACAGCTACCGCATCGTCGCCAAAGGCTTTCATTTTCAACACTTCATCAATGACGTCGCGACGGCGGACTGCACTGATGAAGACGACGCTCGTCGCGAGAAGGGCGTGCTGGCTTTGCAACTTCACGCTGGCCCGCCGATGAAGGTTCAGTTCCGCAACATCAAGATCAAACAAGCCAAGTCCAAGGACTCGGCGTCTGGTGCGGCGGGCGAGGACAAGGTTTCGTCCGCAAAAAAAAAGGCCCTGCTCTTAGCCGGTAATCCGAGCCACGGCTTTGGTGCTCACGATCATTTGTCGGGCTGCTCGTTGTTGGCGAAGTTGCTCAACGAGAGCGGACTCGTCGAGGCGAAAGTGCATTCGCTCAAGAACGATGGCTGGCCGAAGCCGGAAGCCATCGAGGCCGCCAACACGATCGTGATTTACTCCGATGGTGGTGGCGGTCATCCCTTCAACGGGCATCTGGAGGAACTCTCCGCACGCACCGCGAAGGGGACCGGCATCGTCTGCATTCACTACGGCGTCGAGACCACTGTTGGCAAACCGGGCCAAGCGTTTCTCGATTGGACGGGCGGATTCTTTGAGCCACATTGGTCGGTCAATCCGCACTGGACCGCGTACTACAAGCAGCTTCCCAAGCATCCGACGACCAACGGCGTGAAATCGTTCAGCACGAACGACGAGTGGTACTACCACATGCGATTTCGCGAGAAGATGGAAGGAGTCACGCCGATCCTGACCGACCTGCCTCCGAAAGAATCGCTCAGCCGAGGCGACGGTCCTCACAGCGGCAACCCCGCCGTTCGCAAAGCCGTGCTCGAAGACAAGGAGCCGCAGCACATGGCCTGGGCCACTCAACGTGCCGACGGTGGCCGAGGCTTCGGATGCTCCGGCGGACACGTCCACTGGAACTGGGGCAACACTCAATTCCGCAAGTTGATTCTGAATGCCATCGTCTGGACCTCCGGCACGGACGTCCCCGCCGACGGAGTCCCCGCCGGCAAAGTGACGGTCGACGATTTGCTCAAGGATCACGACGAACCGATCCCGGCCGACTTCAACGAAAAGCAACGCCCGCGCATCCAAGCAATGCTCGACGAATGGAACGCGCAAGCAACGAAATGAACGTCCGGCCGCAAGCCGTGATTCCGGTCGCGGTGATGAGTGAAATGTTTAACCGCAACGCCATCGGTGCGCGCGAGTCGTTTGGCCCGCGAGCCCACGCCGATGGCGTTGAGGTGATACAGCTCAACTGTGCCCGCCAGCGGCGAGCGGCTGAACCGAACTCATGCGATTCAACTCTGGGTGCCTCCCATGTCCACAGCCTTCGCGGAAGTTGAGACATTCGCAGACCTGTTCAAGGAACTCGGCGGGATCAGTCCCAGCCGAGTTCGTTTTCGTCCAACTCCCGGCCGTGCCACCGAAAAAGATGTCCTCCGCATCGAAGCGTCAGAGAACCGACTGTTTGAACTTGTTGACGGCGTGCTGGTGGAGAAGGCGATGGGAGCGACCGAAGCACTGCTGGCGTCAAATCTCGGCCGCCATTTTTGGAATCATCTCGATCATCATGATCTCGGAGTCGCACTGGGCGCGGACGGAATGCTGCGACTCCGGCCGCGGCTCGTGCGAATTCCCGACGTCTCCTTCATCTCGTGGGACCAAATTCCCAGCGGCGAGTTTCCCTCGCAGCCGATCCCCGATTTGTATCCCGACCTAGCTGTGGAAGTTCTCAGCGACAGCAACACGCCCGCCGAGATCGACCGCAAACTGTCCGAGTACTTTGAAGCGGGGTGTCGGCTCGCCTGGATCATTGATCCGAAGTCTCGCACCGCCGACGTCTATACGTCACCGACCGACTGCCAGCATCTGCGTGCGAGCCAATCGCTCGACGGCGGCGATGTGCTGCCGGGCTTCAAGCTGCCGCTCAAAGAACTCTTTGCGAGTACTCGCCGTCGCCGGCGCTGAGGGTCGATCATGCCAACCGCTCAAGAAGTGCAACATCCGCTGATTCAACATCACCTCGCCAAGCTGCGAGACAAAGCAACTCGACCGGATGAGTTTCGGCGGCTGATTCAACGACTTGCCTCGCTGTTGGCCTACGAGGCCACTCGCGATCTCAGCACGCGAGCCTTGGAAATCGAAACGCCGCTCACACGCATGACCGGCCAGCAGTTGTCGCAGCGCATTGGCCTCGTGCCGATCTTGCGAGCGGGACTCGGCATGGTCGATCCGGTGCTCGACTTATTGCCGGACGCGGAGGTCTGGCATCTCGGTCTGTATCGCGATGAAGCGACCGCTCGGCCGGTTGAGTATTACAGCAAGCTCCCGGCCCACAGCCCGGTCGATGTCGCTCTAGTGCTCGACCCGATGCTCGCGACCGGTGGCTCAGCCATTGCCGCACTGCAAGCGCTGCAACGCTGGGGCGTGCCGCAATTGAAAGTTCTCTCCGTCATCGCCGCGCCGGAAGGGATCAACAACGTCGCGGAGGCGTGTCCGCAAGCTCAAGTCTTCGTCTGCGCGATCGACCGCGAATTGAACTCTCGTAAATTCATCGTGCCGGGACTCGGCGACGCGGGAGATCGCAGTTTCAACACGCTGCCATGACGCCATGATGAGACTTGGTTATGCCCACCAGGAAAATTTGGGACAGGAAAATCGGACTCTCAATCAAGCCGAGAACAACGATTTCCGTTCGAGTCAGTAAATCAAAAATCAAAAATCGAAAATCAAAAATTCCCATGTGGATCGTCTTTGAGTGTCCAACCTGTCATGTCAACAGCCTCGTGGAGGTTGTTGCCGAGTCGTCCGATTTGCGTTGTCCGGCGTGTGCGTGGCAGCGGCCGATTGCGGCGGAGAATCGCTCCGGCAACGAGCCGACGAGTTGTCTGGTGTGTGGCTGCGAGGACATTTGGCGGCAGAAAGATTTCCCTCAGCGCGTGGGTGTGCTGATGGTCGGCATCGGGGCGTTGGTGAGCACGATCTTTTGGTGGCTCATGATGCCGGAGTGGGCCATCGGCGTGTTGCTGCTGTTCGCGTTGCTGGATGGGGTGCTCTACACTTTCATGAACGACGTGCTGGTGTGTTATCGATGCAAAGCTCGGCATCGGCACGCACCGCTGGACGGGCGGCACGAGCGGTTTAACCTCGAAACTCATGAGCGTTACCGGCAAGAGACGCTGAGATTGGATGAGGCCAAGCGTGGTGGTTGAGTTGTGAATGACGAATGACGAAGTACCCAATGACGAAGGAATGACGAAGCCCGAATGACGAATGTCGTCAGTAAACGTCAGCAATCCTGAACTTGGTCATTCGTCATTTGGAATTCATTCGTCATTGGGTACTTCGTCATTCGTCATTCCAATTCCCAACATGCACGAGCAACGCCAGCGCATTGTCGAAGACCTCTCAGGCGTCTTTGCGGGCGAACTGGCCGTGGACGCGCTCTCGGTGGCGATGTTTGCCAGCGACGCCAGTTGGTATCAGATCGAACCGCTGGGGGTCGCGTTTCCGAAAGATCGTGACGACGTCATCGCTCTCGCGAAGTACGCGGCGGAGAAGAAGATTCCTCTGATCCCGCGCGGGGCCGGTTCCAGTGTGACGGGCGGAGCGCTGGGACGCGGGCTGATCGTCGATTGCTCGCGGCATTTGACGAAGATCGAGCAGATCGGTCCCGACACAGTGCGAGTTCAGCCGGGTGTCGTGCTCGATGATTTGAATCGTGTGCTGCGCGAGCAGGGGCGCTACTTTCCTCCCGATCCGTCGAACCCTGCGATCACGACGATCGGCAGCATGTTGGCGACCGACGCGGCTGGTTCGCGGTCGATGCGTGTCGGTTCCACGCGCGATCATGTGCGGTCGGTTGAGATCGTCATGGCGGGAGGCCAGTGTCTTGAATTGGGAAACGAGCCGCTCGAAACGGAGTTGCCTCCGAAGGACATCGCGAAGCCGGCGGTCGAAGCGTTGCTGAGCGATCCGTTGGGAGCGGTCACGGACGGCGTGACCGCATTAGCCGCGTCGTTGCTCGGACGGAGCAGCGACGCGGGCTTGAAGCCGACCGAGTCCGAAGTTCGCCGCGGACTTGTCAGCCGGTTAGCTCGCGTGCTGTCTGAGAACGAGAGCTTGATTCGCGAGAAGCAGCCGCCGATCCCGCGAAACTGCTCCGGCTATTTTCTGCGCGGCGTGTTGTCTCGCACTCATCTACACGCCGCGCGATTGTTGGTCGGATCGGAGGGGACGCTCGGGATCTTCACGTCCGCGACGTTGCACACCGCTCCGCTGCCGACCGGCCGAGGAGTCGCGTTGCTGTTCTTCGCCAGCATGGATGCGGCGGTCGAAGCGGTTCATGCCTTGAGCGATCAGCTTCCCAGCGCGTGCGATTTGCTCGACCGGCGATTGCTGACGCTGGCTCGCGAAGCGGACGCCTTCTTCACGCACATCATTCCGCCGACGGCCGAAGCGGCGCTGATCGTCGAGCAGACTGGCTTCAGCGAGGCTCAAGCTCGCGACCGGATTCGTTTCGCGGTCGAGACGGCGCTCCGTTTCGATGGCCACTTGGCTGCGGACGCTTATGACTATGACTCCGTCGAACTGTTGTGGTCGCTGCCTCGGAAAGTCGTGCCGCATCTGAATCGCGTGAAGGGAGCGACTCGGCCACAACCGTTTGTCGAGGCGATTGCCGTCCCGCCGGAGAAGCTCCGCGAGTTTCTCGGCCGGATGCAAAAGGTGTTGCAGAAGCATGAGGTGATTGCCTCGTTGTACTCACATGCGGCGGCCGGGCAGATTCATCTGCGACCGTTTCTGCCGAACCCGACGCCGGCCGATGCACCGCGTCTCGAAGCGATCGCTCGTGATCTTTATCAAGTCGTCTTCGATGTCGGTGGCACGATCAGCGGCGAGCACGGTGACGGTCTGTCGCGCACCAGTTTTCTACGCTCGCAATACGGATCTCTGTACCGAGTCTTCCAGCAAGTCAAAGATGTCTTCGACCCGCTGCACTTGATGAACCCCGGCAAGAAGGTCAGCGACGATCCGCACCTGACGGTCAAGAATCTGCGAGCGGCAGCTGCGGTCGGCGCGGGTCTCCCAACCCCGCCGCTGATCGAGCTGCAATTGAAATGGACGCTTGACGAATTGCTGGCTCAAGCGGCGACCTGCAACGGCTGCGGCATGTGTCGATCGCAATCGTCCGACCTACGGATGTGTCCGTTCTTCCGAGCCAATTCGACGGAGGAAGCCTCGCCACGATCGAAGGCGAATATCGTTCGCAACTTTGTCACCGGGCAGGTGTCGCCGCAGGATTTCGCCTCCTCGGCCATGAAGCGGATCGCCGACCTGTGCTTCAACTGCAAGCAGTGCGAACTCGAATGTCCGGCGAACGTCAACGTCTCGCAGATGATGATCGAGGCCAAGGCGGCCAACGTGGCCGAGCACGGACTCGACCGCGCTCACTGGATTCTGTCGCGAGCACATTCGTTCGGAGCGATTGGTTGCCTGTTGAGTTGGTTCGTGAATCGGGGACTCAACAACGCGCCCCTCCGATGGCTACTGGAACGGTTTGTCGGGATCCACCGGCAACGCAAGCTGCCGACGTTCGCACGCAAGCCGCTACTGGATCTCGTGCCGCTCAAACTGACCGAGTACCCCCAGGAACTCGGCAAGGACAAGCCGGTCGTGTACTTCGTCGATCACTTCGCGAACTACCACGACCCGGAACTCGGCCAAGCCTTTCTGGCGATCCTGGAATACAACGGCGTGCGCGTGCATGTGCCGGAAGATCAAACCGTCTCCGGCATGGCGATGATCTCGGCCGGAGATTTAGATGGCGCTCGCAAAGTGGCCGAGCAGAACGTCCGCGAGTTATCCGAACTGGCTCGCGAGGGAGTGCCGATCATCTGCACCGAACCGGCCGCCGCCCTCTGCTTGAAATACGAATACCCGCGACTGCTCGATCATCCCGATGTGCAGGTCGTCGCGGATCAAGTCGTCGAGGCCACCGCTTTCCTCGCGGGACTGCTGGCGAAGGATCAGCTCCGCACCGATTTCGGCCCGCTCAAGCTGACCGCCAGCTATCACACTCCCTGCCATCTGAAAGCCTTGCACCACGGAAGTCCGGGACTCAAGCTGCTGGAGCGAATTCCCGAACTGGAAGTTTTCGCTGTTGAGAAAGGTTGCTCCGGTATGGCCGGAGCGTTCGGGCTGACGCGTGAGAACTTTGAACTGTCATTGCGCATCGGCCACGATCTCATCGAGCACATGCGGACGACCGACGTCAACATCGGCCTGACCGAATGCAGCAGTTGCAAAATGCAGATGGAACAAGGCACGACCATACCCACTCTGCACCCGATTAAGTTGCTGGCGTTGTCTTACGGACTGATGCCAGAGATTCGTGCCCGTCTTCAGAAAGCCACCAAGAAACTCGTCGTCACATGAAAACCGTTGTGAAGTTATTTGCACGCGCTCGCGATCTGGCGGGATCGCCGACACTGGAGCTTGATCTCCCCGAATCCGCGACCGCCACTGAATTGCGAGTCGCACTCGGTGAACGAGTCCCCGCGTTGCAGCCGATCTTGTCGAGCCTGCTCATCGCGGTCGGCAACGATTACGCTGCCCCGACAACATCAGTCGCCGGCCGCACGGACCTCGCGGTCTTTCCGCCGGTCAGCGGCGGCTGACGTGGCACACGCGGCTCGCGTGTGTCCGCTGCGATTGATCCCCACCGAAGCAGGCGAGCCGCCCGCTCTACGAACCATGATCCAACTCACTCAAACTTCCATCGACTTCGCCGCGCTGACCGAGTCGGTTCGATCGACTCAGGCCGGCGCGGTCGTGCTGTTTCTCGGCACGGTTCGCGAGATGACTCAAGGCCGTCAAACGATCGCGCTCGATTACGACGCGTACCCAGAGATGGCGGAAGCCAAGCTGAAGGAACTCGAAGCCGAAGCGAGATCGCGATGGCCGGTGATCGAAGCGGGAATCGTGCATCGGTTGGGCCATCTCGAACTGGGCGACGTCAGCGTGGCGGTCGCCGTGAGTTGTCCCCATCGACATCAAGCGTTCGACGCCGGACGATTCCTGATTGACCGGCTGAAAGAAGTTGTCCCGATCTGGAAGAAAGAAAACTGGAGCGACGGCCGCACCGAATGGGTGCATCCGGGAACAGGCGAAGCCGCGTCGTCCGGCCGAATGCCGTAAGCCGATGGCCGATAGCCGTTATCCTTTTCAAGAAGGAGGGGATAACGGCTGTCGGCCATGGGCTCACGGCTTTCGGCCGGACAGCCCATATTTGCATCTTGAGAAACTATTGAAACCATGACACCACAACTGGTCGATTCATTCGGCCGCGAACACACGAACCTGCGCATCAGCGTCACCGACCGCTGCAACATCCGTTGTTTCTACTGCATGCCGGCGGAAAACGTGCAGTTCATGGATCGCAAAGACCTGCTGACGTTCGAGGAAATGGAACGCTTCACGCGCATCAGCGTCGGCTTGGGGGTCAACAAAGTCCGGCTGACCGGTGGCGAGCCGCTTGTTCGCCGCGACCTGCACAAATTGGTCGAGATGATCGCGGCCATCGATGGTGTCCATGACATCGGCATCACGACCAACGGCATCTTGTTGGCCGAGCAAGCTCAGGCGTTGTGGGATGCGGGACTGCGGCGGATCAACGTCTCGCTCGATGCGCTCGATCCGGTGAAGTTCAAAGAGATCACTCGCCGCGAGGGCTACGAGAAGGTCATCGAAGGGATTCAAGCCGCTCAACGAGTCGGCTTCGATCCGGTCAAAATCAACGCCGTCTCGATCCGCGGGATGACCGAAACCGAGATCGTGCCGCTAGGCCGCTTCGCTCGCGAGACTGGCGTCGAACTCCGCTTCATCGAGTTCATGCCGCTCGACGCGGACAACGCTTGGGAGCGTGACAAAGTCCTGTTCGCTCACGAGATCATCGAATGCCTCTCGGCCGAGATCATGCCGCTGATCCCGATCCCCGATCAAAACCCGCACGCGCCCGCGACCGAGTTCGTCTTCGAGGACGGCATCGGCCGAGTCGGATTCATTGCCTCCGTCAGCGAACCTTTCTGCATGAGCTGCGACCGCTTCCGCATCACGGCCGACGGCAAAATTCGCAACTGCCTCTTCAGCCTCGAAGAGACCGACGTTCGCGGCCTGTTGCGAGGTGGAGCCTCCGACTCCGAGATCGCTGACGCGATCAAAGCCTGCGTCGCCGCGAAATGGGAAGGGCACCAAATCAACACCGCTCGGTTCATTCAACCCAAACGCGCGATGTACTCGATCGGCGGCTGACAACGGCTCTGACCGTAGCCACGCTCGCCAGAGCGTGGGGCGAGACGACCCACGCTCTGGCGAGACGCCCCACTACTTCGCTCGAAACTCCGTAATCGGCTTTGATAGCATCTCGATTTGACTCACCTTTCTTGGCAACAACCTCACCGCGTTTTGTGGAGATCTGCCCGATGACTCAGCCCACCTCTTCCGTTTCGACCATTGATTCCGCTGCGCCCGCGTCTCGGCGCGATTTCCTCAAAGCAGGAGCGGCCGCCGTCGTGATTCCGGCCGCGATCGCCGCGATTGCTCCGCGAGCCTACGCCGCTGGCAGCGACAAGTTAAAGATCGGACTCGTCGGCTGCGGCGGCCGCGGTTCCGGAGCGGCTCGCGAAGCGCTGTCGGCGGACCCCAACGTGGAACTCGTCGCAATGGGCGATGCCTTCGCGGATAGCCTCAACGGCAGCCTCCGAAACCTGTCGGGCATCGACACGCTCAAGGCCAAGATCAAGGTTGATGACGATCACAAGTTCGTCGGACTGGATGCTTACAAGAAGGTCATCGACTCGTGCGACGTCGCGTTGCTGTGCAGCCCACCCGGTTTCCGGCCGGTGCATTTCAAGTACGCGGTCGAAGCGGGCAAGCACATTTTCACCGAGAAGCCGATGGCCACGGACGCTCCCGGCGTGCGGTCGATCATGGAGTCGGTCGAGATCAGCAAGCAGAAGAAGCTCGGCATCTGCGCTGGTTTCTGCTGGCGTTATGACAACGCCAAGCGCGCGTTCTTCGAGCGAATCCATGACGGGGCGATCGGCGATGTCAAAGCCGCGTTCGGAACTTATCTCACCAATCCCGTGAAGCCGATGCCCCCCGCAGCAACGCGGCCGGAAGGGATGAGCAATTTAGAGTGGATGGTCCGCAACTGGTACAACTTCACTTGGCTCTCCGGCGATGGACTCGTCGAGCAAGCCGTGCATACCGTCGATTGGCTGGCGTGGGTGTTCGGCGATCAGCCACCGGTCAGTTGCACGGCGGTCGGCGGCCGACAGATTCCGCAAGAGGGGGGCAACATCTTCGATCACATCGAAGTGAATTATGTCTGGGCCAACGAGTCCCGCGCGTTCTTGGCTCAGCGGCAGAGCAACGGTTGCCATAACGAAAACAGCTTGTATGTGGTCGGCTCGAAAGGCTCTGGGCAGCTCGGCCCGCGAGGCACGGTCATCAACGCCGAGTCCGAATGGAAATACAAAGGCCCCGGCAACAACATGTATCAGACCGAGCACGACGAGTTCTTCAAGTCGATCCGAGACGGCCAGCCGATCAACAACGGCGATCGCATGGCCAAGAGCACGCTGATGGGCATCATGGGCCGCACCGCCGCCTACACCGGCAAGCAGATCACCTGGGAGATGATGCTCAACTCGCAAGAGGCAATCGTCCCCACCGCCTATCCCGACGGCTGGAAGACGCCGGTCGAGCTGCCCAAGATGGCCATGCCGGGCATCACGCCGTTTGTGTAAATAAGTAACCCGAAGCGTCAGCGAGGGCGAGCGCTCCACAAGATTCGGAATCCGGGATTTGTCGCGTCCTTGAGTGCTCGCCCTCGCTGACGCTTCGGGTTACTTACGAACTGACGCTTCGGGTTACTTACGAACTGCCGTTCGTCTCTCGCGTGTCTTGAACGGCTGACAGAATCCGAATCACCCCGAAAGACAACCTAACCCTTGCCGTCGTGTGAACAGCTTGGCACAAGCACTCACAATCTCAGGGCCACGATCCGAGAAAACTGGTAGCCGCGTTCACTCCGCCGCAACAGACGGGAACCCCGTCCGCTGCGGCGGAGCGAGTGCGGCGACCTCGAAGAGGAACCGACATGACGACTCTCGCGCTCCCTCCGCCCCTGCTGAACTTTCCGCGATCCGTTCCGCGCGAGCGACCGACGACGAGCTACTCGCCCGAAGACTCGCTGATCATTCCTGACGGCGAACGCTATGAACTTGTCAACGGCCAGTTGCAGGAGAAGTCCATGAGCGGTCATTTGCGAGTCGTCCCCGACCTCGCCGTGGAAGTGACCTCGGCCAATGACTCTTTGCTGAATATGGATCAGAAAGTCGAGGAGTATTTGGCCGCTGGCGTGCGATCCGTCTGGTGGATCAACCCAAACGTACGCGTGGTCCAAGTCTTTCGATCTGACGGAACGTCGCAACGGTTGCGAGACCTGGATGAGTTGTCCGGGCCGGACATTCTTCCCGGGTTCGTCTGCCAAGTGCGCGATCTCTTGCCCGCTTTATCGACTGAGACACCGGAACCGTCAGCGACGGCAAAACAATGACGAACGAGCAGAGCTGATCGAAGCCGGCGTCTATCCGCCGGAAACCAATTGATCGAGGCCAACCATGTCCACCGCCACCGCGCCCGAACGCTCGCACGCTCCCTACGCCGAGCCGGATGAGTACATCGACTATCAGCTTCGTAAGACGCAGACCAACATCAAACAGACGGAGATGCTGACGGCCTCCGTCATCGCACTCGCGGTTTTGGTCGGCTATGTGCTGCTGTTCGTGTTGAGCGATCACTGGTTGTCGGATGGCGGTGTCGGTGGCACGGCACGAGTCCTGATGTTTCTGCCAGTCATCGGGTTCGTCGGCTGGCTGATTGGAAGCAAGGTGATTTGGCCGGCACTCAAGACTGTCAGCGGGCTGTATGCGGCCAGAACGCTCGAAGCCTCTTCGACCGAGTTTCGCAGCAGCTTGCTCAACCTCGTCGATCTCAGACAGGCGGGTCGCAGCGTCTCGCCAATGATTCTGGCGACGATCGAAAAGCGAGCAGCCGTCACGCTCAACAAGCTCAACATCGACGATGCCATCGACAAGCGGCCGTTGCTGCGGACGTTGTATGTGCTGTTCGGAATCGTGGTCGCGTTCTGTTTGTATTCGGTGCTCAGCCCCAAGCAGCTCGGCCCATCGGTGCTGCGAGCGATGGTGCCGTTCCTTGACGTCGCCCCCGCTACGCAGACTGAAATCCTGGAAGTCAAACCGGGCGATGCCACGCGCCGAGCCGGCGACAACCTGACGGTCAGCGTGCAACTCCGCGGCAAGATCCCCACCGAAGTCCTGCTGCTGTTCACCACCGCCGACCGCCGCTTCGTCGATGAACCGATGCCGCTCAGTAATCCCGACCCCTCCAAAGATCCGTATGCCTTTGAAGGAACGCTCGGAAGCGAAGGGGGTGGACTCTTGCAGAGCTTCACTTATCGCATCGCCGCCGGTGATGCGCGATCGCCGGAGTACCACGTCGAAATCATCACCCCCCCGTCCGCGACCATCGCCGAAATCCGCTACGAATATCCTGAGTACACCGAACTCGACTCGCGCACGCAGAAGGGGGGGGCCATCGACGCCTGGGAGCGCACGGCCATCACAATCACGGCGACCACGAACGTGCCGGTCAAACGAGCCGAGCTGGAACTGGCCGACACCGAAGATTTTTCCGGCGCGTATCCCGGCAATCCGGTGAAGATCAGCGGAGGCAAGAATCTCGCGATCCTCTGGCCAGCCGATCCGCGTCAAGCGGATGGCAAATTTCCGAAGTTTTACCGCATCAATGTCTGGGACGCCGATGGCAGTCCCGATCCCAAGCCCGTCGTCTATCCGATCAACATTCGACTCGATCAGCCACCGCAAGTCGCGTTGATCGATCCAACCACCAACCTCGAAATGCCGGCCAATGGGACTGTCCCGCTCGCCGTCGCCGCCCGCGATCAAGATTTCAAGCTCAGCCGTGTCACCTTGAAGATCGCTCGCGACGAGAACGACGTCACCGACGAAACGCTGTTTGAGGGCTTGCAACAGGACTTCACGCACAAGCACGACCTGCCCCTGGAGCTGCTCCGTCTGAAGAACGGCGACAAGATTCGGATTTGGATCGAAGCTCAAGACAACCGCCAACCCATCCACAACTTCGCGAAAACCGCCCCCATCGAGATCACCATCAAGGACAAGGTCTCGAAGGAAGAGGCCAAGAAGCAGCTCGACGAACAGAAGAAGGAGCAACAGAAACGGATCGACGAGGCCAACAAGAAGGCCAACGATCAAGCCAACGATCCCAATGGGCAACAGCCCGGCGAAAAGGTTCCCGCCAACAACGATCCGATGCTTGCCATCCGGCTGTTCGATGAAGAAACCAACCAGGAAATTGACGTCAAAAAATATGCGCGGGACATGGGCTTTCGTGGCGGAGAACCTCTCTTCCGAGGCTATGTGGCCAGTGACTTCAAGGCGGAGTATTGGCGAGTCAGCGCGATCGGTTCACAGGACGGAACACGTCGTCCGCTGGCTCCAGCTCGCCAAAACCTGACGATTCGGCAAGAGATTCGTCAGCAATTGCGAGTCGAAGTTTTGGATGCAGGCATCCTGCACGCGCTCCCGGCGTTCGGAGACTGCCGACTGGCACCGCAGCCCGATGATGCGGGCCGAGTCCTGCAAGCACGAGCCAGCTCCGCGCTGTACCGTGAGAAACCGATCTCGAACGGGCATGAAACCAAGTATGTGGTTCTCTCAGCCAAGCCCGACCGAGACAAAGCCCTGCCATACCCGCTGGCCACTTTGGAAATCGACCTCGCAGCCAAGGATCAAGACTTCTACTGCCAAATGCCTCGCGGTTTGAATGACCTGCGAAAGTTCGCGCGACAAGCGGTGGTGAACCCCGATGGATCGCTCCCCGACCAAGTCGAAATCGCCAAGCGGTTGCTGGCTCGACTGGCTCAACCCGAGTTCAAGTACAAGGATCCGGAACCCGGCCTGCCGCGAATTGATGATCTCGAAGAATTCTTACTGGTCGGCCACGCTGGGGACTGCAAGACGTTCAACTCGGCGCTGGCATTGATGCTGCGTGAATTGAAGATTCCCGCGCGGATGATTCTGGGATTCAAAGGAGGCAAGGTTGAAAACGGCGAGTTCGTCGTGCGCGGGATGGGCCATGCGTGGGTCGAAGCCTACTTGAACGGTCATTGGCTGATCCTCGACGCCACGCCAGCCGGCGGGGGCGGAGGTGCCGAGCAACAACCGGCCGACGGCGACGATCCTCAACCTGATCCGCAGAACGAAAATCAGCCGCAACAAGACGGCAACAACCCCAAAGACAAAAACGGTGACCCCGACAAGAACAAGCAGGACGGACAGAACGACAAGAACAAGGGAGACAACAACAGGCCGGGCAAGCAATCCCTAAAGAACGACGGCTCGCAAGACCAAGAAGCTCTCGAAAAGATTGCTCGACGCGCGAAGGAGAACGGCGACTTATCAAAGAAGAATGAGCAGCAGAATCCGTCGTCACCGCCACCCAACGCCCCACCGCCCGAAGACAGACCGGGCGATAAGCCGAGTGACAAGCCAGGCGATAAGCCGGGAGACAAACCGGGCGATAAGCCGGGAGACACGCCGGGTGATAAACCGGGTGACAAGCCAGGAGATAAACCGAGCGACAAGCCGGGAGACAAACCGAGCGACAAGCCGGGGGATAAACCGAGCGACAAGCCAGGGGATAAACCGAGCGACAAGCCAGGAGATAAACCAAGCGACAAGCCGGGAGATAAACCAAGCGACAAGCCGGGAGATAAACCGAGCGACAAGCCAGGGGATAAGCCGAGCGACAAGCTGGGAGATAAACCGAGCGACAAGCCGGGGGATAAACCGAGCGACAAGCCGGGAGACAAACCCGGCGACAAGCCGGGTGACAAGCCGGGTGACAAGCCGGGTGACAAGCCGAGCGACAAGCCGGGGGATAAACCGAGCGACAAGCCGGGAGACAAACCCGGTGATAAGCCGGGAGATAAGCCGAGCGATAAGCCGGGCGAGAAACCGGGTGACAAGCCGGGTGACAAGCCGGGAGATAAGCCGGGGGATAAGCCGGGGGATAAGCCGGGGGATAAGCCGGGGGATAAACCGAGCGACAAGCCGGGAGACAAGCCGGGTGACAAACCGGGTGATAAGCCGGGTGACAAGCCGAGCGACAAGCCGGGAGACAAACCGGGTGATAAGCCGGGTGACAAACCGGGTGACAAACCGGGTGATAAACCGGGTGATAAACCGGGTGATAAGCCGGGTGATAAGCCGGGTGATAAACCGAGCGACAAGCCGGGAGATAAGCCGGGTGACAAACCCGGCGACAAGCCGGGTGACAAGCCGGGTGACAAGCCGAGCGACAAGCCGGGGGATAAGCCGGGGGATAAGCCGGGGGATAAACCGAGCGACAAGCCGGTAGACAAACCGGGAGATAAGCCGGGAGATAAGCCGGGAGACAAGCCGGGTGACAAGCCGGGAGACAAGCCGGGAGACAAGCCGGGGGGCGAGAAGAAGAAGCCGGGGGCGCGAGGCAGTAAAGCAGGGAAGGGCGGTTCAAATCCGGGGGACGGCGGCGGAACCAATCAGTCGGACGAACCGGGCGAGCCGAATCAATCGGCGAAGTCCAGCAGCAGCTCCGGTGAGCCGGAAGAGGCGAATGAAGAATTCACCAAAGAGGCCGCGAACCTCGTGCTCAAGAAATTGAAGAAGGAATTGGAGCGCGGAGAAGTCGATCAAGAACTGCTCGATGAACTCGGTTGGACTCCGGAGCAACTCCAAAAGTTCGTCGACCGAATGCAGAAGGAGGTCGAGGCCAAGCCGGAGGACAATTCCCCACAGGCCAAGGCTCGACAGCGGCAGTTCGACGAGATGCTCAAGAACCTCAACCTGACCGACAAGACTCAGCGCCGCAACGACACGAACAAAGACAAACAGAACGGCGAAGGGACCGGCTCGGTGCGCCGCCCACCTCCGCCGGAGTACCGGGAATTGTTCGAGTCATACACGAAGGGTCTGTCGAAAAAGAAAGCCGTTGAGACACCGAAGAAAAAGTGACGTGTCGACGACCCGGAGTGCCCGGAACTCGTCTTCACCCATTTTCGCGCATCTGATATGTAACGCCGAGACGACCAAAGGTCGCTGAATTCTGTTGTGGGGCAGGTGATCAATCTGCTCTGGGTTCGCGGGCGGGTTGGAAACCTGCTCCATGTTTCGGGGGAAGGGAATCCCATGCAGAGCGGCAATTCGATTTGGAAATTGACGGCGTTGGCGGGGAGCGTTGGCTTGGGCTTGCTGGGACTGATGCAGTTTCAGCGGAGCCTGGCTCCTCAGAGCGCGGCGAAGACCGAAGCAAAGGGGCGCTTTGATGGCTTCAAGCCGCTCGACGATTTGGATCTTGCCGCAGCCAAGCCCGCGGAGTCCGCGAACGAACTGCCGGAAGGGAACTCCGAGCCGGCTCGCATGACGTTGCGGTCGCGCCGCTCGAACGCGGCCGATGAGGATCTCACGCTCGACGAATTGCCGGCGCGGAAGAGTCCGAGCACCCGAACGGGATCGCGCGCGTCCCTCGAAACATTTGAGGAAGAGAGCGGCGAGGAACCGCTGGAGCCGACTTCCGTCCCGCTCCGCAATCGCGCGTCGCGAGCGGAACTTTTGCTCGACGCATTCCCGGACGATCCCGTTCCCGAAGTGACTCCGGCGGCCAACACGAAAACGAATCGAGAACCGGCGGAGTTGCCCGCGTTTGACGAAGAACCGAAACCGATCCCGCTGCCACAGAATGCGAAGAAGCAAGCTCAAGCGGCGATCAAGCGGGCGCGGACGTTGATCGACAAGGGACAGCTTGAGGAAGCTCGTGCCATCGCGGCCGAGGCGGCGGAGTTGCCCGCGTCATTCGGAAAGATGGAAGACAATCCCAACGCCGTGCTGACCGAGATCGACCGGCTGACCGCCAGCGAACAGCCGAAGGCCAACGCCGAATTGTCCGATGCGGGAGCTTCTTCGAGCCGCGACGGTCAAGGAGTGCAAACCGATCAGGACGTGACACCGCTCCCTAACGGTCGCGGCTCCATTGGTGGCGGCTCCAATAGTCGCGGCGTCACCGTGACCGACACGGAGCCGATCACGCTCACGTCCGGCACGTCCGAGGGGCGCGGAATCTCATTGGACTTGGACGAGCCAAGCTCTGATGAGCAGCCGATCCGAAACAGGTCGAACGCTCCGAAGAGGAAGTCGCCGCTCGATGACGAAGAGAACCTCTTCGCCGACAACCCGCCGAAGTCGATCAACGGCAAGTCGCGGATACCTGACCCTCCGGTTCCGCCCGCCGAAGACTCGCCGCTGGAGTTGACTGACGACGGCGATATGCCGCCGACCGAACTGTTTCAGCCACGTCACAAGACCAATGACACGACACCTCCGAACCGGTTGAAGACGACGATCGCCGCGCCACTGGATGCGGCAGCGGCCGAGTCCGTCACCGGTGACGGCGTCGTTCGAGCGGATGCCCCGCGCGGGCCGCAGCGACCGGAGTTGAAGATTGAGAAGATCGCCCCTCCCAACGCGACGCTGAATCAGCCGATGGTCTACACGATCGTGATTCGCAACATCGGCGAAAGCGCGGCCAACGCCGTCGTCGTCGAGGATCAAGTGCCGATGGGTACAAAACTCTCCGGCACAATTCCGCGAGCGGAACTAACGGGCAAGAAACTGATCTGGCGGCTGGGAACGATCAAGCCGGGTGATCAAAAAGAGATTCAGGTCAAAGTCGTGCCGGTGGCCGAGGGCCAAGTCGGCAGCATCGCCACAGTGAACTTCACCGCCGAGGTCTCGTCGCGCACGACGATCGCCTCACCCAAGCTCAGTCTGAAACTGACGACCGCTCCGCAGGTCCGAGTCAACGAGGCCGTGACGCTCAACTTTCAAATCACGAACAACGGCAGCGTCGATGCCAGTCGCGTCGTGCTGCGGAACCTCATCCCGGACAACCTCAAGCTGGCGGATGTCAGCGAACGAGATCTCGAATACGAAATCGGGACGATCCCGGCGGGTAAGTCGCAGTCGGTGCAATTGCCGCTGGTCGCGGTGCGTCCGGGCAAAGCGGTGAATCGCGCGGTGATCACGACCGACGGTGCCTCCGCTGCCGAACAGCAGGTCGAGATCAACGTCATCGGCCAAGTCGTCAGCCTCTCGCGACTCGGTCAAACCAACTGGTTCGTCGGCCGGCCGATCGAGTTCGAGAATCGCCTGACGAACAACTCGCTGAACCCGACGAGCAACACAGTCGTCGTCGAATCGCTGCCGAGCACCGTCGAATTCGTCTCCGCCACCGAGGGGGGCCGATTCGATCCGAAACAGCGGACAGTGACGTGGCATGTCCCGCAACTCGATCCGAATCAAACGCTGGCCCTGAAGATCAAAGTCCTGCCCAAGGCGATCGGCAATCACGCCGGTTCGGTCCAAATCACCGAGAACAGCCGCAAGGGGGCCGCGACCGATTATCAGTTCCGAGCGATCGGCACATCGGACCTCAAGATCGAATTCGCCGAGAAGGCCGAGGCGTACTCGAAGGGTGAGACGTTTACGACTCGCATGGTGATCCGCAACAAAGGTTCGGGAACGGCATCGAACGTCTCCGTCCGAGCGACGTTGCCGCCGGAGTTGCAGTTCGTATCGGCACGCGGGCCCGCCAGTCACACGATCAGCGGCCGAGAGATCCTCTTCGAGCCGATCAAGGAAATCGGCGGCCAAGGGAACGTCCACTTCGATCTGACGCTCAAGGCGATCAACGTCGGCGACTCGAAGCTGCAAGTTGAACTGCAATCCGAGCAGTTCAAGAAACCGCTGACCCACGAAGAGGCGCTGGTGATTTTCGGCGGGAACTGAGCCGACGGTGCCTCGCGCTTGTAGTGACCCCATTCATGGGGTCGAATGCGCGATCACGACCCGATAAATCGGGTCACTACAAGCTGGAGGCAACGCTCGTGGGACACGCACCGCTGTTTACGAATCCCGATCCGGACACCGCTCGCGCGTTCTTTCGGAGCAAGCCGAAGCAGTTGATCGACAAGGTCATGTCGGTGCCGGAGGCCGTTGGGCGATTTGTTCACGACGGCGATTATCTGGCGTCCGGCGGCTTCGGAGCGGATCGCATTGCCACCGCGTTGTTGCACGAGATCGTCCGGCAGCGCAAGCAGAATCTTGGCTTTGCCGGGCACACGGCGACGCATGACTTTCAGATTCTGGCGGCCGGCAACCTCACGCAACGGGGGCAGCTTTTGAAACGGGTCGATGCCGCCTACATCGTCGGCTTGGAAGCTCGCGGGTTGTCGCCGCACGCGCGGCGAGTCGTTGAAAGCGGAGCGGTCGAACTCTGCGAATGGTCCAATTACACGCTCGCCTTGCGGTTCCAAGCGGCGGCGATGGGAGTGTCGTTCCTGCCCGCTCGCAGCGTCGCCGGCACCGACACCTTCGAGCACAGCGCGGCGAAGCCGATCACCTGCCCATTCACGGATGCCCAATACGTTGCGATCCCCGCGCTCTGGCCGGACGTGGCGATCATTCACGTTCACGAAGCGGACTGCTACGGCAACGCGCGCATTCGGGGCACGTCCGTCGCAGACATCGCGGTCGCTCGAGCGGCCAAGCAGGTGATCCTGAGCTGCGAACGGCTGATCTCCAACGACGAGATTCGCCGCGATCCGACCTCAACGGCGATCCCGTTCTTCTGCGTCGATGCCGTCTGCGAGGTGCCGTTCGGGAGCTATCCCGGCAACATGCCCTATGAGTACTACTCGGACGAAGTCCATCTGCGGCAATGGTTGACGGTGGAAGAAGACCCCGCCGCGCACATGGCGTTTCTGGAGCAACACGTCTTCGGTTGCCACGACTTCCGCGAGTACCTCGCACTCTGCGGAGGGGAGGCTCGATTGGAAGAACTGCGGCGACAGGAATTGCAGCCGACGTAGTCGCGTCGTCAGTTCTCCGGCTCGGCAATCTCAAAGCGGTGGATCGCACGAACGACAGTGCCGGAGGCGTGCGCGACACATGGAATATCAACTTAGAACCTGTCCAAGAACAACTTCGTGTTTTGACGGCAGTGATCAGCCGGGGGATTTTTCCCAGTTTCGTCTTTCTCCGTGCTCCGGCTCTGCCATCCGTGCGGCAACTCGTCTTTTGCGATTCTTCACCACCATTAGTTGCCGCACGGATGGCAGGGCCGGAGCACGGAGAAAGACAACATCACCCCATCACAACCTGATGTTGATGTTGGACGGGTTCTTACGTTCTCGCACGCCTCCGGCTTGCGGTTAAACGACTAAACCGACAAACCCTGGCGAGCATGGCGACGAGAAACGCGGTATAAGCCCCGCCGGTCTCACATGAACTTTCTCGCAACGCGCCCCGTTGTGAGCCTGCCAAGTCCCCCCCTCAAGAGTCTCATTCATGCCATCATCGTCTTATGCCTTGCTCCGATCGCTATCTGTTATGTGGGTGGCGCTATTTGTGGCCGAAGTCAGTGGTACGGAAGCGGCCGATCCGTTTCGCGAGCGGGTGCTCCCCTTTGTGAAAACGTATTGCGTAGCATGTCATAACCAGAAGACGACCGAGGGGGAGTTGGATTTGACTCGGTACACGTCGCCGGAAGCGGTCGCGGCGGATTATCGGAAGTGGGAGCACGTCGTCATCTTCCTCACCAAGGAAGAGATGCCTCCGCCGGATGCCAAGCAACCGGCGGCTCGCGAGCGTGCGGAGGTGCTGCAAGTGCTCGGCAAATTGCTGCTGGAAGAGGCTCGCAAGACGGCGGGTGATCCGGGAGTCGTGCTGCCTCGGCGGTTGAGCAATGCGGAATACAACTACGCGATCCGCGATCTGACCGGCATCGACATTCGGCCGGCCGATTCGTTTCCGATCGATCCCGCATCGGGAGAAGGTTTCAACAACACGGGTGAGGCGCTTGTGATGTCGCCGAACCTCTTTAAGAAGTATTATGCCGCAGCACAGTATGTCGCCGATCATGTGTTACTCACACCCACGCGAATGGAGTTCGCTCCGCATTCGGTGGTCACGTTCGCCGATCAAACGAAGCTCACGGAGCAAGCGGTTCTCCGGTTCTATGAACGGCATAAAGTCGATTACTCGAAGTACCTCACCGTCGCTTGGCGATACCGCCATCGACCGGCGGGTCGTCAAGCGGTGTCGGTGGAAGAGTGGGCCAGCGAAGCGCGAATCAGCCCGAGCTATTTTCGTCGGTTATGGAATGTGCTGGAGAATGTAGGTGAGGCCAACGACACGTTCTTCCTGAAGTGGTTGCGGCAGAGTTGGAAGGCGTTGCCTCAAGACAAGCTCGACGACAGCGCGATTCACACGCTCGCGAATGACATCCAGCGCTTGAGCCTCCAACTCTGTCTGCCGGAGACGGACGCGATTGTCGGCAATGCGGGGAACGGGCCGGTGCAACACATTGATCGCCGGTCGAAGACAGCCGCCAATCGGGATGCGTTCAATCCAGCGGTCGTGAGCGATCACCGTCGCGTGCATGTCGAGATCGTTCCGTTCGAGGAGCATGAGTTCCTGCTGACTCTGCGAGTCGAACCTTGGAGCGATCTATTCGCGGTTGCGACGAACGGAGACGGGGCGGCGGCCACGAAGGACTCGGCACAAGCAATACCAAGCAAGACCTCGGACACCTCCGTCGTTTTCAAGAACCTGGTTTTCAGTCCGTCCTCGCCGCAGTCTTTCAAGCCGAACGATCCGCAGAGGAACGTCTCGCTCAAAGCGTTGCTCACCGAGTTCGCCCCCAGCGAGGCGACGCGGCTGCTGTGGGGACTCGACCAGCAGGGAAACATGGTTGACCCCGACAGCCTCGTACTGGAGATGCCCAGTTCGGTGACGATCGCGATCCCAGCCAAAGCCTTCCGAGACAAGTCGCTCAAACACTTCTTCGCGGACGTGAGCCTCGATCCGAAGCGGACGAACGATGTGGCAGTTCTGGCTTGGGCGACGACGGTCAACGGAGATCCGAAGGCGCTCGATCGGTCGAGTCGGCAATCTCGCCCGAAAGGTGGTAGCCACGCTCGCCAGAGCGTGGCCGAATTGGGACCAAGCGCGACCAACGCTTCCCACGGTCTGACGACCGTGGCTACGACTTCGTTGCCGCTGATCACTCCGCAGCACGACATCGCCAAAGAATTCGCCGCGTCGGGCGCGGCGTTCTGCAGGCTGTTCCCGAATCGCTTTTACTTCGCCGACGAGACGCGCGGATTGTCCGCTGGCTTCCATCTCATCGAAGGCTTTTTCCGAGACGATCAACCGCTCTGCAAGTTGGTGCTCAGCGAGTCGGAGAATCGCGAACTGGATCGGCTGTGGGACGAGTTGTCTTTCGTCACCGGTGTCACCGAGAAGATGCTGCGTGGGTTCGTCTTCTTTGAACGCTCCGAGCGAAACTTCATGAAGCATCCCGATTTTGATTCCATCAAAGAGGAAGACCCGGAGCTGACCAGCGACGAGACATTGAATCGCTTTGAGCAGATCTATCTCACACGGTCGGGAGTCAAAGGGACGGCCGAAGAGATCGAGACGCATCCGATTCACACCTTCTTCGAGGGGTTCAGATGGGGATTGAAGCGTCGCGCAGCTCAATGGCCAGCGGCCGTTCCGATCTACCAGAAACGGTTGCTGGAGTTTGCTCAGGCCGCGTATCGCCGGCCGCTGACGAAGGCAGAAGAGAAGAAGCTCATGCAGTTCTTCAATGAGGCTGTCGCCTTCGGCTTGCCGTTGAACGACGTGAAGCCCGCGCCGTTGAGCATCGAGCACGCGGTGCGTGCGACCGTTGTGCGCATCCTGGTCTCGCCGCATTTCTGCTATCTGGCCGATGCGGCTCCGGCGGGAGACGGCGCGAAGCCGCTGCCCGATTTGGCCCTCGCCTCGCGGCTCAGTTTCTTCTTGTGGTCTTCGGTTCCCGACGCCGAGTTGTTGAAGCTGGCTGAGGCCGGGGAGTTGAACAACGAAGCCACGCTGCGCGCTCAGACACGACGCATGTTGCAAGACCCGAAGGTCAGCGGCTTCGCACTGGAGTTCTTCGGCCAGTGGCTGAACTACCGCGACTTCCGCCAATCCGAAGCCGTGAACCGCTCGGTCTTCCCGGCCTTCGATGATCCGTTGAAGCAAGCCATGTTCGAGGAGCCGACACGACTCGTGACGCTAATCCTTCAAAACGATCGGCCGATTACCGACCTACTGCGGAGCGACGCAACCTTCGTCAACAAGCGGCTGGCTCAACATTACGGCGTCCCATTCCCTGAACCGCCGGCGCTCGCCTCGGGCATCGCTCGCCCCACCGATGACTGGCAACTCGTGACCGGACTGCATCAGCGCGGTCGTAGCGGGTTGCTCGGCATGGCGGTGTTCCTGACGAAGAACTCGCAACCGCAACGGACGAGTCCCGTGAAGCGCGGCTTTTGGGTCGTTCACAAATTGCTCGGCGAACACATCCCGCCGCCACCGCCCGACGTCGCGGTGCTCCCCGCCAAAGAGACCGACACAGACGGCAAGACGATTCGGCAATTGCTCGCGGCTCATACGGAAGACGTGAAGTGTGCTCGCTGCCATCAGCGGTTCGATCCGATCGGACTAGCAATGGAAGGCTTCGATTCGATCGGCCGCAGCCGCAACAAAGACCTCGCGGGCCGAGCAATCGACAACGCGGTCCAACTCCCGTCGGGCGAGCAGGCTCACGGCGTGTCGGAGTTCTCCGAGTACTTGGCAAAGCATCGTCGCTCGGACTTCACTCGCACATTGAACCGCAAGCTGCTGGGCTATGCGTTAGGCCGTTCGTTGCAGCTTTCCGATCTGGTCTTGCTGGAGCAAATGGAGGCAACACTCCAGGAGAATGATGACCGCGTCGTGCCATTGTTTGAGACGGTGGTGACCAGTGCGGTCTTTCGGAATCAGCGTGGCCGTGACGTGGTAAGACCGTAGCTCAGGCGGCTGGTCCAGTTCACGAGATCAAACCCCGCTGTTGTCCCCAAACCAACCAAGCGTCGGCCATTTTGCTGACGAAACCGCTGTCTTCAGGGGTTACCGGATTCTCATCAGTAATGGTTTCGAGCGCCCAAAACCAGAAGTCAGTTTCGCGTTGCAATTCTTCGAGAATCAGTGGGACAGCTTGAGGCCCCATTCCGATGATTCGTTGGTAAGGCCGCAGCATCGCCATCTGGGTGGCGCTGGAAAGAAATCGTGACTGCTGCTTCCACTCGGAGACGAGCTGGCGGAACCGCGATCGCACAGAAGTTGGAGCAGGATGAGTTAAGAGTTCCAGATCCATTCGCCTGACCTTCACGATTGGGATGTTGGATACTGCCAACGATTTTATGCGGGGCGAGTATAGGTTCCCTCCAACTTCAACGAGAAGGCGTTTCGCGTTTCACTGCCAACACTGCTCGATTACCTTGTGTTTGTTGTCACCCACGCCAGTCCCGATTTCCGTCGCTCAGGCGGCCCGCCTGAGTCGCAGTCCGTGCAGGCGAGCCGCCCGCACTACGAGGAGACGATTTGATGCCAACCTCTCAGACCATTTCGCGTCGCGTGTTGCTCAAGGGACTCGGTGCTTCGGTGGCGTTGCCGTGGTTGGAGTCGATGTCTGCGGTCGGTCGCGAATCGGTTTCGTCCGCGAAGCTGAAGACGCCGCAGCGGTTCGCCTGCCTGTTCATCGGCGATGGCATCTCGCCGCCGCATTGGTGGGCGAAGGGGAATGGCCGCGAGATGGAACTGGGGTCGTCGCTTGCTCCGCTGGCTCCGTTCAAAGAGCGGCTCAACGTGATCAACGGGCTGTTCAATCGCGAGGGGGATGGCGGTCACGCGCGCTGCACGGGAAACATTTTGTCCGGCGCGAATCTGCATCGCGGCAGCATCATCAAGGGCGGGGTCAGCATGGATCAGAAGCTGGCCACTCATTTCGGCGACGACACGCTCGTGCCGAGCTTGGTGCTCGGCTGCGAACAACCGGTGAGCGGCTTTCACGAGAGCCAGTACTCGATGGTTTACGCTTCGCACATTTCCTGGCGCAGCCCCGATTCGCCGATCCCGATCGAGCTGTATCCGTCGCTGGCCTTCGACAGTCTGTTCGGCAGTCAGACCGGCAAGCTGCAAGGGAGCATCCTCGATCAAGTGCTGGAAGAGGCCAACGACCTGCGTCGCGCGGTCAGCGGTTCCGATCAAGTGAAGATCGACGAATACCTGACCTCCGTCCGCGAAACCGAGCAGCGCTTACAGAAGCTGAATCGTCGGCAGGGTCAAGAGGACGCCGCCGCCGCGACGGTCGCCGCCCATCAACGTCCGCCGGTTGGTCAGCCGAAGAACTTTCGCGAGTACGCCCGTTTGATGTGCGACATCATCGCGCTGGCGTTTCAAACGGATCGCTCGCGAGTCGCGACGTTGCTCTTGTCGCGCGACCTGTCGGGGCAGGTCTATCCGTTCCTCAACGTGCGCGACGACCATCACAGCTACTCGCACTCGAACGAAGGCCCCGAGTACCAGTCGATCGTGAAGTTTCATGTTGAGCAATACGCCTACCTCATCGGTCGCTTGGCCGAGATGCAGGAAGGGGAGAGCACGGTGCTCGATAACTCATGCCTGATGTTTGTGTCCGAGCATTGGAACGCCCACAACGGCAACCAAGTGCCGCTGGTTCTGGCGGGTGGGTTGGGCGGACAACTGCAAACCGGCCGCTCGTTGGACTACATGCAGGCCGGCAACGACAAGCGGAAGCTGTGCAGTTTGTACCTCTCGCTGATGGACCGCATGGGACTGGAACTGCCGCAGTTTGGCGACTCGAAGGATCGCCTGGCGGGGATCTAAGACGGCCTTCGGCTGATTTCGCATTCCGAGACACGCGCATGCTTCGGACAAGGAGTCTAGGCCGTTTGAAAAGTTGTTCCGCAAGACTTTGTCCCCCTTCGCGATCTTTGCGATCTTCTGTTCAAAACAGTGTTTGGAACAGAAGGACGCAAAGATCGCGAAGGGAATTCAGAGGAACACAAAGACTCGAAAGTTAAGATGGCTTTGGGTCTTGTCGCTTTGGGTGCCGAAGATCTTCTCACGAAAACAAGATCTCAATCGTTTGCAGCGCACGCTCAGGCAATCGCGTTCTGCAGAAAGGCTCGTTGAGTGGACCGGCAGAGATCCACCAGTTCGCAGGCGGATTCCAGAATGTCGAGCAGGTCGGCGTTTTCGGCGACGGCCGCTTCGAGGCTGCTGGCCGAGGTGGCGATCGGACTGATGCCGCTAAGTTGAGCGGTGGCCTTGAGTCGATCGGCCAGTGATCGCAAGCGTTCGATGTCGTGGTCGTCGATGGCGGCGACGAGGTTTTCGATTTGGTTGCCGACATCGACCGCCGCGTCGCGTGTGACCGCTTCGGCCTGCCAAGTGGAATGCGTAGAAGTCCGCGAGGAGACGGCGTCGATCAGGCTCTCGACCAATTCGGGGTCGAATTGAGCTCCCGCACATTGACGGAGTTCCGCGATGGCTTGCTCGACCGTCATCGCTTGGCGATAGACGCTGTCGTTGGTCATGGAGTCGAAGGCGTCGGCCACAGCGAGAATGCGTGCTCCCAGAGGGATGTCGAGGCCCGTGGGGAAATTCGGATGATGCTGCGTGCCTCCAAAAAACGCTTCGTGAGCTTCGATGATCTGAGTCAGTCGCGCGTTTCCGAACGAGGCCCGCACGATCTCCAGTCCGATGGTCGAATGATGCCGCATCAGATCCCACTCTTCGCGGGTCAGAGCGCTCTGCTTCAACAGGATCGCATCGGGGACACCGATCTTGCCGATGTCATGCAGCAGCGCGGCGGTCTCAACGAGATAGCAGTCCCGCAGCGACATGCGCGACTCGGCTAAGATCACGCACAGGTCGGCCACGCGGCGGCAGTGAGCGGCCGTCGGCTGATGCCGGTAGGACAACGTCGAGAGCAGCGCCGTGACGGCTCGATACGGGATCGTCTGGTCCGCCGTTTCTGGTTTGGCCTCGTGCTTCGCGCGTGAGGTCGGTTCGTCATGGCTGAGCAAATCGCTGTTAAGCGACTCGCTGTTAAGCGACTCGCTGGGCACGTTGTCCCAACCGACAACTTGATTGCGTCCGTTCCGTTTGGCGACGTACAGGCACTTGTCGGCTTGGTCGAGCATCTCTTGAGGATCGCTCGCGCCCAATGAGCGGGCTGACACGCCGATGCTGGCGGTGATCGACAGCTTGGGAAACTTCGCGGCCGCGATCGCCAATCGGAATCGTTCGCCGGCGGCTTTGGCCTCGTCGATCTCGGTGCAGGGAAGCAGCACGCAGAATTCCTCGCCGCCGAACCGACAGACCAAGTCGCCGACGCGGGCCGTGTTGCGGAGCACCGCGGCCACACCGCGCAACACCTCGTCCCCCGTCGCGTGGCCGTGCGTGTCGTTGACCGACTTGAAGTGGTCGACATCCACCATGATGCAGGCGATCGGTTGCCGATGACGTTCGGCGGTTTTCCAGAGCGTTTCAAACTGCGGAAAGAACGAGCGGCGATTCAGACACTCGGTCAGCGGATCGGTCGTGGCCAGTCGTTCCAGTTTTTCGTTCTGCTGGCGGATCTCCTCGGCCGACTGCTTGAGTTGCTCCATCGTGAAGTGCAGCTCCTTCTTCTTCTGTTCCATCGGCGTGACGTCTTCCAAGCTGGTCAGGACTCCTTGGCAGCGGTTCTTCTCGCTGAAGATGGGAGCCGCGTTGACCAGAAATGTGCGGCGTTGCTCGGTCGTGACTTGCAGGTCGAGCAGCACGCCGGTCGTCGGTGTCGCCGAATCGAATGCCTCACGCCACGGGATCTGCTTGAGCTTGTCGGTCCCCTGGCTGTCGTGATTGCGCCAGGGAAGCTCCGACATGTTGAAGCCGACCAGTTTGTCAGGCTCGCGGCCGATGATCCTGCTGAAGGCGACGTTCGCGAGCACGATTCGTTGCTGATCGTCGAGGATCAACAGGCCCTCGGTCAGCGTGTCCAATGCCGAACGAACGCGCGACGGAATCACCTTCGTCGGATTGAGCTGCCGCAACGTGTGGCTCAAAAACATCAAGAAGCCCAACGCTCCGACAACACTCATGAACAGCACCAGTTGGAACAACGGCTCGCGCAGCAGACCGCGCCAGCCGGATGTTCGGATCGGCTGAAAGCGGACTTCGATGGTTCCCCAAAGTTGTTCCCCCTGGCTGATCGGAACCAGGATTTGAGTGTCGGAGGAACGGCCGTCCTCGGACGGTTGCCAGTGAGCCGAGTGCTCGCCGAACTCGAATTCCAATTCACCGGAGGCACGCCTGACGGCGAGCGATTCGATGCCGACATTGCGCTCTTGGATCGCCTTCAAGCTGGCCTTCATGGCGATCACATCGCCGCGAGTCGCCAGCACCGAGTGATTGATCGCGATCGACTCGCACAACTCTGCGCGGCCATTCATGACGGCGCTACGAGTGTCCGGGATCAATCCGCACGTCGCCGCCAACAACAGGCAACTGACCGTCAGACTGACCAGACAAAACGTGAGCCGAACTGAAGTGGGAATCCAACGCATGATTTGGAATTTTCGATTTTCGATTTTTGATTTTCGATTGAACCGCAGCACGGATGACTTTTGATTCTCGATGACAATGTGGTTCAATCGAAAATCAAAAATCAAAAATCGAAAATCAAAAGTCCGCTTGTTCAATCAGTGAGTTCAACGATTCGTCATCGTCATCTCGCGTCTCCAAGTCGGATGAGGCGAGAATCGGTAACGGGTCGATCATCGTCCAAGCCGGCAATGCCGAGACCATGCTGGCGATCAGCGAGCCGCCACGCAGCAACCACAAGACATAACCGACCGTCAGCGAAGTCCCGACCGTCGCCGTCGTCCCCACCACCAACGTCATGTTCTGCATGTTCTTCTCGACCGCCTGATCGACGTCGTGTTTCAGACCATCCAGCTTGGACCAGATGGCTCCACTGTCCTCGAACATCGAGGCCAGAACTTGATCCATCTCGGACATCGAATCGAGGATGTTGTCAGCAAACTCATCGGGAAAGAATCCGGTGAGTCGGCTCTGCTCGCCGCGCAGACGAGGCACAAAGTTACAGAAGCTGTCTCCCGGTGTGATCGGAGTGGACAAGGGCGTCGGTGGCTCTGGAGCGGTCGTCGTCGTTGGAAAAGGAGCTAAGTTGCCTCGATCACGAATCGGAGGCGAACCGCCAACGGGATCGAGAATCGGAGTGGGATCAGGATTCGAAATCGGATCGGCATCGAGAATCGGATCGTCGGCATCCGAGTCACGATCGTCGCCGGGATCGGGATCAATGCCGCCTCCGCCGACCGTTTGAATCACCGTGAGATTCACCGTCGCGACATTGCCGACCGCGGTGCCATCGGTGACTTGATAGGTGAAGACATCGGCTCCGAAGTACGCCGCGTCGGGCGTGTAGGTGAAGCTGCCGTCGGCGTTGAGCGTCAGCGAACCGTGAGCTGGCCCCGTCACCAGAGCCACCGTCAGCGGATCGTTGTCGATGTCGCTGTCGTTGACGATCACTCCAGAGACGGCGGCAGCCAGTGGCTGCGCTTGGTTGACCGAGTAATCGTCATCGTTCGCGACCGGTAGGTCATTGACCGGCGTCACCGTGATCGCGATCGAATCGTCATCGATCAGTTCGCCGCCGGCACCCGTGTTGCCGAAATCACGAGTCTGAATCCTGAGTGTGTCCGGGCCGTTGAAATTCGCATCCGACGAGTACGTCAATCCGTTCAGAGCGGCATTCACCTCAGCCACGGTCCCGGCGAAGAGCAGGTCGCGGTCGTTGATGCCGTCGCCAAGTCCAAAGCTCAGATTGGCCGTCGTCCCCAGCGTGAGCGTGCCGTTGTTCACAGTCAGTCGCACACCGAGCAACCCGCCTCCCACATCCACATCGCTGACCGAAATCGCGTTGCCGTTGGCCGCGCTGAACACCAGCCCCGGCGAGAAATCCTCGGCCACGGTTTGCGGCCCCGGCACGCCGTGGACGGGAGCGTCATTGACCGCTCTCACGATGATCGAGGCGGTTTCCATCGCCGTGCTGAAAGCTGTCGTGCCACCGTTGATCGAGGCATCGACCTTCGTGCCGGCGGAACCGTTCGATTGATCCCAGGCTCGGAATGTGACGCTCGCCGAATCGGCATTCTGACCATCGGGCACGAACCGCAGCCGATCGGTGTCTCGCAGCAGCAGGGCCGAGTTATCCGAGACCACTCCGACATCGTTCCACAGGCCGCCGCCATTGATCGAATACTGCCAGGTGCCATTGCCGCTGGCGAGGCTCGTGATGGCAAAGCCTTCGAAGCCACCGAAATCGACGTCGGTGATCCGATTGCCACCCGCGCTGTTGATGATCGAGAAGACCGCGTCGCCGCTGTTGTTCGTGTCGTCCTCGGTGATCGTGGTGAGCGTCATCGCGCCCGTATTGTCGAGCACCGGAGCGTCGTTGACCGCCGTGACGCTCAGCCCTGCGAACTCGGTGGCCGTGCTGAATGCGGTCGATCCGCCGTTCGTGCTGACATCGACCCGCGTGCCAGCCGAACCGCTCGTCTGATCCCACGCGCGGAACGTCACGCTCGGAAATGAGGCGTTCTGACCATCCGGCACGAACCGCACGAGATCGGTGTCTCGCAACAGCAAGGCCGACACATTGGAGACCGCGCCGACATTGCTCCAGCTTCCGCCACCATTGATCGAGAACTGCCAGGTGCCGTTGCCGCTGGCCAGACTGGTGATCGCGATCCCCTCGACTGCGCCGCTATCCACGTCGTTGATCCGATTGCCGCCGGCGCTGGCGATGATCGACGCCACCGTATTGCCGACGTTGTTGATGTCGTCCTCAGTGATCGAGGTCAGCGACATGCTGCCGCTGTTGTCGAGCAGCGGGGCTTCATTCACTCCCGTCACCGACACGGCGATGTCTTGCGAGTCGGTCAACCCGGCTCCGTCGCTGGCTTGCACGGTGACGTCGTAAACATTGTCGCCGCCGACATCGGTCGGAGTCTCGAAGTCGGGAGCCGAAACAAACCTCAACACACCGGTCGCGCTGTTGATCGTGAACTTCGCCGCGTCCGCTCCGCCGCTGATCGAGTAACTCAACGTCTGCGCCGGCAGATCGGCGTCGGTCGCGGTGACGGTCGTCACGGCGGTCGTGTTCTCGGCGATGCTGATGGACGCCGTCGCTCCGCCGCCGTGGCTGGTGATGATCGGATTGTTGTCATTCAGCGAGTTTATGCTGATCGTGAAGGCTTGCGTGCTGAAGCTGGTGTCGGCGCTGGTCGCTCGGACGACGATGCCGTGCGACGCAGCGGCCTCGCGGTCGAGCAGCGTGCCATCGGCGACGGTCACGATGCCGGTCGAACTGTCGATGGCGAAGCGTCCGCCGGCGTTGTCGTCGAGCGAGTACGTCACTGCGTTTGTCGTCGCGTCGGCGTCGCTGGCGAAGGCCGTGATCCCGACGACTGTCCCATTTGCGGCGTTCTCGTTGACGGCGTTCGTCGCGGCGTTCGTGTCGCTGATGGCTGTGACGGCGAACTCGTTGAGGTCGGTCACGGTGACGGCGATGTCTTGTGTGTCGAGGCCCCCGATTCCGTCGCTCACTTGGACGGTCACTTCGTAGACGTTGTTGCCGCCGACATCGGTGGGCAGTTCGGAGTTGGGAGCTGACGCGAACTTCAGCACGCCGCTGTTGGAGTCGATCGCGAACATCGCGGCGTCCGCTCCGCCGCTGATCGAGTAAGTCAACGTCTGCGCCGGCAGGTCGATATCGGACGCGGTGACAGTCGTCACGGCGGTCGTGTTCTCGGCAATGCTGACGGATGCCGTCGCTCCGCCGCCGTTGCTGGTGATGATCGGAGAATTGTCGTTGAGGGAGTTGACGCTGATCATGAAGTCTTGCGTCGAGAACGACGTATCCGCGCTCGTCGCACGGACAACGATCCCGTGTGAAGCGGCGGCCTCGCGGTCGAGCAGCGTGCCATCGGCGACAGTCACGATGCCGGTCGAACTGTCGATGGCGAAGCGTCCGCCCGCGTTGTCGTCGAGCGAGTACGTCACGGCGTTGGTCGTCGCGTCGGCGTCGCTGGCGAAGGCCGTCACTCCGACGAGCGTTCCGTTGGCGGCGTTCTCGTTGACGGCGTTCGTGGCGGCGTTCGTGTCGCTGATCGCGCCGACATCGAACTCATCAACGTCAGTAATCGTCACTGAGATCGCTTGCGAGTCGCTGCCGCCGTAGCCGTCGCGGACTTGGACGGTTACTTCGTAGATGTGATTGAAGTCGGCATCCGTGGCGAGTTCTCGGTCGCGGGGGGACGTGAAGTTCAGTTCGCCGTTGCTGCTGTTGATCGTGAACAACGCCGCGTCTGCTCCGCCACTGATGGAGAACGTCAGCGTTTGAGCAGGAAGGTTGGCGTCGCTGGCGGTGACGGTGGTCACGGCGGTTGTGTTTTCCGCACGGCTGAGCGAGGCGGTCGCGCCGCCGCCATTTGACGTGATCACTGGGGCCGTGTTGATTGAAGCCTCGTATAGAAACAGGAACGGTTGATTGGCCGTTTCGCCGCTGTTCGTGTCGAGCGTGTGAATCACGCCCCAGGTGGAACCGTCCCATTGAACGAACTTAAGGTCGCTGTTCGCGTCTTGCACCGAGAGGATGAGGCGATTGCTGTTGGGATCGACCGAGAGACTCATCGCGTTCGGAACGGCTCCAAGATTCGGGCCGGTTTGTTCAGCCGACCAACCGCCACCGCTGGACCACGTTCGGTAGCTGACGGTGGTCTGAGTCGCTTCACCGTACACGGCGAGGGCCTCGCCCGAAACCGCTTCAAACGCAATGCTGAAGTTGCGCGAACCGAGCGTCGCGATGGTCGTCGTTCCGGTGATTCCCGCACCCCAGCTTGAGCCATCCCAAATGTTGAACCAGGCTTCGTTGCCGTCGGATGACTCGCCCAGCGCGATGCGGTCGCTCGTTGGATCTGACGACAGCACCGACCACGACGTGTCGCTCGTCCCACCGACACCCGCTGGCGCAGTCAGCACCAATTGCGAACTCCAGGTGCTGCCGTTCCAGGTTCGATATGCGAGGTTGCTGGTGAAAGACTCGGCGTCGTACACGACGAGCGCTTCGCCCGATTGCGATTCAAACGCGACGGCGACTTCCGTCCGATCCGCTCCGGCACTGGTATCGAGCGTGACCGAGTTGCCCCAACTGCTGCCGTTCCAAACCACGGCATAGTCGATCGCGGCGTTTTCCGTGCTGACGATCAGAATCGCCTCGTCGCGAGTGGGATTGCTGGCAAGCTGCAACTCGGTCGCTCGGCCCGCTTGAGGGACGGTGATGTTTTGCTGAGCCGACCAACTCGTCCCGTTCCAAACGCGAAACGACACCGACGCTGTCCCCGTCGTGTTGTTGTTCCAGACGACAATCGCGTCGCCGCTCTGGCTTTCGTAAATGACATCGAAGCCGTGATTCGTGCTGCTGGCGACCGTCGCCAGTGAGAACGGAAGCGCGGTCCAGACGCCGCCAGAATAGATCTCACCCGAGATGACGCCGGTTGAGTCGACACCCAGCACGATCTTTTCGTCGCGTGTGGGAGATTCGGCTCCGTCGATGATCCGCCATTGCCCGACACTGGCGGTGTTTTCCGCCGCGCCGAAATTGGTCCCGTCCCATTGAGCCGTGTTCGGACTGATGTCGCCGCTGGATCGCCAGATTGCCGCATCGCCGACGCTGGCGGGAACCTCGCTCTGGTCCGTGATCGTAACGGCGATCGCCTGCGAATCGGTCAAGCTGCCGTCGCTGACCTGGACCGTCACCTCGTAGACATTGTTCAGGCCGACATCGGTCGGTGTTTCAAAGTCGGGCGGCGTGAGGAATCGAAGCTGCCCGCTGATGCTGTCGATTGTGAACTTGGCGGCATCCGCTCCGCCGCTGATCGTGAAGGTCAACGTCTGCACGGGAAGATCGGCATCGGTGGCGGTCACGGTCGTCACATCGGCCGAGTTCTCCGCCAAGCTGATTGCCGCCGTCGCGCCGCCGCCGTTGCTGGTGATCTGCGGCACCTTATTCACGTCATTGATGGTGATCGTCACCGTGGCCACGTTGGAATTGAACGAGCCGTCGTTGACGAGATAGGTGAAGGAGTCGGTCCCCGAGAAGTTCGCAAGCGGCGTGTAAGCAAATGTGCCGTCGGCGTTGAACGAGAAGCTGGCGGCGTTCGACGGTCCGGTGACGAGCGTGGCACTCAGTCGTGAGCTGTCTACTTCCATGTCATTGCCGATCACTCCGCCATAGGTCGGAGCGACTTCGGCCGCGCCGACCGAAACAAAACTGTTCGTCGCCGTGAGATACTCGGCCTTGATCCACGCGGCCGAACGGGCGGATGTCGCATACCGGGCTTCATCGAGCAGACCATCGTAGAACTCGGTGGCAAAATCCTCGTTGGCCCCCAAGGTCGCGATCGCCGAGGGGCTTGATGAAAACGCGCTGACGGAAAAAGTTGGCGTGCCGCTGTACGTCGTCGGGTTGATGAGATTGCCGTCCACATAAAACAGGACCGCGTCTGCCGAGACATCGACCACCGCGGAGACGAAGTGCCAACTACCGTTCAGCCCCGCGAGCGGATTGGTCGTCGTCGCGATGTCCACTCGCGTGATGTCATCGGAGCGGATCAGAAAGTTCAGATTGTCGCCGATGAACTGCAGGTTGACGCGAGACAAATTCGTAGGGACGCCGCCATTGGTAATGCTGGCTCCCAGAATGTATTCGCCGGAACCTGCCGTGCTTTCGCGATTGACCCAGGCCGACAGCGTGACGGCGCTCGCTCCATCCGCGAAGGATCGGCTTCTCCCCAGGTCGATGCAGTTGCTCAACAAACTCTCGAAATCGCGGCTGCCGGCGATCTGTCCCGCCGAGGCGATGGTGCCGCCGTTGGTCCCGTCGTAGTTGTTCGCGCTGGAATCGTTGATCGCCGAACCGCTGTCGTTGAGGTGATAGACGCCGGTGAAATTGTTGCCCGACCACACCGCCGCCGCATCCTGTCCGGAGGATGCTGTCGCATTGCCGAAATACATGGTGATGGTGTCGGTCCCGGAAGTATCCACTTGCGGCACTCGCACCCAAACGTAGGAGTTGCCCGACTCGTTCCAGCTCTCGATGTCGTAAGCCAGTGCTGTCCCGTCGGCGTCGAAGAACCGCAAATCCTGCCCACCGTTCTGCGTCAGCGAATAGTCGATGTTGCCGCTGTTGAGCACGACAAGCACCGGGAACTTCGTGAGCGTTTCGGACCCGGCGAACGTGTTCCCCGACAAGGTGAGCTGACTGCGGCGAGTCCAATCCGCGTCCCACCAATTGATCACGAGCGTCCCATCTTCGGTCACCGAATAATTGTCGTTTACCGCAACCGGCACGATGTCATTGACCGTCACGGCGATGGCCTGACTGGCGGTCAGCGTGCCGTCGGAGACCTGCACGATCACGTCATAAACATTGTTCGAGCCGACATCGGTCGGAGCTTCATAGTTGGGTGCCGAGACGAACGTCAGGACTCCACTGCTCGAGTTGATCGCGAACATCGCCGCATCCGCGCCGCCGCTGATGCTGTAAACCGGCGCGCCTCCATCGACGTCGCTGGAGGTGACCGTGGTCACGGCGGTCGTGTTTTCAGCCACATTGACTGAAGCGCTGGCACCGCCGCCGTTGCTCGTGATGATCGGTGCGTCATTGACCGCGCTAACGACGATGTTGCCTCCCGATGTTCCCGTGCTGAAGGAGGTGGTGCCGCCGTTGACACTCGCATCCGCCAGCCCGCCGACTGTTCCGCTCGTTTGGTCCCACGCCTTCATGAGGGTCGTTCCGGTGGAGCCGTTCCAGTCAGCGTTCGGAACGAAACGGATTCGGGACGTGGCATCGGAGGGCAAGAGCCGAGCACTGCTCGACGAAACATTGCCGATCGCGAACCAATTCGAGCCGTCGAGCGTGTATTGCCAGGTTCCGTTGGTGTTATCCACGGCGACGACGGCGACCCCCTTCAATGCGCCGGCATCCACATCGCCGGACAAATTCGCGAACGTGGAAACCAAGTTGCCCGCATTGGTCACATCGTCTTCGCTGATGCCAGAAAAGCCCGTCCCCGCACTCAGCGTTGGCGCATCGTTGACCGGGTTCACCACCAAGCTGGCCGTATCCGTGACTGTTGAAAATGCCGTCACACCGCCGTTGGTTGAAGTGTCGGCCAGCGTTCCGTTGCTGCCGCTGGACTGATCCCAGGCTCGAAATGTCATCGCACTGGCCAGCGTGCCGTTGTAGTCGGCATTCGGTTGGAAGTAGAGCCGCGTATTGGCGTCGGCTGCGAGCAGTCGAGCGCTCGCGTCGCTTACCGATCCCAGTGCGTTCCAGCCGGTGCCACCATTGGTTGAGTAGAACCACGAACCGTTGCTTGGATCGACCGCCGTGACGGCGATGCCGAGCAACGCGCCACTGTCGGGGTCAGTCACGTTATCGATCTGACCCGCTGGGCTGGCAAAGTCAACCAGCGCGGAGACAAGAGTCCCCACCGATCCCGATGGAACGCCGACATCTTCGTTGATCGCAGTCAGCACCGGGCTTGAGGAGGCGTTGAGCGTCGGAGCCGTGTTGAATGTTCCTACCAATGTCAGCGCGTCGAACTCTTCACCTCCGGCGGTGAGACCCACATCGGAGCCGCGCAGGACCATGCTGGCCGAGCCGGACGAAGTTCCCGACCCAGTCGCGGTGATCGTCATTGCAAACACATCGTAGGGGGTGACGGAGAGGTTGTTGGTGCCAACCGTGTCGTTGCCGTTCAACGCGAACAGAATCTGTCCCTGTGTCAGACTGGTTCCGCCGATCGTGACGTTCTGCTGAACCAGCTCGATTCCATAAATCTGTTGTCCAAATCCGATACCGGCGCTGCCATTGCCATCGATCAACAATGAAAGCGTGCCGCTGGTCGGACTCGTTCCGAGGTTCGTGGGTCGAAACAGTTGCACGTCCTTGTCGTTCGAGCCGCCCGGTAAGACGACCAAGAAGTCACCCACTTGGAGGGCTGTTCCACCCAACGTCATCGCCTGTTCGACGAGCACAAAATCGCGGACGTTGTTCGTGCTGTTACCTGGGTCTCGCAGCAAAACCGAGAATGTTCCAGAGGTGTAGTCCCCGGTAGTCGTGGGTCGGAATAAGACGATGTCTTCGGCTTTCACCGCCACACCGCCCAGCGTCTCATCGACCGTTGTGGAGAGTAAGACGTCGCCCGCTTGGAGTGTCACCTGATTCGAGGTGCCCACAGTCACGGACGAATTCACAAAATGCAGCCCGTCGATGTCGGCGTTTCCATCGGAGGCAAACGTGTCGATGTCAAACACGTTGGAGAACGTCCCGTTGGAAGTACCGGAGCCGAGTGCGAGATTTGGATCGGAGAAGCGGGCGATCTGTCCGTCGTTGTAGGTCAGTGCTCCCGTGCCGGCGGAGGTCGTTGCCGATGTCCTTGATGAAACCCAGAACCCCACCTGATTGACGGCCGTGAGATTTGTGGCGAACTCCGACGTTTCGATCGCGACCAATCCAGACGTGAGTCGTGTGGCTGTGGCGGAAATCACCGAGCCAGACGCGACCGAAGTATTTAGCAATATGCTGAAAGTGATGTTGCCGGAACTGTTGGTGACAACATTCACGAATCCCAGATACGTCTGGCCTTCACCGTTCCCCGTGGAATCTGACGATGCGTTGCTGAAGAACTCAATGCGATAGTTGGTACTGGCAATACTGTTGAGCGATCCGGTGATGCGAAATGTGCTGGGCGACTCGATCACAGCGGACTTCAGAACCGGGAAGTTTTGTAAGCCGTTCGCGCCGGTGTCGCCGTCCCCCGCGTCATTGGTCGAGATGCCGTCGTTGTTCAGGTCGATGCCCAAGAGTGCATTGCCGTAGATGCTGTTGCCGACGATGCGAGCAGTGCCGGCCCAAATCTCGATGCCGTTGCCGCTGTTGTTGGCGATGATGTTTCCCTCGCCAGGAAGCGTTCCGCCAATCGTGTTGTTGGTTGAATTGCCGAGCAGCAATACCGAGTAGCCACCGATGTTGCCCAGCGGCGTCGTGCCGTCGGCACCAACGCCGATGTAGTTGCCCTGAATGGTCGTGTTCGTCACCGATGCGCCGCTCAGAGCAATGCCGCCGAGGTCGTTACCGGAAATCACATTTCGCTCGGCCGCCGTGTCTCCGCCGATGAAGTTGCTCGCACCACCATTGATGATGTCGATGCCCCAGGTGCCGTTGCCGAAATCCAGCAAGCCCGTGACATCGGTGCCGAGGTAGTTCCCCTCAATCAGGTTTCCACCCGACCCGTTCGTGATGTAGATCGCGCGACTGCTGAAGCGGTTGATGACCAGACCTCGGATCGTGCTGCCGGAGCTGCCGGTATCCAGTTGCAAGCCATGACTGCCGACACCGGCTCCCGAACCGTTCAATTCGATGACCGGAATCCCCGCGTAGTCCGGCTCGGACCAACCGTCGATGAATACCCCGTCCGTGATCAGCGGCAATGCACTCGTCAGATTGATCGTGTGCGGCCCGAACCCGGCGATGTTGAAGTTGATCGTGTCCAGTCCGCCCAAGGCATTCGCGTCGGTGATCGCCTGCCGCAGCGAACCGGCTCCGCTGTCATTCACGTTCGTCACCACAAACGTGTTGAGCAAACCGAACCAATCACCCTCCTCCGGCTCACCAAGACGGTTGAATAACGTCCGCGTCTCGATCGCCCCGCGTTGAAACTCCAACTCCCAGTCGCCGCCGAGAATCGCCGCGCCGGTGTTGTCCGTGCTCGCCGCGATGTCTGCCCCGGTCAACGTCTGCAACGATTCGAGCAGCTCTTGTCCGGCCGCCGACTTCGCCAGTTCGCAGCCGTAAAACAGCAAGTCCCCGTCGCTCGTCAGCGAGTCGCCCCACTGCGAGATCTCCCCCGAATATCCCGCCAAATTGTCGAGCTGTAACCAAGTCGCACCGAGCTTCACCGCCCGATCGGTTCCGTGAGTCACAAAATGCACCGCGTCGAGATCGCTCGTCCCGGCCAGAGCCTGCGTGATCTGTTCGATCCCGTCACGCTGACTCGACAGCAGCACAATCTCAAACTGTCGGTTCGGATCGTCCGCTGATCGAATGTTGTTCAGAAACGCTTCGGAGTCCGCAATCTCTGAGTTTACAAAGACCAACTCGCGGCGCACGGTGGCCGAGCGATCCGTAGCCACAGGCGGCTCGCCTGTGGTTGTTGGATCAACGAGCGTTGAGAGTTCAGAGTTCAGAGTTGGTGGTTGGCAATCGTCGGCAAGCGAGTCGGTTTCATTCGTCGCATCGGCCAGGTGCAGATCCACAGTCGTCAGCACAAATTCGAGTTGCTCGCTGTCGGCGAGGCTGGGTTCGGCAGTGGCCACTTCGCCACCGACGTCGCCCGCCGATGGGTCCAGAGCCGCGACATCGACCGCTTCGGCCACGGCCGCCATCGGCACCGCACTCATCAGCACTCGCTCCTCGATCTCCGACAAATCCAGCGCGCGTCCCGCCGCTTCCGACTGGGCCGCTCGCAACGAACGCCGAGTCCGATCGAGAATCTCGGCCAAGGTCAGCCGAGTCCGCGTTGTCAGATTCCACAAGCTCATCGGTGTCAGTCCCCGAAAACGAAGTCTCCGCGCAGATTTGCCAAAGGCTCTCGTTGATCCACTCTCGGTCACGGCGACCGGCAGAAACGTCCGGTCGCCTCGCCAGGCAGTCCGATTGCGAAGTCTGCGAGCGATTGCGCCGATCATCGGGATCGCGACAGCCATGTCGAACATGCCGGTTGCGGCAGAAGCAACACGAAGCGGCCGCCCTCGCACACGCTACGAATTACTTGAGCACGACTTTGCGGGGTTGGACGATTCGGCAATTCAGTCCGACTCAACCGTTGTCGGAGCTTATGCCGATAAAACCGAAAGGACTGATTCTGTCGGCGACCGGGTCGGGGCGGAGTTGTCCCCCTGCGCCACAGGCAATTTCCCATGAAGCGCTATTCTTGGACCGATTGGTGCCGCCGATTGCTGACCGTCGCCGTTGCGGTGACGGGCGCAGTCGCCGCGCGTCCCGCGCTGACTCAAGAGTGGTCCGGTTCCAATACGGCTCGGCCAGTCACGGTTCCCGAACAGTGGCCACATTCACCGACGGCGCGCGGAAATTCGAGAACCTCCGGGGGGCAACAATTTCCGTCCGCCGCGCGTCAACCGCTGCCGAATGATCCACCGCCGAATTTCTCGCGGCCCAACGTCAGCCAACCTGCGAACCCCAATCTGCCGGTCATTACTCCGCGACAGAACAACCTCCGCTCTCCGTTTCAATCGACGCAAGGGACGGTCTCCAACGGCGCGTTCAGCGCGCCAGTTCCACCGCGACCTCCGGCGAACGGGACGGCGTCAACCCCCCGGTTTTCAGGAGACATCGTTCAGACCGGAGGGCTGATGCCCACCGAACCGAGCGGCACGGTGCTAGCCGCCGGTCGTGCGCAAATACAGCCACCGGCGGCTAGCGCCGTACCGAACACTGCGATCACCGGAGGATCAGCGCCCCGCGAACTGAGCGGCACGGCGCTAGCCGCCGGTCGTGCGCAAACACAGCCACCCTCCAACCAAGTCCAGTGGGCCGAGTTCCCGCCCAATCCGGGGCAGTTTTCCAACCTTCCACGAACATCGTCCGACCAAGGCTCGTCGCCGCCGTCTGTCATGCGAACGTCCGCCGAGCAGGAAGCGGCCATCGTCGTCAACGCTTTCAGTGAGGTCACGCCACGCTCGCGAGTCACCGCCAACACCGCACGCGAACCTCCCTCCAAACCGCTTTCCAAAATCCGGCAGGTGAGTTCCGAGTCCTGCCCAAACCAAGAGAACGCGGGGGCCATTCCGGCCGAGAGCTTGATCGCGCCCTTCGCGCAGCGAGCACAGTCGTATCCCACGAAGAACCCGCTCCCCATCCAGGCCGGTCAACTGATCGAGCTGCCCAAAGACTTTGTGCCGTGGTGGGACGAGGTCATCAATCGACCGCTACGAGCCGACATTCAGAACCTCAACGTCGATGCCGAAAGTCTGGTGCTCAAAGCGATCGAGCATTCGCCGCAGATCATCGCCATGCGGATCGATCCGGTCGTCCGCGAGATCGTCATCCTGGAAGAGAACGCCGACTTCGACTGGGTCTCGTTTCTCGACACGACCTATAACGACACGAGCGACCCGATCGGCAGCACGCTAACTGCCGGCATGGGCAAGACGCGCTACCGCGATAATCATGTGCAGTCCAAAGCCGGATTCCGCAAGAAGCTCGACAGCGGCGGAAAGTTCGATATCTCGCAACGGTTCGGCTATCAGGACACGAACTCCAATTTCTTCATCCCGGCCAATCAGGGAACGTCGCGCATCGAGTTGAACTTCACGCAGCCGCTGCTGCGCGGCGGTGGAGAGACCGTCTCACAAAGCCGCATCGTGCTCGCCTCGCTCGATTACGAAATGGCTTCCGCCGATCTGCTCGACAACATGCAGGATCATCTCGTCGCCGTGTACGAGTCTTACTGGAACTTGTACCGGGCTCGCGCGAATCGCCTGCAAAAAACTCGGCTGCTGCAACGAGCGATCAAAACACAAAAAATGCTCGAAGACCGGCAAGGGGTCGATTCGATTCGTCGCCAAATCCTGCGGGCACAATCCGCCGTCGCCAGTCGCCGCGCCGAGATCGTTCGCTCCGAGACCGCCATCCGCAACGCCGAATCCCGGCTGCGGCTGCTGGTCAATTCGCCCGACTTGAAGGACCGAGCACAAATCGAACTCTTGCCCAGCGAACTGCCCCTGTCGGAAGAGTTGGAGGTCACACTGCGCGGTTCAGTCGAGTCCGCGCTCACGCATCGGCCGGACATCTTTTCCGCTATTCAACGCATGAAGGCCGAGAGCCTGCGGCTGGAAGTCGCGAAGAATGATTTGCTACCGAAGCTCGACCTCGCGCTGGGCACCTACATCACCGGCCTGCGCGGCAACGGTCAGATCGACAAAGCCTGGAACGATCAATTCAACAAAGGAGAACCGGGCTACAACATCGGCCTCTCGTTTGAAATGCCGTTGGGCAATCGAGCCGCGAAGGCACGCGAATGCCGCCGCCAATGGGAACTCGCCAAGTCCCTCAAGGAGTTTGAAGCCTCCGTCGAGACCGCGATGACCGAAGTCGAAATCGCCGTCCGAGAAACCGAGACCGCCTACCAGGAAATGCTCGGCCACTTCCAAGCGATGATCGCCTCCGAGAACGAAGCCCAATACCTCGAAGAGCGTTGGAAGCTGATCCCCGGCAATGACCAGACCATCAGCTTTGTCTTGGAAGACTTGCTCGATGCCCAAGAGCGAGTCGCCAACGAAGAGGCCGATTACGTCGCCTCGCAAGTCGCCTATGTGATGTCGGTCGTACACCTCAAACGCGCGACCGGCATCCTGCTGACCGTCGATCAATCCGGAGCCGCCCAAGTCGCTCCCGCCCAAAACCCCAAACAGCTCATGCAACCGGTGCCTCAACCAACATACCTCCCACCGGCCCCCGGGCCGCTGCGACTGCCAAACCCATAACACGCAAGAACGCGGGGTCGGGTGTACGAATTTCAGAATTTGCCGTCATCGATTTCTCCACTTCCCAAACCTGTGACGGCAAATTCTGAAATTCGTACACCCGACCCCTTCTCCCCAATGGGGCAAGCCCCACGGGGGCGAGTTCAATTGGCAATCGAAGATCACCAAATGCCTTCTGCACTCCTCAGCCCGCCGGGTTCCGTCGGTCGCGCCGTTCCTGCGCGGCAAGCAGCCGCACGCGCGAAGTGCGATCCACAGTCACTGATCAAAGACGTTCGATCTCGTGCCGCTCAACTCGCAACCGCAACGCCAAGAGAACTCATCGACCGCGCCGACGACCTGCGCGCGATCCTTCACAACTCCCGACATTTCGACGCGGACTCCGATGCGCAAGCCGCAGCATTCGCGCTCGTGGCCGAGGCGGCGAAGCGAACGCTCGGCATCGAGCTCTACGACGTGCAACTGCAAGCCGGACTCGTGCTCGCCTCCGAATCCGTCGCCGAGATGAAAACCGGAGAAGGCAAAACCTACGCCGCCATGTTGCCGGCATTTTTGTATTCGCTGGCCAGTCGCGGCGTGCATGTCGCCACGTCGAACGCCTACCTCGCGCAGCGCGATTGCGAATTGCTCAAGCCGCTGTACGAGTCGCTCGGTGCGACGGTCGGTCTGGTCGAAGCGGATGCGAACTCAGTCGAGAAACAAGCGGCGTACTCGTGCGATGTCACGTTCGCCGCCGGTTCCGAGTTCGGGTTCGACTATCTCCGCGATCAAGTCGCGCTGCGGAAACTCGCCGACCGACCGCTCGGTTCTGAGTTCCTGCGATTGCTGCGCGGGACCGCCTCCGCCACCAGAGAGACTCTGCAACGCCCACTCGCCGCGTCGATCGTGGATGAGATCGATAACGTCCTGATCGACGACGCCTGCTCGCCGCTGCTGTTGTCGATGGACTCACACCGCCCGGCCGAAGATGCCGCCGCTCATCTCGCCGCGAGACAACTCGCCGACCGGCTGACCGAGCCTGACGACATCCTCATCGACCGCGTGACTTGCTCAGTGCGGCTGACCGAGCAAGGCCACTCGCGAGCATGGGAGAACGCCGACAACCTGCCGCTCAAGTGCCTGCTTCGTCCGTGGGTCTCGTACATCGAGCAAGCACTACGAGCGAAACACTTCTTCCGGCGCGATGTCCATTTCGTCGTCCAAAAACAGAAGGTGGTGATCGTCGATGAATCGACCGGCCGGTTATTCGAGGAGCGGACGTGGCGCGACGGACTGCATCAAGCCATCGAAGCTCGCGAGGGGGTGCCGATCACGGCGGAGAAATCGTCACTGGCCAGAATCACACGGCAACGCTTCTCGCGTTTGTACGATCGGCTTTGTGGCCTGACGGGGACAGCGACGGGCAGCGAAGCGGAGTTCCGTGACGTCTACCGCCTGAGCGTCTCGCCGATCCCGACGCATCGCCCCGACCGCCGCCAACTGCTGCCGACACGATTCTTCGCGTCGGGTGACACCAAATGGGAAGCCGTCGCGCTCGCCGTTCGTGACCTACATTGGACCGGGAGACCGGTGTTGATCGGCACCCGCTCGATCACCGCCAGCGAACGGATCGCCGCCACGCTGACCGACGCTCACCTCCCGTTTCGATTACTCAACGGCGTGCAGACCGAAGACGAGGCGACCATCATCGCGCAAGCGGGCCAGACCGGAGCCATCACCATCGCGACCAACATGGCCGGACGCGGCACCGACATCAAACCCGACGCGGCCGCGCTCGCCAACGGTGGCCTGCACGTCATCGCCACCGAACATCACGACAGCCATCGTGTCGATCGCCAACTCATCGGCCGAACCGCACGGCAAGGGGATCCCGGCTCGGCTCAATTCTTCAGCTCGGCCGATGATGACCTGCTCGTCCGATACGGCGACTGGCTGCGGGCCGAGATGCTCCGCCTCCCCAATCGCTCCGGCGAGATCACCACCGACCTCACGAAACCCATGCGCCGAGTCCAAGCTCACGCCGAACAGACTCACGACCGACAACGCCGCCAACTGTTCCTCGCCGAGGGCCAACGGGACGAAACGCTCACACGCTTGATGGGAGATCCGACATGAAGATTCACTTTGATCAGCCGAACGAACGAGGGGTCGGGTGTACGAATTTCAGAATTCGCCGCCATTGTCTTTCCGACTTCCCAAATCTCTGGCGGCGAATTCTGAAATTCGTACACCCGACCCCGGCCTTTTGCCTCGCACTCCTCGCCGCCAGCGCCAGCGCTGCCGAGATCGAAGGCTTCACCGAACCGCATCGCACGATCGACGTCGCCGCCGTTGAGTCTGGCATCATCATCGACGTGCTCGTCAAAGAGGGGGACAAGGTCACGAAAGACCAACCGCTCGCCGAGCTGAATCAAGATGTCCTCAAAGCCACGCTCGAAATCGCGCGTGCTCAGCGCGATGCCACCAGCGCTCTGAAATCTGCCGAAGCCGAACTGAAGCTGCGCGCCGATCGGCTCGACAAATTGAAAATCCTTCGCGACCGAGGCAACGCCAGCGAAGAGGAAGTCTTCCGAGCGGACCTCGAACACGAAGTCGCCGCCGCTCACGTCCTCGCCGCGAAAGAAAATCACGAGATCAAATCGCTCGACCACGATCGCATTCGTTTGCAGCTCAACCAACGGACGGTGAAGTCCACGATCGACGGCTTCGTCACGCACATCCACCGCGACACCGGCGAGTTCGTTGCTCCGACCGATCCCATCGTGATGACGATTGTGCAGCTCGATCCGCTGGCGGTCGTGTTCTCCGTCCCCGCCAGCGTCGCGGCCAACTTCCAGCCGAATCAATCGTTGCCCGTTCGCATCAACGGAGAAAAGAAGCTGGCCGACAGCAAAATCGAAATCATCTCCCCGGTCATCAACGCCGAAAGCCAGACCGTCCGCGTCCGCGTCCTGATCCCGAACCCCGGCTACAAGTATCGCAGCGGCGCGAAGAGCTTCCTGGAAGTCCCCGGCCTGCCAGAAAAACCAACCGCCCCCACGCCACGAGTCACGACGAAGCCAGTGCCAGCCGCGAAACCGGTGAAGCAATAACTCCAATCGCGATTGGAACCTTTCGGCCGCTATCGCAACCTCTCGGCCCCCGTTGGACTTGTCCCAACGGAGCCATGACTGACAGCTACAAACACGCAATAACCAATAACAAGCTCTCCGTAGGGCCTGCCCCCACGGAAGCACCGACTGAGCAGCCACATGCCCCTCGCCCCAACGATCTCCGCAGCGACCACTCGCGAGCCAAGCACGCTGACCGACTTCGAGTCCGCGCTGGCGTCCGGTCCTTCGGATCGCTGGTTGGATCGAGTCGCCGAGACCGCGCGACGTTCGGCCGATCTGTTCTCGCTCGGTTGGTTCGGAGCGGATGGCCAGAACACTTACTCGCATTATTTGCCAGAGTCCGAGAAGTCGCTCGAACAGGTCTTGTCCCAAATCGCCGAACAATCCGCCGCAAAGCGAGAGACAGTCGTGATGACCGCGAAGCCGGTCGCGCCCGCGTCTCGCTTGCAACAGAATTTCGTTTTGATCGCCGTCAACGTGACCACCGGCGGGCTGACGCCGCCCCGCTCGCCAATTGGTTCGCAAGCTCACGGCGTTTTGGCGGGAGCGTTTCTCGATCACGCCGCGCTGACATCGCACAACCTCAATCTGCTGCAATCGGCGGCTGGTGCGATTCGATTGCATCACGGGCTGAGCGTCACGAAGCAAGCGGAAGACGAATTGTTGGCGGCGGCGGCAGTGATTGATCTCGTCGCGCGGCTGCAAGCGTGTGAGTCGCAATTGGCCGCCTGTCAGCGGCTGGCCGATGACGTCGCCAAGTACACCAAGTGCCGGTTCGTTGCGGTGGGACTGACCTCAAACAATGGCCGAGCGTGTCGCCTCGCGGCCGTCTCCGATCAAGCGGCGGTCCCACCGGAATCCGATCGGCGACAGGCGGTCGAAGCCGCGCTGGAGGAAATCCTCGTTCGCGATTCGCTGACCGTGTGGCCTCCCGAATCGAACACGCGGCGACACGGATTGCTCACGCACTCGCGGCTGTGCGAGTTGCTCGGCGTCGAGACGGTGCTCGGCAGTCCGATTCAATTGGCTGACGGCACGCCGGTCGGAGCGTGGCTGCTCTGCGGCGGCAGTGAATTGCGTGACCACGTCGTGCATCGTCGCTTCGTGGAAGCGGCCAGCCAGCGGCTCGGAGCGCCGTTGGAACTGATTCGTCGAGCCGAACGATCGACGCTGCAACGGCTGCTGAAAAAGTTCGGTGCGTCGGCCGACTCGTCGCAGAGGCGGACGTTGTTTTTGACCGCCGCGCTGGGTCTCGCCTGCCTGACGTTGCCGATGACTCATGAAGTCGCCTGCGATTGCGAGCTGCAACCGGTCGTGCGTCGGTTCGTCGCGGCACCGTTTGAAGGGACGCTCGAAAAGTCATTGGTCGAGCCGGGTGAGACCGTTGTCGCAGGCCAACTGCTCGCACGCATGGACCCGCGCGAGATCAATTGGGAACTCGCCGGCGTCGATGCCGAGCAACAACGCGCCGCCAAGGAACGGGACACGAACCTCGCCAAGCAAGACATCGGTGCCGCCGAGATTTCCCGTTACGACATCGAGCGTCTGAAGACACGCCGCAGCCTGTTGACGCATCGCAGCGAGCATCTCGAAATCCGCAGTCCGATCAACGGTCTAGTCATCACCGGCGACCTCAAGAAGTCGGAAGGTGTCCCGATGAAAACGGGGGACCGAATGTTCGAGATCGCGCCGCTCGACCAGATGCTCGTCGAGGTCGCGATCCCCGAACCGGAGATCCGACACATCGCCCTCGATCAAGAGGTGTCCGTCGTGCTTGATGCCTTTCCGGGTGAGACGCTGACAGGCACGTTGCGTCGCATTCATCCTCGTTCGGAAGTCCGCGACGAATCCAATGTCTTCATCGCCGAGGTCGAATTGCCCAACCCCCAAGGCCGTCTGCGTCCCGGCATGAAAGGCTCGGCCGACATCAACGCTGGTCGGCGAATGCTCGGCTGGATTCTGTTTCATCGACCGATCGAAGCGGCACTGCTGAGATTGGGGTGGTGACAGAAATTAGGATTTACTCCACATGCTTCGTGACGAATCCACACGCGATCTTCTGCAAACGCGGCTGCGGCTGCGGCCGGACTTGGTGTTTCGGCCGGAGCGGTCTAGCGGCGGCGTGTGGTATCACGTCGAGTGCCCCGAGCAGCATCGCTTCTTTCGCATCGGACTGGCCGAGTACACGTTCGTGTCGCTGCTCGACGGCGACACCACTCCGGCCGAGGCGATCAGCTTGACCGCGCGCGAGATGGTCCAAGACGCATTCTCTGAAGACCAAGCCGTGACGATTCTCGTCTGGCTGTTGGAGAACGGCCTCGCGACGGTGACCGACTCCGGCCTCTCGCGAGCCAAGCCGTGGGCCGCCGCCATCGAACAACGTCAACAACGAAAAACGCTCGAACGGCTCAACCCGCTGTGGCTGAAGATTCCGTTCGGCGATCCCGATCGCCTCGCGACGTCGCTGACAAAAGTTTTCGGTTGGATTCATTCGGTGCCGGCGATGCTGATCGCGTTGCTGCTCGGAGTCGCTGCGCTCGTCACGCTCAACACCGCCTGGCCGGAGTTCACGAAGTCCGCGCGAACGATTCTCGATCCCGACAACTGGCTGTGGCTGACGCTGACATGGCTGGTGTTAAAGGTCGTCCATGAAGCCTCACATGCCGTCGCGTGCAAACGGCTCGGCGGAACCGTGCCGGAGACCGGCGTCATCTTCGTGCTGCTCGCTCCGGTCGCGTACGTCGATGTGACGTCGTCGCTGCGGTTCCGGTCGAAGTGGCAGCGGATTCAAATCGCCGCGGCCGGCATGTACGTCGAGCTGTTCCTCGCCGCGCTCGCGCTGCTGCTGTGGCAGCGGGTCGATGCCGAGCTACCGCGACACCTGCTGCACAACGTGATCGTGATGGCCAGCCTGAGCACTCTGCTCTTCAACGCGAACCCGCTGATGAAGTTCGACGGCTACTACATCCTGTCGGACTTGCTGGAGCTACCGAACCTCGCCCCACGCGGCAGCGAGTCGGTCAATCGCGTCGTGCGACGAGTGTTGTTCGGCACCTCGTCCACCGGAGTCCGCGAATCGCCGCTGCGATCGCGACTAATCACGGCCTACGGCTTCGCCGCGCTGCTGTGGCGAGTGGTCGTGACGATCGGTCTGCTGATCACGGCCTCGGCATTATTTCAGGGCCTCGGATTGTCGCTGGCGATCGCTGGCCTCCTGTTCTGGGGCGGCAAGACGCTGTTGCGTTGGTTCCGCGCCGCCGCGACCTTGCTGTCGCGCAGTCCGGCCCGCTTCGCGCGTGCTGTGTTGGTCATCGTCGTCGTCGCAACCGGGGTGGGCGGACTGCTCTCGGCACCGTGGCCAGCCACACGCACGGCTCCGGGTTTCGTCGAGCATCGTGACCTCGCCGTGATCCGCGCCGGCAGTCCCGGTTTCGTGGTCGCCGTGCATGTTCACGACGGCCAAGAGGTCCAAGCGGGAGACGTGCTCATCGAGTTGCAAAATCTCGAACTCGAAACCGAAGTCAGCGACTTACTGGCGGCGATCGGCCAATCCGAACTGAAGTATCACCGCCTGCTGAAAGACCAAGAGACGGCGGACGCTCAAGTCGAATCCGGCCACAAAGCGTCGCTCGAAAAACGTCTGCACGAGAAGCGTCGCCAGTTCGACACGCTGACCGTGACCGCTCCGCAATCGGGCCGAGTCATGTCGCGCGTACTGCCGAGTTTGCTGGGCACGTTCGCTCACGAGGGGGACGAGTTACTCACAATCGGCGACGACACGCGGAAAGAATTTCTCGCCAGTGTCGCTCAATCCGACGTCCACGATCTGCACGTCGCCGCGAACGTCCCGCTCCGCCTGCACGGGACCGGCCCCCTGACCGGCCAAGTTCGCCAAGTGACTCCGCGAGCCAGCCATGTCCCGCCTCACGCCGCCGTCACGGTCATGGCGGGCGGCCCATTATCCGTGCGACCGATCTCGGACAATGACGCCACTCGCAATGAACGGGACATGAACTTCGAGTTCCCCGAACCGCGCGTCACCGTCCGCGTCACCTTCGACGAATCTCTGTCGGCACAACTCACGTCGGGCTCCACCGGCCGCTTAACGATTCCCGGCACGGCCTATGACTCGCTTGGAGCCGGTCTCTATCAAACCGCTCACCGCTGGCTAAAAGAGCAAATCGACCTCGCGTTCGCGGCTCAGTCGCCGTGAGGGCGCCGTGACGACGCCCAACACACTCAAGCGGCCGAGCTACTTTTCTCCGATGGTCAGCGTGAATGGGAAGTTGGCGTAGGGGACTTGGAGAGCGGTGACGGTGTAGCTCCATTCGCCGGGAACCGCTTCGGGCAGGTCGATTTCGAGAGTGCTGGTCCCTTCCTTCTCGGCGCGTTGACCGTTGGGGCCAACCACGGTCAGCTTCAACTTCGCGCCGGAATTGTTTTGGAATCCCAGCACGAACTGCACGGCTCCCTTCTTGGTGCAGTGCCACTTGCGAGTCACCGACGGATTCTCGGCCGAGGCACTGAGCAGATTGCTACCGGACGGTGAGAAGCCCCCCTCCAACATCTTCTTAGTGATCTTGGCTTCGGTTTGCGCGGTGACTGTCGCGAAGACCAAGTACTTGAGCAGCTTGACCTCGACGTCGCTGTTTTGTTTTTCGTTGTGAAACGACGTGAAGATCACGGCTCCGTCGCCGAACGGGAACTTCACGAGTAGCGGCGATTCACGGTCGCGATCGGACTTGGATTTGTAGCGGCCGTTCAAATAGGTCACGACGGTGTCTCCCTTGAACGCCGCCGGACGCCAGTCGGGTTGATCAAATTTTAGGGGAATGGTTTGGCCGAGCAGTTCGCGCAACCCCGGATCGGTGACTTCAGCGATCACTGTTTGCTGCTGCCCTTCGTCAGCTCGGCCTTGATCGACGAACTCGTCAAACGTCAGCGCGATGAGCGAGAAGCGCAAGTCCGAGGCATACAGCGTGCCACCACGCTTCACGAAGGCGCGCAGATAGCCCCCGACCTTGTCCCAAATTTCGGGTTTTGCCGCGAACAAACCTTGGCCGCGCGATTCCGTCCCTTTGGACTCACCCAACCAGGTGTTTGTGTAGCCGCCACAAGTCACCAGCAAGAAGTCGTATTTGTCATAAGTCTCCGGATTGATCAATTCATCCAGTTCGACCTTTGTGAATTGGTATCCCTCGCCCAGCGACTTGAGGAGTTTACCCATTTCGTCGAACTCGCCCTGAATGACTCCGATGCGGAGCCGCACGGCCGGAGCTGACGGCAGCGTTGGTTTGTCGTCCTCTTTCGGAGTGACAATGGTGACGCCCTTCGATGTTTCCGTGGATGGCGTGGGGCGCGTGCGGTCCCAAACAAACACGATGCCGAGCGCCAACAGCAGAGCCACCGCCACGCCAGCATCTTTGAGCAGCCGCGAGTTGTCTTTCGAGTGAGCCACAGGATCAGTGCTCATAAAGTGATTCCCAGTTTGTGAGCCGAACGCGCTAGCGTCGGGCGTTTCGCCATCAAACGTCACCCACCGAGGCCCGTGACTAGCGGCATCGGCTCAGGGTTTGCGAGGCGGTGGTGGTGGCGGTGCGATGATCGGACGAATGGTTTGAGCACCACCACCGCCGGGCGGAGGTGGCGGGGCGATCGGTTTCGGTGGCGGAGGCGGAGGCATTTTCGGCGGAGGGGGCGACGATGCTCCCACTGGTGCCGAAGATCGCGGTGGCGGAGGCGGCACGAGATTCGGAGCCGCTGGACGTGGAGGTGCCGGCGCGGGGGTCGGCATCGGTTCCGCTTTGGGCATCGCTGGCGGAGGTGGTGCCGAGATCACGGCAGGCAAGGGAGCCACTGGCTTCGCGGCGACGGACGGTTTCGCGCTGCCCGGAGGGGGCGGAGGTGCCGCGACCACTTTGCCGCTGAAGCCGGACGCGGGGACCGACGATTCGGCTCCCGCTTTTCGTTGACGCTCGTTGAAGCGGATGAAATTCGTGCCGAGCTTGATGACGTCGCCATCCTTCAGAACGACGGCGCTTTGAACCGGCTGTCCGTTGAGCCGCGTGCCGATCCGCGACTGATTGTCGGCCAGCGCGAAGCTGCCGTTGGGCTGTCGCGTCAGCCGCGCGTGCTCCAGCTCCAAGTCCTGGCTCATTGAGCCGAGGAACGGCAGAGGCAGATGTTCCGCTCGACCCAGCGTCGTGACCGGTTGGCTGAGGATGAGCTGCCGACCCGCGCGATAGCCATCGAGCACCGTGAGCCACGCATCTTTCAACACGACCTGAGCCAATCCGATCAGCACGCCGATGCACATACCGAGAATCACGAACGAGGTCGCGCGGCTGGACATGCCCGAAGCGGAGCCGATCATGTTCGTGATGGGATCGAACAACATGCCGCCGAAGAGGCCGCCCAGCCCACCGCCAATCAAACCGTTGCGAAGTTTTCCAGGCGAGCGTTCGTACAAGCCCTCGACGACTCCGATTCCCAGGCCCATCAGACACCAGCCAAGCGCTTTCGGAACACCCACGATGAAAAGGATGTTGCCGGCCAGACCTCCCAGCAGTCCGCCCAATCCACCGCCGATCAGCCCCGGCCAGATCCGCAGCAGGAGTTGCTTCCATTGTCCGTTCGACATGCCGGCAACCATGTTCAGTCCGGCTCCAATCGCCGCGCCGACCAATCCGCCGACCAACGCCACTTGGACTGTGCCGCCGATCGAATCACTTTGAAAAAACATTTCGGAAAAGAACCAGCCGATGAAGGCGGCCCAACCGCCAATCATGGCGCTGTAATAAACCAAACGAGGCAAGGACATATTGGTCTCACTCAGGAAAAGTTTTCAGCGATTGGTTGTGGCCGAAGTCGTCAGACTTCGGGGATGATGATGGCCGATGCGCGAGCAGCTCATCCCAAGACGAGATTTCCAGCAATCGATCCATGAGAGCTTCGAGTTCCGCGACAGTCTCGACGGCTTTCAAATGAGCCAACACTTCGGCCGGGGGATGCCCAAGCGTCCGAGTCCCTACTCGCAAGAGGATGGCCAAGGCACCTTCCGCAAGCCCTTCAGTTCGCCCCTTCACAAGCCCTTCAGTTCGCCCCTTCTTTGTCGCACCATCGATGTAGGCCCGCTGGTCCATTTCCCACAGACGCCGTCGTGTGTATTCGTGCTGTTTCTGTTCGTCGAGAGAAAGCATGACGAGTCCTCCAACTGCTTTAACGATGCCGTCGTTCTGAAGCTGCGGCGGCAGGTTATTGGGATCCAACGTCGAACCGTGCTTCAGAAAGTACGCCCAGCGGTCCAAATTATCGCGTGCGCTGATATCCAAAATGCCGATCCGATCGTCAACCGCTTCCTTGACGCTATACGGATTAGTGAGTTTCACATGCTGCATGGGAACTCCGCACGAGTCCGTGATTACGGCATTGAGTAGCGAGGCCAAAACGTCGGTTCGCTCTTCAGTGCCGAACACAAACTTGAAGGCAAAATCATTCGTCGGCTCGATACCGGTTCCCATGCGGTGGCCCTTTTCTGCGCAGGTGTATTGCCCAGGAAGTCTGCCTCGCTGTCGGCAGCAGCAAGAAGTGTTTGAAAAACAGTCTGTGGTCGATGGTCACGGGGATCGGCGGATGGCGATTGCTACTGCACGAGGTTTCCTCGCTCAATCATGACCGGGGTGGATTCTTGGATCGCATCGGGTTGCAAACGGACGGTGATCTCCCGCGATCCCGGTTGCTGTTGGGCCGCTCGGACGAGCCAACTGATCTGCGCGTAGTCCGCGTTGGTTGGGACCGGCTTCGAGGCCGTGTGCTTGGGATCGAGCGTCAGTCCCGCCGGTAATTGCAGCTCGGCCGTTTGCCCCGCTCGAGGATTTTGAACGAGAGCCACGACCCAGAAGGGTTTGCCGCTTTGCACCGGTCCTTTGGCGATCAACGTCAGCCTCGCGTCGCGCGGTTGGATCGTCAGCGACTGCCGTTCCTCGGCCGCATCCGGTTCCAGAGTCGCTTTCAATTCCGCGTTGCCGATCAGGCTGCGATCGATCATCACCAGCCATGAGAGTTGCGTGACATCGACTCCGGCGGTGACCGCTTGCTCGGACGTGTGCTTGTCGGTGAGCTTCATCCCTTCGGGCAACGTGAGCTTCACCGTCTGTCCGGCCTTCGCATTTTGCACGAGAGCGACGACCCAGAATTGGCCCCCCGATCGGAACGGACCACCCACCGTCAGACTGAGTTTCGCATTGCGAGTCTTCGTGCTCGAAATCGTTCCCAGTCCGTAGGTGAAACCGACTGTGCGTTGCTCATCCGGCTTGAGCGGTCGCGGTTCGTAATACAACCCGGCGGCCGAATCGCGTCGCAGCGGAGCACGCTCGTAATTCCATTCGGCCTCGCCGCCGGGCCAGTGAGCCAGGATCACTTCCGATGGTCGCTCGGCGTCGCGGGCGCGCAGGCCAATGTCAACGATCACTCCCGGACTCGAAAGATTGGGACGTTCCAGAGCACGCACGAAATCGGGGACTTGCTCACCGCGAAAGGTCGTCGCTTCCGTCACGATCCCCTCCACGCCGGGGACGATGAACGGCACTCCGTCGTTGTTGCCGATCAACGTATCGAGCATCACGCGAAGACCGACGGAATGATCGGCCGAGCCAGTATTCTTCAGGCGATATACGACACGAACCGTGTCCATTCGCCGCGAGATGTCACCGGCGGTCAGCTCGACCACTTGCGAGACTTGAATGTCGCGATAGTTCGCCACCGACTCGCGGCGTTGTTCGGCCGCGAACCGCAGCGAGTCCTCACCGCCGGATTGATCCGTGAGCACCAACGGCGTCGCGCCATCGACCCACAGCCGCGTATTGTTCGTGTCCCCTTTGACGCTGAACGTCAGCCGCTTGCCGTCATCGCTGTCGTCATCGGGGTTGCCCGAAGTGGTCACGATTCCGAATCGACCGGGCTGAAGAAAGCTGACGGTGATTCGGGGCGTCGGATCGATCGGCGGCAGCGATTCGGGAGCGGGTAAAACCACGGGCGGAGGCGGCGGTTCCGGTTCGGGTTCATCTGGCGGAGGCTTGGGGACATCAGGCGGCGGGGCGACAACCACCGGCCTCGCTCGATCCACCGCACCCACGGCGAGCAACACTCCCACCAACGCCACCGCGACCAACACGTCACCCAACAATCGCAGCGGATGAAACCGTCTCGCGGTCTCAAAAGTCGCGCCGGTCGTATTCGCGGGCGTGGGTTCCATGATGCAATTCACCTTGATCGGTTTGATCTTGCCGAGCCTGGAAGGGAATCGTCGACAGAAAGATTTGGGACAGGAAAATGAAACACAGTGAGAGTTTGACGAGCTCACTCTTCAATGGTGGCGAGACAAATCGCCGTTCTCGCCTTGAGCGAGAGTCCGATCTTCCTGTCCCAAATCTCCCTGTCGAAATCGGCTTTCTACTTCCACTACAAACTTCGGATCAGAATCTTGGGCTTCGACTTCCGTCATCACGATCGGTTCCGTTGTCTCGCCGCAGCCGTCGGCCGATTCACACGAGGCTTCCGCTTTCAAACGCAGCAGCACGAGCGTCGTGTCGTCGAAACGCATTTGATTGCCGCGACGCAGTGCGGCGATCTCTGCCAGCCACTCGTCGTGAGGCATCTCCCAATACGCTTCCCACTGAGGCGGATCGCCAGCTTGCATCCGAGTCACCGCCCACTTGCCAATCGCATCCGTGCAGAGCACCAGCAGGTCGCCCGCCTGAGCGACCTCATCCAACACCGAGAACTCCAGTCCGTGATCGCGATTCAGATTCACACTGCAAATAGAAATCGGATCGCGCTCAAACTCGGCGGTTGTCGTGAGCGGGAACGCTCGCAGGATCACACCATCGCGGACGTGAAACAAATTGCAATCGCCGATCCCGAAGCAGCGACAACGAAACGCCGAACCAATCTGAACCTGTGAAGTGTTAGAGCCGCGACCGTCAGGGAGCGGTTGTTGCGAGGTATCTTGACCGCTTCCTAACGGTCGCGGCTCGAAAACTTCGCCGCCGCTCTGAGCAGCGCCCCTATCGTGCGTCTCTCGCCAGACTTGCAGCCACATCAACGTCGAGAAGGCACCGCCGACCTGTTGCAACTTTTGGCGTTGATTCCAAGGCAACTTGGCCACGTCGATTTGCGACAGCCAATCGCGCCGCCGCTCGGACAACCAGAGTTTGAACGCAGCTTCCTGATACAGGTCGGGAGGCTCGGCCACCACCGCTCGCGTCAGGATGTCCGCCCACAGCCGCGAGAAGATCGCCGACGCCACGCCGTCCGCGATCGCCACCAAGCCACGCTCGCCATCCAATTCAAAAGCGTCTTCGTAGTCACCGGCGAACTCGAAGTCTTTCGACGTGTGCAGCACTCGCGATTCAAACAACATCGGTCGTGGTTCCCTCAGCGTAGCACGGGCGGCTCGCCTGTGCTTTTCAACGGGAAATACGAGCAGGCGAGCCGCCTACTCTACTTTCAACATCGCGATCAGCGTCTCCACCAGCAGGTCGATCTTGCCGTTGACGACCAGGCCGCGAGCTTCTGGCTTCACTAAGTTGGGATTGCTCGCCGAGACCTGTTCGCGATTCAGCACCGGGCTGCTCAGCTCGAACATCTGTTGCAGTTCCGGAGTTTCCAATTCACTGGCTTGTTCGGGATACACGACCGAACGATGCGGCGTCTCGGTGACGATCAAATGAAACAGCGATACCGGATCGAGACTGCCGGGAATTTGTTGGAGCTGTCCGGCAGCTTCTTGCATTGCGGCCGAGTCAATTTGTCCGCGACTCAAGTGCAGCACGATCGGTGGAACAAGACTGTTCGGATGCCGTCCACACCAATCGGCCAGCACTTGTTGAGCGGCGGCGAACGCGGACACGGGAGACGCTGCGGCCGTCGGCTCTAACTCGACGAAGATCGACTTCTTGACCGGGATCGTCATCAGCCCGCCGACGCCGTTGGGAACTTGCTGCTCGGATTCATCCACGCGCAAAGCTCCCCCGGAAAGTTCCGAATCGCGGACGATCGCCTGACCGCTCAAGCTCCCTTCCAACGTGGTGCGAACTTCGACTTCGCCCATCGAGTCCGTGCCATAAGAGATGACGCTCGTGTCGATCACGTCGGTCGGACGCTTCGCCAGTTTGCCCAGCAGGTCGTTGAGATGTTCTTGCAGCCGAGCGCAGGCATTCTTGGTATCTCCGCTGAACGGATCGGCCAACGAGCGGTCCAGCACACAGACCAGCAGCGCGGCCCGTTCGCGGACGATGGCTTCGGCGACAGGTTCGACGACCGGCTCCGCGACCTCGACACTGTCCTCGGCTTCCAATTCGATGAGATCGGCATCTGGATCGTCTGCGGGTTCCAAAGTCACTTCCGGTGGAGCCACCGGTTCGACGACGACCGGAGCCGGCTCCGGTTCCGGTGGAGCGATCGGAGCCGCCACCGATCGTGCCGGCCAAGATTTCACCACCGACTCAATCAACTTCAGCGACGTGGCGATATCGACCATCTTCGCGTTGTAGAGCATCCCGACCGCATTCGGGTTGATCGCCACTTTGGCTTGCTTGAGCACCGTCACCAGAGATTCGGGCAACACGCTGCAACGCGGAAACAAATCCTTCTGCGGGCCGGCCGGCAGGTAGTAGCGATTCGACGGATACAACGTCGGCGGCACGTTCTTGCTCGTGCTGAAGTGTGCCTGCAACAACAGCGGCGATCCGCTCGGCACCGCGAATTGCATCACCTGCTCGATCACCTTATGCGGATTCCCATCTCCCGAACTTCCGGCGAACAGATGAATCACCAGCGGTGCTCCGGGATTCGGCCCAGCCGACGCCAGCCAATTCGTGAGCAACTCGTGACAGCGGCGGAACGCGGCGACTTGCGGAGCTTTCCCCTTCGACTGCGGCACATACCACACCGGAAAGCTGACCGGCTCTTCCAGCGGCGGCCCGAAGCCCGCCGGATTCGGCAGCTTCCTCATGCGAGTCTCCACAGTGATCGGATTGCCCGCCAGTTCTTTGATCGAGACGAACTCACGTCCCGCCAGCGCGCCTCCCCAGCGAGATTCCACCACCGCTTGCTCGGCCGAGTCTGTCTGATAGCCGATCAAGGCGATGTCGAAATCCAGGCCGTCCCCCAGCCGCTTGAACAGTGCGTTAAGCGCGGTTGCCAGACTCGCCCCCTTCGATTTGGGAAGCTGTCCCGTCGCGGCGCTCGACATCGGCCCGCCCGCCTCTTGCAGTGGCGATTCCATCGCGGCCGATTCATCAATCAAGAACACAACACATCCGGGGTTCTGAAGCTCGCTCATGGTGGTCTCTCTGGTTGGCGCTAGTTCGAGTGGTGTTCGATGATGTAACCCGAAGCGTTAGCGAGGGAGAACGCTTAAAAACGCACCCAATTCACAGTCCCTTGGAGCGTCCGCCCTCGCTAACGCTTCGGGTTACTTTTTGCGGCTTCGCCGCGATGTTTAACCGCCACGCCATCGGCGTGCGCGCACACGTCAATCGTTTTCCATCTCGCGCCCACGCCGATGGCGTTGGGGTTAAACGGTCTATCGCAGGTTCTTGGCCACTCGCGTCCCCATGTCGAGGAACTGCAACAGGCTGATCAAGTCCGCGTTGAAGACCATGCCGCGCGCGTTGGCTTGCAGAGTGAACCCTTCTTGCACGGCTCGATCGAACAGACTCTGCGGCAGAACGCTCGACATGCGGAAGAGCACGCGAGCCAACTCTTCCGGCAACACTTCGTCGCTGTGCGGGAAGACGAATGGATCGGCCGCGGTCGCCGACAAGTGACAGTTGAAGAACAAGACGTTGCCATCGTTCGTCGCCAGTTCCTTGATCGGCTCGGCATACGGGATCGGATCGCCGTCTTGAGACTCTCCATCCGTGATATGAATCAGGATCGGCGGGAAGCAGTCGGGATGCGCGGCGATCCATTCTTGCAAGACGCCATGCGCGTGATGCAGGACGTGACACATCGGCGTCCCACCGACAAAGACTGGATCGACCCAGACGGGAACCTGCACGGGGAACTCGGTCATCTCGCCGAGTTCTTCATCAAACATCTGCTGCATCTTCTGATCGACGCGCAGCGGGTGGTCGTTGAACTGACTGATCGGCACCAACGATTGCTCGGCCAGAGGGCCGGTCAGAGCCGAACCGATGATCGGGACTCCTTGGTCATCGGTGCGATAGCCGATCACGCCGATGTGCATCCAATCTTTGACGCCCGAAGTACCGGTCGCCTTGATGATCATGTTTTGCAGCCAGCCGTTCATCACGTCGGTCAGTTGATCGCACTTGCGGGAACCGGAGCCTCCCAGCGGGTCAATCATGGAATACGACTGGTCCAGCACGAACAAAAAGCAGGCGGGCCGCTCGCGACTGATCTCTTGCGAATACATCGTTCATCTCCCGTTGGTAACGATTCCTGGGGCTTCCGGGCACAGAGACTAAGCACTCGGAAACAAGACTCCAACCGACTCAACAGTTGTTTTTCCTCAGTTGTCAAACGCGAACCGCGAACCCAGTTCATCGACGCGGGATTGTCCTGTGGCGCACGCGGCTCGCGTGCGACAATTGGCGATTCACGAATTCCATCGACGAGTTCATCACAACCGCGGGAAGCGAAAGAGCCCGACGAATGAAGGGAGACGACGAATGAAGGGAGACGGCGAATGTGCTCATTCCACACGGTCAATGGGCGGCAAATCATTTACTCCCCAACCAGCACCGCCACCGAACTCCATTCGCCGAGCACTTCATTGGCCAACGTGAGGGCCGCTTCGATCTCTAAATCGCGCACCTTCAACTCGGCCGCTTTCTCAAACGCGGCGAGGCCACCTTGCTTTTGATACTCCTTCCAGTCGGTTTGCAGTTGCTGACAGAGCGTCACGAACTCTCTCCATTCGGTTTCCGATTCCCAATGCGCCAACAGCTTCTTGCGGCCCTCATTGAACCCGGCCACCTGTCGCAAGCAAAGCGGCGGTTGAGGTTCGTTCCCGCCGAGGTCTTGGACCAAATAGAGCTGATTGTTTGTGTTCGAGGGCCAGTTGAGGCCGAACTTTGTGTGAATCGTTTCGGTTTCCCAGTAGTAATACCAAACGGGCTTGTCCGATTTCTTCTCGAAGACCCCGGCGATCAGTGTTCCGTTTTTCCGTTTCGTCTCCTTCACAGTCGTCGTGCCGATCCCGGCCTCTCGAACTGGCAGCTTCAACGTCACCCATTTCAAAAACTGCGTTCGCAGTGAGGGCCGAACGTCCGGCGGAGCGGACTTGTTCTGAACCAGCGCGGCGGCCCGGCGCAGATAATCGCGGGCCTGGGCCGGAGGTTGTTCGCGAAGCTGTTTGAACTCCTGCTGACATTCGGCCAGAGCCAACGCTTGCTTCACCTGTTCGATCTTCGCCTTCTCATCGTCGAGCACGGCCGAAGGGGAGGATTGCAGAAACCTTCTCCGCTTCTCGATCGCCGTCAGCGACACGTCCGATTCCGTAGGTTCGGTCTTCCAATACTGCTTGAACTCCGCCTGCCTTTGAAGTTCCTTGACCCCCTCCAATTGCTGCTTGTCGAGCTTCGCGGGATTGATCAATTGGAGTTCGGTTAAGCAGTCTGAGTAGTTCCTCTGCGTGAAGAATTTTTGAGCATTGCCGCGATGCTCGTCGGCCTTGATCTGGGGCCCGAGTTCGTCGCAGAGCGACGTCACATATTCCACAAAGCGCTCGTCGCCAGGCACGCTGCCCAGCGGGGTGGTTCGCGCCGCGAATTTTTCCAAGGCGGCCAACAGCTTTTGTTTTTCCGAGATTGGCTTCGGATGAAACAAGGCCACGAACCCGACGACGACATCATGCGCGGCTTGAGCGTTGCTCCAACCTTGATAGACCGCCCCGAACCACTTCTTTCCCGCAGGCGTGAATGGCTCCAGCAGCGCCACATCCGGCGGAAGCTCTCGCGGGCTGAGCAAGTCCCCCTTTTCCAGCCGCAGCAGATATTCAGACGCCTTGCCCGCCTCCGCCTGCTGCTGCTTGGCCGAGGCTCCCAGCGAGTCGTCCACTTTCGGTGGCGCTGTCGTCTTCCGATCCTGACCAGCCGGCAAGAAGCTACCAACCGTCAGCAACGCCAACGGCAGGCAACCCATCAACAATGCAACAATCATCTTCATCAACAATTCCCCCAGTCAGCGGTCCAGCGATTCTTTCACGAGCCATTTGCAGGTTCCAGCCAACCGGACCCCTGATTTCCTTGGTCGTAGATCAATCGGTTGCCAATCCCAACAGAGTTCGCACCGTCAGTCTGATTTTCGCGGCCCACCGGAGCGATGCGACCGCCTGGCGTTTCGATGCACCCTCTCCAGGGTATCGAGTCTCGACTGCAAATCGCGTCAAAAAGTCCGCGCCACGATTCAGCGACTTCAAATTGGGCAGAGTCGGCAGCAACAGTCCCACCAGGACCTTGAGATCATGAGTTCGCGGAATTGTGATTCCGTGCTCCTGCAAGACTGCCTTCAGGTACTTCTCCGCAGACTGCTGCGCAAAAAACGCCATCTGGTCATGGAGCCGATGCGGACTTTGGCTCAGATCGTTTGCCGCGACGAAGTCCCGCTCGGCTTTTCGGACCCACTCGGCCGTGAACTTTTTCATACAGCACCTTTCCACGCGACACGATCTCGCGAAGAAAACAATCCCCCTCTTCCAGCCGCCACTTCAATGTCTCAGGCGTCCTCACCAACAGGTCCAACGGAAACGGAGCAGGAATCGCCAGCCGAATTTTCAGGACTTGGTCCAACGGATTTCGCGTCGGCATGACCACCAGCAAGTCCACGTCACTGTTAGCGTTCAACGCTCCATAAGCGTGCGAGCCAAACAGGATGATTTGGTCGGGGTTGAATCGCTCAGCCACCTGACGCACATAGCGGCGGATCGCGCGCAGCGTCACATCGGTACCCCAATGAAGCGGAGTCGATTTCGTCGCGGATGCAGAGTTCATTCGTTTGTCCGAGTGATCAAGAGTGTGGCCCCAATTCAACGAACCGGCGTGCCACAGGCATATCGTCACGATTTCTCAACAGAACATTCATCACACATCGCCTTTGATTGTAGGCCCGTCTCCAGAAGTACAAAGTTCAATTTCGCCGGGACGTCGAAATGGAAATGTGAACCACCTGATCCCTGATTTCACTTCGGTTTGTCCTTGGATTCCACGATCCCCACCGGGCGCAGTTCGAGCGCTTTGACAACGATGCCGCCTGTGACGGAACCGTTCCTTATTTCCCCACCCACAACCCGGTAAATCACTCCGGAAACAACCAGTTCCGAATTCAAAAACTCGTCCCAAACCTTTTGGGGAGATCCTTTGAGTTGCGCCTGTTCCCTTTTCAGCGCTTCTATCTTCGTAAGCACTCGCGGCAACACCTCATTAACAGCCCATGTAGTATATTCGACTTTGGTAGGATCTAGTTTTGAATTGTCGAGACCAATGATCTTAAGGACGGCCAAGATATTGTTATGCGCGGTCTCCGCTTTTTTAGTGTCAATGTCGTCAGATTTCATTGGAGGCTTGTTTTTGGCGTTCAGCCTGTTTTTGGCGACTGTCAAAGTCAACTTGGCCTGTTCTAGCCTGCTCAGTCGATCGCCAAGGACTTTGTCGTCCGCCTGCTGTTGCTTGCTCAGCGTCGGCGAAGACACCAAAACGATTTCGATGGGGGTCTCAGCGGAGACCATCCCTTCGCCAATGGGATTGAGTCGTACCGCCGTGTCAGTCAATCCGAATCTCTTATCGAGCTGCGGAATCAGGTAGGACGACACACGCCCGGTCGCCTTCGGCGGTGTCTCAAAGGGAAATTTCTCACCTGCGTTATGGCCCTGCTTCGCGACGAGATGAATTGCACCTTCGCCAAGTTGCAAGGAACTGCCCAATTCGCTGCTCAGGTGGCATTCTTTCAACGACGACGTGAGCGAACAAATGCCGTTGCTGCCGAACCTCAACGGTTTCTCCACCAATTTGTAGGGAATCAATGAGACATATAGCTCGGGTTGCTTGCCACGTTCGATTTCCAGCACACACGAGCGGACGGCGTCCTGAAGTCGAACCGATTCGTCCGACTGAAATACCCACTCGAACGCGAGCCGATTCGGCGCTTGAAATTCAAACGTGCAGAGCGTCTTGGAGGGTGTTTCGGGGCCAAGCACCACTCGCAGTTTCTTGCCGTTTTCCTCCTCAATCGTTTTGGGAATCGGCCGCTTCATGTCGCGAAACCATTTTTCATGCTCGTCCAAACCACGCAGCCGGATGGCCGTGAATGGTTCGAGTGACTTGGGCAATTCCCACACCGTCGGTGGTCCTCCCAGCCCCTCCTTGGCCTCGTCTTTCGTCAGCGGATATTCGGGCAGCGCGCGATACGCCACGAGTGGTGTCCCCGCACCGCCTTCAAAACGAAGCGTGTTGGGGTTGTCGTCTACGACGACGGGATTCACCGGCGCTGGAGTTGGCGGCGTCACCTTGGGAGAAACTTCAGCGGGCGGAGTCTTCGTTTCGGTCGCTGGCGGCATCGGCGGCTTTGGCTTTGAATTCGACGCTGTCTGGACGGGCGTTTGAGAACGCTGAAGTCGCCCGATGAGTAACGGTGAGGCTTTCTTGAGCTTCGCGATGAGTTCTGTCTTCTTCAGTTGCTCAAATTGCTCAAGCAGTTGCTTGATTGGGTTCTCAGGGATGTCGAGCAGCAGTCCTTCCAGTTGTTCTGAAGTAAGATTGCGAGCCAGCCGAGCCAGTTCGTCCGTTGTGAGCGACGTTTTGATAGACAAATCCAAGTTCATCAACTGGCCGCGTTCAAAGCCCGCGAGGACTTCCACTCGGCGTTCCACCTCTCGGTTGCTCAGCAGCAGTTGCAACTGTTTTTTGTCGAGTTGCCGCGCCAAGGCCGTCAACTGCGCGGCGCTGGTCTCTTTGGAATCGAACAACTCAAGCAACGGACCTTGGCCGTCTCGCGTCAGTCCTTCGAGTTGCCGCTTGAGTTCCTTAGGTGGAAGTTTCAGCAGCAGGTCCACTCGCTTTTCCGAGCTGAGTTTTGGCCACAGCTTGTAGCGCCAATTCTCGCTACGCTGGTCGCTGAGCTTCTCGAACGAGGTCAAACGGTCGTTGATCGAAAACGCGACGCTGTTCTCCGACAAGAGTTCGGGGTCGTCCATCAAGCTGACGAACTGCTCTTCGGGGAGTTTCAGAAACGCTTCGACCTGTTGCTCCTTGGGCAGACTGGTGAGCTGAGCCAGCACGCTCGAACTGAACACTGTTTGGAACAACCACGAGCCGGCCCAGATCGCCGCCGCGACGACCAACAACGCGATGGCGGCGGGAATGAACGGCTTGAGCTGCCCCAGCAACTCGCTCTTCGCGGATTTGCGACGCCGAGTTCTTGGAGCACTGCTGAGGATCTGCCAGCCGTTGCCGGACATCGCCGACAACAGCTTTCTCCAGAACGAATAGGGCAACGCGCGGGGCTTCAGTAATTGTTCGCCGATGCTTTCCAGGATGTCGCAACGCTCTTGGCCCTTGTGATCCGCCTCGAACCGCTTGTCCTTGTCCGGCATGGCGCGCCGCGACTCTTCGGCCAGCTTCATTCCCAGCTCTTGGAGCTTCGCGTCGTTGATGTTGCCCCTCAGCCGAGACCACAGGCTCGGCTCGTCGGCCAACAGGTTTTTGATCTCTTCAAACAGCTTGCGGATTTTCATCCAGCCGCCGACTTGTGCCGCGGCCTCGTTCCACAACAGAGGCCGACCATCGTTTAAGAGGTCCAGCAGACGCGGGAAATCGGCCGGATTCGTGAGCCTCTCGACCGAGCCTTCCAAGAGACCGGGCAGACGAAAGTCGCGCTGCGGTTGATCTTGGCGGAACTTCGCGTACTGCTCGAACACCGGCTTGCGAATCGACGCGGACATTCGCAACGCACTCAGCAACGTCGCGGGGGGCAATTGCGGATGATCGACAAACGCGACGAGCAATCCGCGCTTCGTGTCTTGAGTTTGGCTCGCTTGAGCCAGTGCGTCGCACACCGGGCTGACTTTGTCCGAGGGGGGCTGCGTTTCGAGAAAGCCGGTCAGCAGTCCCTTCACCGAGGCGTCGTCCAAGTCGAGCAACAGCGTGGTCAGCAACGCGGGCTGACCGGACACGGCTTTTGTTTCGGTCCACAACCACTCGCAGCCGGTTGGGATTTGCTGGTGCCGTTCGACCGCGACCCGCAGCGCGTATCGCTTGTGAGACTTCGCCAATCCTTCCGTTCGCAGCAAGCGGTCGAACTGGTCGCGGCCATGTTCGACGTAGGCCGTCAACAGCTTCTTGACGACGGATTGAGCATCGGCCGTCGCATCCTCGGCCGCGATGAGCTTGAGAATATCGAGCACTCGCGCTGGCTGTTCGGTGATCTGACGCAGCTCGGCCGAGCCTTGCGATGTGGTCGGGACAGCGCTTGGCACTTGTCCGGGGTCAGGCACCACAGAATTCAGAATTGGCGGAATTGAGCTTCCAGTCGAATCAACGCGTCGCTCCGCCAATTCTGAATTCTGCGGTGCCTGACCCCTTGGATGAGGTGGTGGCGGTGCCGCTGTGATCGACGGCCCCGATCGCGAGATGATCTTCGCCAACCGGCCTTGAACCGTCTGACGCAAGTACTTCGTCGCCGGCTCGCGCAGTGTCTTCAGCCGAGCCGCTGCCGATGCCGAGTCTCCCGCCAGAAACGCATCCGAGAATGCGTCCGCTTGAATCAGCTCTTCCAGGTCATCCTTGGAAACGGCTCCCGCTTTCTCGAACGCCAGCAGCAGTTCCGCGACCGCCTCCGTCCCGCGATCGACCAACAAGTCCACCAGTTTGCGAGCGTACTGCGGCGGATCTTTTCGCTGCTTCCACGATAACGGCGGAGATTTTTCTAGCGGCTTGAACGTGTTGATCGCGAAGCCGCGCGACTGCGACGGATCGCGGGGCAAGTCGGAGTTCTCCACGTCGATGAACGTCGTTGCTGCCAGCGCCGTTGGCGGACGCTGCTCGTGAGATTCAAACGTCGAAAAGCTGAGCTTCTCGCCCATCCCCGTCTTGGGGAGCAGCCGCGCGACTCCGTAGAAAATCAACGCCGCCAGGCACGGCTCAATCGCCAACAGCATCGTCTGCCGACGTTCAAAGTTGAGTTCCAGAAAACCTTGCAGGGTGTCGATCAGCAACTCGCGCCGTTCGCCGGGCGACTTCTGTTTCCAGCGTGCGGGAATCAGTTGCCCCGGATCGTCAAAGGGAGTGCCGGTCGGTGCGGTGAGGAAACTCAGCAGCACCTGATCGTCGATCATCCGTGGGGTGCGCGGGCCGCTCGTCCGAAACTCGTCCAACGACCGAACGGCTTTCAATTCGAGGGTGGGAAAGTCGGCGTCGCGGACCACCCAGTTCGGGCTGCCCCACAATCTCAACGCTTCGGCGGCCGACCAAGCCTGCTCATCGTTGGTTCGCTCGAACAGCAACACATGCGCGAAATACGAACCGGGGCGGTCTTGAGTGTCCGTCGTGCGATAACAGACCCAGGCCAGAACCTGCATCCCGCCGACGGAGGGGAGATAGACGAATCGCCGCCAGTCGCTCGTCGATGCCGCATCGTGCTTCAATACTTGATCGCCGGGGAGATCACCCGGCAGATGATAATAGAGATAAGGTTCAATCTGCCGGAAATAATCATGACTCTTCTCGCGCGCCATGGAGCCCGCGCGAGCGCTATATTCAAACGACTGATCTTTCACCGCCCCCGTCGTCCGCTGATGCAGATAAGACGTGCCGAATGTGCAATGAGTGCAATAGAGTTGATGAATCGTAAGCTCCATAACTAATCAACTCCTCTCTGTAGCCGCACTCGCCAGAGTGCGGGGTGCCCGCGTTCTGGCGAACGCGGCTACGGAACTCTCAGTTCGTTTGACCGAGTCGCCCTAACACGAGCGGCTCGCTGTAAAATTTTTCGTCGCCCAAGTCCACGATGGCCCACACGATGACCATCCCGTTTTGAGCGTTTGGCCGGAGCGGCAAGGCCACCTGACCGCCGCCACTTTCATACGCTGTTCGCTGAACGGTCAGCGTCTGGATTGCCGGCACTTCATCGGGAGGAACGTCCTCGGCCGGTCTCGATCGGCAGACTTTCAACAGGCACGCATTACTAAACCGCGCTGCCGGCCAGTTCCAACGGAGCTGCGCGCTGGTCGAACCGGGAGCCGTGCGAATCGGCGTGCCCACCGTTGGCGGATTCAGACCGTTCTTCTCGCGCGGCAGAACCTCCGTCACGATCCACTCCCGCAGCACCGTCTGAAACGGAGCGAACTGCGCCGCCGAGTCGCGGATCGCGCGACTGTTATATAACTCGGTAAAACGTCGCCGCTGATTATTCTTAATCGCATCCAATAAGCCGCGTGTCTCCGCGACGGCGCGGCGCGCCTTCGTGATCCGATCCGCTTCGAGCGGAGTGAATTGCCAGGACGCCAAGATCGGCGAGTTGCAGCAATCCACCATTGCGGCGAGATCATCCTTCGCGAACGCCGCTTCCAGGCGTTGCAGCAGCACACGGCGCTGACACCCCTCTTCCCACGCGACTCGCCACGGCTGAGCCTCGACGCAATCGCCCAACAACGAGTCATCCCAAATCGGTAAGAGTTGAGCGTCTCGTTCATTGGGCGATCCCGTCAACGAAATGCTCTTCAAGGTTTGTAAGAGTGCCGCGCGCGGCACGGCCAGTTCGGCACGCTCACGAACCGCCGGCTCCACGAGGGCATCGGCTTGTTCTTGGCAGACCTCTTGCCAAGCCTGCAACAACAGTGACTCGGATACGGCTGGCTGACGACAAATTTGATCCAGTTTTCGCACCGCTCGCAGCCGCCGCTCGGCGAGTTCGACCCGCGTTTTGATCTGCGGGTCATAACCGTCCAAGAAGTCCTGTCCCGCCGTGACGATCGCTTGCTCGCCAGCAACCGAAGGACGCGCCGAGTGTTTTGCCAAGACATTCCGCGCCGTCTGCCAGAGTCGCCGTCGCGACTCGGCCGCCGTGATCCGATGCCGCTGTTGTTCGGCGACATCCCAGCCTTGAAACAGCGGCTCTTTCCAGGCCGCGATGAGAGCCTGATCATTCGCCGCCGACTGAGCACGCGGCACTTTTTGAAACGCTTCGAACGCCGTGTATCTCGCGATCAAGTTTTGCACGACGGGCAATTGGCCGTCCGCGTCGGGATGCCCACCGAGATCCTGCAACTGCTGCCAATGAGCCTTGAGCACATTCGCGTCGACATTCGGCTGACGCAAATCACTCAGCACCACATCACACGCGGCATTCCGCTGACGCCACGTTTCGACATCGCGTGCAAAGGCTTGAGCACTCTTCCGATTCGCCAGCAATTTCTGATGGCTGTCCCAGGCTTGAACCAGCTCGCGTCCGCGATTCGCCTGCCGCAACTGCCGCAACTGATCGAGCACCGGGATCACCTGCGCCGACTTTCGAGCCGCTTCCACTGCCGGTTTGGCTTTCGGATAATCGTCCAGCAGACGCGGTTCGTAGAGCGACTTCATCGCCGCTTCGTCGCCGCTGCTCACGGCCTGTTCCAATCGCTGGCGCTGAGCAACACGCTGCTGGGCCTCTTGGACTTGAGCCTGGATGTCGGGGGGCGGCGCTTGCCGATTGAGCAAAGCCAACGCCTCGTCGAACGCCTTGAGGCTCAGTAACTCGCGAACCTTCTCGAAATCGTTGACGAACTGGTCGAGCGGCGGAACGTCTTTGATCGGGACGCGATACAGCCCGAACAACTCTTCGGCCCACTTTCGGACTTTCTCATCCGAGGACCGCCGCAAGTCCTTGAATAACGCCGATTCGTCCGGAGCGTCGAAATCCTCCTTGCGAAACAGCAGCTTGTCATACAGTTCTTCGTTCGGACGTTCGTTATATCCGAACCATAATTGTTGGTCCGCCGTCAACGCGCGCATCACCACCAGAATGTATAACGCGGAGAAGTTATCCAATCCGGGATAGAGCAGAGTGGTCTCGTCGCGCTGCGGGTGTTGATATGGCTCGACACCGATTTCGAGATTCCGGCGGCCCACCAAATCCGGCACGCACATGCAGTCGTAGTCCACCAGCTTCAACTCGTTCGACGGCGTGACCATGACGTTGCCATGTTGCAGGTCTCCGTGAGCGATTTGCACGCGAGTCAAATCGCTAACCAACTCAACCCACTTCTCGGACGCGGAGCCTAACGCGCGGGCGTTGCGACTCTGACAAGTGCCACGAATCCAGTCGAAGAGCGTGTCGCCGGGAACCCAGTCCATCGTCAACAGCGGGAACCATTTCCCTCCCTTGGTGGCGACTCGGATCCCTTTCTCAAAGAACTTGAACCCGACCAAACAACTGGGCCGGCTGCCATTCAACGAGTCCAGATAGTCGCTAATCGCCGAGTATCGTTCGCGTTGTTCGGTGCCGGAGGCGCGGGTGAAAACGCGGAGGGCGACATCCGCGCCGTCGGTGGTCGTCCCTTTATAGACGGTGGCGAACGCTCCCGATCGCGGACGGGGTTGCTGGTTCTGATTCAACTCGATCTTGCAGGTCTGCAGGTGTTGCAGCTCCGGTTTGCCAAAGGCGATCTGCGGATTCTGCAGCATGTTGCTGTACTCGCCCGCAATCGGCCAATTGGATCCAGTCGTCATGGGAGGCTCGTTGATTCAATATGTTCGAATCGTTTAACCCCAACGCCAACGGCGTGGGCGGTCATGTTGGCGTGGGCGGTCTTGGCACAACGAATGGCATCCACTCGCGTTCGCGCGCACGCCGATGGCGTGGCGGTTAAACAGTTTTGGACTTTACTTTGTCTCGATTGAGCACCGGGTGCCCATTCATGTGCAAGAGCCATAACAACGGCTCGATGATCCCATAAGGTTCGATGGTCTGCTGACTGATATCATCGACGCCGGGTTGACCCAAGCCGACAGGAGTCAGCGGGAAGAACATAAAACGATCGCCAAACAAGTCGCGTATCTGCCGCGCGATCTTCCAACCGGGCCAGATCGTTTCCGTGAGTTGTGCGACGAGATCCGAACGGCGTTGAATGATATCCATCGTCATAATCTCCGACGAACGGTCGATCTGACTCAGATCCTGATAGAACTGCTGGATGAGATCGCTCCCTTGTGCATAAGGTTGATTGACGAGCAAATCGAGTTTGGTAATGCAGAGCGCGACCGGAATATGAATCTGTTGTCCGGCTTTGAGGTTCTTCATCAGCCGCAAGTCTTCGCGAAAACCGAGCAGCGCTTGGACCTGAGTCTCGTCGGGCTTGGTCGGGTCCAGAAAGAAAAAGTAACCGTTGGCATCCAACGCTCGGCGGCGATGAAAGTGGTGTTCGTCGATCGTAATTTGGCCAGCATAGTCGAATAGGCTGAGCATCACGTCGGATTTGCCGAACAGATCATTGTCGCGAAAGTTAAAAATCAATGGATGCGGGAGGCGCGTTGTGGCCTTCATCTTGATGCGGCTAGTGATAATCAAATCGACGAAGTTGTCGAACTCCCGAGCCGCCTCGCCTTTGACTTTTTCAAAATGCACGTTGTCTGGAAATCGTCCGCGATTCAATTCCCGGTAGACCATTGTCATCCAGTGCGTCTTCCCGGATGAGGAGACTCCCAAGGACGGAAATCCCAGTTTTGTGCGGTCGCAATAAGCGGCATTAAAGACGAACTCGCATTCCGTAAACGGGTCGTCACGGATCACGTTCGCGCATCGCAAATCCACCAGTCCCATGCGGGGTGTCGAGCCATCCGCATTCAAGAGCGGTTCCAATTTGCCGACGGCCAAGCAACGTGGGCAGGTCTTCTCCATCAACCGTTGGGCGCGGCCGACTCCACGCACGAAGAGGAACGCCAGGCAGCCATAAATGGCCAGCAGAGTGGCTCCCAAGATGCCCCCGGCCAAGCGGGTCTTTTGCGCGGATTCGTTGATCACGGCGCGATTCTCCGCGACTAACTTTTCCACGTCCTGAAGTTGCACTAGGTCTTGTTCAAGTGACTTGGAAATCTCGGCGAGCAACTTGGTCGCCACCACGCTCGCTTTGATGTCATCGCGCGATTTGATCCACTGTTCCGGCAGCGTGGAACTTCCTTTCGGCAGCCGAGTCATCACGGTCTGGAGACAGGTGGCTCGCGCGGAGTCATGCCGAGCTTGCATCTCTTCGTGCTGCTTTTCGAGGTCCAGCTTGGCGATCTCGGAATTCAATTCTTCGATCTCGGCCTTCATGTCTTGCCGGGGCGGGGCACCTTGTCCGCCGGTCACTCCGAGCACAAATTCAAAGCCCTGATTGCCGAAGACGAATGTCACAGTGGTGGGAACCGCTGGAATCAGGATGAGCAGCGCCAAGAATAACGCTCGGCGACCGAGGCTGGTTTTGCGCACCCAAAACAATCGGCGATAGTATTGGCGGTGATGAAACCAATAGACGCCGACCAGGCACGCACCCGCCACCATCGCGCTGAACCAGAGCCAACGATTGCCGACGTAGAACACTTGCGCCACTTGCGATGCCACGTCACCTTGAGCCTTGGCTTCAAAGACTTGATTGCGCCCCCGATATAACCGTCCGCGAACGCTCAGCCAATTTCGGTGCGCCAGAGTTTGCTCGTCTTGCAGTCCCTGAGCGGCGGTGGCGATCCCCTTCCAATACGCCTCGTAGTTTTGATCCAGCAACGTCAACAGTTGACGTTGCGAATCCGGCGTCAGAGGGTTGTTGGGATCGTTCGTGAATCCGTCGAGCACCGTCTTCTCAGTGCGAAAACGCGAGATCGCTTCGTAGCGCTTCAGTTCCTGTTCCCAAAACTGAATTTCGGTCTGAAGCCGCAGCAGCTTTTCTTTCTGCTGGATAAAGGTCTTGGCCAAGTCCTCGAAGTCGGAGGTCGAACTGGCTTCGGGCGACTCAGCGGGCAGCGATTGCGCGGTAGCCGGCGCGAGCGCAAAAATCGTCATCGTCGCCAGCGCGAGAACCGCCCCGCTGAACCAGCGGATGCCGCAAACGGGTTGGCTTGGCGGATTGAGATTTGTGGACACTTCCACCATCGCGCGGTCTTCCCCTGAGCGAACATTCTGGCGATCCGTCGAGACGATTGAGCGGGGGACTCTATCCATCAACGTCGTCACATTCCAATTACAACGGCTGTGCCTATTTGCCGTCTCATTCTGGTCGATTTTCGGAGCCGCTCGATCTTCCCGCGTGACTTCCCGGAATTCGGAAGTACGGTCATTGGCTTCGTGTTGTGTGATCGGCTCGCGATCAAACAACGCGGCGAAGCCGCCATAAGTAATCCGAAGCGTGAGTCTTGAAGTTGCGGTCTTTCGAACAAACTCGACCGCGACACCACGAACATGGCCCGAATTCATTCGTTTCATTCCTTTGACCAGATTCCTTTGATCAGATTCCTTTGACAACAGGTTCGCCCAGGAATCAAAGGAATCTGGTCAAAGGAATGAAGACAACCTGAGAAATCGACAAAACGGTGCGGAGCCGAGTTCAAAGCGTGCAACTTCAAAACTGACGCATCGCGCGCATTGCGACAAGTAATGGCGACCTAAGTAGTACGGAAAGAGGTTCTGTGATGAATCCGTTGCTCCAATTGATCCGTTGCATGGCTGTGGGCTTGGGAATGCTGCTGGCCGCGGCTTGGTTTCCGACGCTCGCGTTCGCTCAAGCCGAGGATGCGGACAAGAAGCCAGATGCGGCCGCTCCGACCGATCCTGACGCCGAGAAGCTCGCGAAGGAGTTGCGAGCGGAATTGGTGATCGACAAGAAACAGAATCCGAAGATTCATGGCTATCTGATCGTCGCCGACCCAGATGCTGGTACCGACCTGCAAGTCACCGTGACGATCGTGGTGGATAAGGACCAGCAAGAGATTGAACTGGATGCCATCCGCGAAGTGATCGAGAAGACAGTCGAGAAGACGGCGTATAAGCTCGATGTGAAGCCGCATCCCGTGGCGATGCTGTTGCTCGAATTGAAAAAGGCTCTGTCCGACGATGCGGAGTTGAAGGACTGCCGCTTGGATGATGTCGAATACACAGATGATGCCGGCGTCACGAAAGTTCTCTTGCGTGGCCTGATCTTGCAGAAGGAACAACGAGCGAAGATGACCGAACTGGGGAACCGCGTCCTCGTCGCCGTGTACGGTGACGATGACGCCACACGCCCCGTGACAAATGCGGGTGAGTTGGAACTCCTTGAGGCTCCCGATGCGGAGTCGATCGAGACGGCCACCAAGTTCACACAGCAGTTGATCGACGCCGTGAAGAAGAATCCGAAGAGCCGCACTTATCACGGCGCGAACGTCGCCGTGTATCGCGACCCCAAGAGCAAAGCCGTTCGTTTCGCCATCTCGTTGATCATCGACAAGGACCAGAAGCCCGCGGCTCCGCAGGCCGAAGTGGAAGCTCTGGCCGCTGAGCAATTGCCGAAGGAGAGCTACGACAAAATTGTCACGCAATTGCATCCGGTGAAGGAGTTGACTGCTCAGCTTCGAAAGCGAGCTGAAGCCGAAGAGTCACTGCAACAGAGCTGCGTTGAGGACTTGTATTTCGAGTTTCAAGAAGGTGACTGGGTGCTGCAATTGGCAGGAGCGTTCACGAAGCCGGCGCAAAAGGAAGAGCTGATCAATCTCGCCAACGAAGTCTTGCAAGTTCTTTACGCCGAGCCGCCGAAACCGGTGGCCAAAGCCGATGCGCTCGTCCTCTTCAAGCGGGATGAAGCCTCGCTGCTCGCCGAACAGGACTTGAAAGAGCAATTCCGCAAAGCGGTGCTCGCGGATGCCAAGCTTTACGGAGCGTCACTGGCCGTGTCATTGGACCCGTGCGCGAAGAAGACGCGATTCCGAATTGAAGCGATCGTGGATCAATCACAAGAGGACGCGGTCGTGACGGAGTTGGAAGCGCTCGCCACGCGGAGACTCCCGCCGGACACCTTGGATAAGTCCACGATTCTGAAACATCCCGCGATCGCCACACTCAAGAAGCTGCGTGAAGTCATCGCGGAGTCATCCGAGTTGGTAGGCTCCCAAGTCGATGACGTGGTTTACGTCATGGAAGGCGAGACGCTTTCGTTCGAGATGATCGGCACGCTGACTCGGTACACGCAGCGACTGGAAATCACGCAGCGGTGCAACCAAGTCTTGAAAGATGTTTACACCGACACCGGCCTCCCGGTTCCCGTGGCGCGAGCACAGCGACTCGTGTTGCCCCCTCTGACCCCGGAAGCATTCGTCGAGAGACTGCGATCGCGGATCGAGGCCAACAAGGCTCTCATCGGATGTCAGGTTCCAAGCGCCGTGTTCGCGGAGCAGGACGGCAACATTGGAATTCAGTTGATCGGCCAAGTGGCACATTCGCGACAGCGTGCCGCGGTGATCACGGAATCGAACGGCTTGCTCGCGGATGAGTACGGCGACAACTCCGCGTATCGACCGCTGGGCGACAAGCTTCAAGTGGTCTTCATGCCGACCGCGAAAGTCCTGGCCGAACTGCAACAGCAGTTGCAACTCCGGCTCAACTTCGACGGCTGCCAAATTACTGCCGCCACCTATGTCTCGGAGAACAACAGCGAATTTCTGGAGCTGTCCGGTCGCCTGTCGATGGCCGAGCAACGGGAAGTCCTGACCGACTGGGCCAACGGGGTGCTCGATCAAACTTATGGCTCCGAATGGCCGCGCGTGAAAATTCAAATGGAGCTGCTGCCCCCTTCGGCGTTCGTCGGGACACGCTTCTTTACGCTGGGGCTGGGGAGCTATGTCCGACGTGATTTCGCGGCGGCCGAACAGGACTTTCTGCAAGCGATCGTCGAGGCACCCGCCCGAGTCGATTACAAGTATTGGCACATCGCGTCGCTGATCGCACAAGGACGCATCGAACCGGCTTATGCGAGGCTTCGCCCGCTGACCATTCTGCGGCGACGCACGATGCACGACGAAGAATATAGCAAGATCTTATATACGCTCGAAAATGTTCAAGGGCCGGTTCGCTGGAAGCTGGTGCGGCTCGAAGACAAAGCGTTCATCGAAGGGACGCTGAAGTGACACGGAGTGACGTCGGAGATCTGACGGCGAACATCTCAGACAATCTCGTCGATGATTTTCGCGAGGTGTTGCTCAATGCTCGCGGCGCACTCGGCGTAGTCGTTGATTCCCCCGCCGATGGGATCAGAGATGTCTCCGCCGTCACGAGCCAGCACTTGCACGCGGTTGGATAATTCGGGATGGCTGTTGAGGATCGCGGCTCGATGTCCGTTGGTCAGCGTGTAGCAGCGGTCGGCGTGCTCGATCAGCCGGTCGGTCAGCGGCTGGCTGGTGTGAGCTTTCAGGTCGATTCCACGTCGTCGCATCAACTCGACCGATTCGCGGCTGGCTGGGCTGCCATAGTCGGCCGCCAGTCCGGCCGAGGCGATTAGATATCCGCGTTGCGTCAGTTCGGACGGAGAGCATTGCAGCCGCTTGCAAAGCAGATCGCGGCAGAGGCCTTCCGCCATCGGGCTGCGACAAGTATTTCCCGTGCAGCAAAACAGGATCAACTCGCACGCGGCCACTCGCAATTTACTCTCGGGCGTTGAGCCAATTCGCTCGGTGGTCCAGCCGGCTTGTGAGTCCACTTGAACGATCGAAGTGAGGCTTTCGACCTGGGGCTTCGACGGGGATTCCGTAGCCGGACCTTCCATCACGACGAGCGTGGTGCCTCCCCAAGGAGAGACGGTGAAATCGGTGTTCTTGGAGGGAGCTTCGATCTCTCGCCACAGCAATGGTCCGCGCGAGAGTTTGACGATTTCACTCAGCACCGGATGGCTGGACACTCGCACGGACATCATCCCGGCCACGACGACGGCCGACCGATTGCTCTCAGGCAGCGCCGCGAGAAAGCCGTTCGCGGCATTGGCCGGAGCACGCAGGACCAGCGGGCCGGGCCAGCAACGCTTGGCAAATCGAACTCCGACGGGTGAGAGATGCGGCAGGAAGTCGGTGATCTCGTCGGCCGCTCGGAGCAGCAGCGACGCCGACGTGCCGGAGTTACTCAACCGGTTGCCGATCCCTTCGACCAGCGCCGCTCCGGCGAGCACATAACCGGCCTCAGACGGCAGAGCGACCAAGTCACCACAAGACAATTTTTGCACGGCACGATGAACGACATCGCGCCGATCGGTGACCTCGCGCAGCTCGACGACCTCCGGCATTGTCGGGAAACTCCAAAAGCAGACAGGAAAATCAAACGCGGCTCAACTCTTCGCAGCCTCAACGTGTGGCTCGGCAGGTGGAGCGGCCTCGACCATGTAGAACGTGAACGAGCCGAATTTCTTTTGGCACTTCGGGCACTTGGCCTTGGCGATCCCTTTGCCATCCGCGCCGCCGAGCTTTTCTTTTTTGCGACCGTCTTCGCTGATGATCAGGCCGCAGCCTTCGCACTTGCGGCCGACAATCGCCAGCTTGATATTCGGGTCGGCTTGGTGATAGGCGACCTCGTCGAGTGCTTGAAACATTTGCTCGGTGTAGTGGCATTTGTGTTCCAAGAGCTTGTCGGTCAGCGGCACTCCGACATCGTCGCCAAGTTCCGCAATGCTGAAGACCTCGTTCATCTGTTTCGAGAACTCACGGAACTCCGACAACCAGAACGATGCGAACAACAGATCTTTGCTGTCGGCGGGCTTGGGCAGACGGACGGCGATCCGGTTGTTGCCGAAGACGGGGATGCCCGCGAACATCGACTCGTGAGCGTAGACGACCGGCTGCACGACTTGAATCTGCTTGATCGTGTCGGCGGCGAAGATCCGCTGAGCCGCGACCTGCAGTTCGGCGAGCGGCTTTCCCGCGGCCAAATGCGCGACGGCCGCATCACGGGCTTCCGGCTTTTTCTTGTCGGCACCGCCGAACATCCCGCCCTTCTTGGACAGCGTCAGCAGCAGCAACCCATCCAGTCCGAAGCCGACGTCTTGTGTCTCGAACGTGCTCTCCAAACTGCCCGGCTTGAGCTTGAGCTTCGTCGGATCGAGCGGGTGGATATGCACGTCTTTCAGCCAGCGTGTGAACTTGCCGGCCGCGAGCGTTCCGACAGGTTCGGCCACCGCCGCAGCGGCGGCAGCATCGGTCGTGGGACTGGCAGCTTCCTCGGACTTCGGTTCTGGTGGAGCCTGCGGCACGATGAAGGCCGCTTTGCAGCGCGGGCATTTCCCCATCTGGCCGCGATGCTTCTCTTGCACTTCGATTTGATGGCCCCACGGGCAGAAGATGACGAACCCACTACGCGCTCCGCCGGGACCGGGCTTCCGCTTGCCGCGTAGTTTGCGACGCCCTTCGGATTCCTCTTCTTCCTGTTTGGCGATGTCCAACAGCACGTCACCGGCGGTCGCTTCCGAATGAGGAACCTGTCCCGCGGGAGCACCCGTTGCGGGCTTCTCTGCGCCGGTCCCTGGTTCGGCCAAGGGAATGTCCGGCAGTTCAGCGGTTGCAGCAGCGGATGCAGGCGGCGAACCGGGTGCCGGAGCATTCAAGGAATACGACTCGTTTCCCGCACCCGTCGGAGCAGGCCCCGACGCTTGTCCTGGCGCGACGGCAGTGACTCCGGCACCGAGCGCGAAGTCATCGTCATCGTCATCGGCGAGCGGCGGCAATTCGGAAGAGACGGGAGTCACTGGAGCGGAGGGTATGGTTCGCGCCGGACGTGAGGAGAGTTCTCGCAGCGCGGGGGAGGTCACTTCCGGGACATTGTCGCGCATCCGCTGGTAGGACTCGGCCATTTCTTTGCGCAGGAAAGCGCCGCACTGATAGCAGCGGACCAATTCTTTGCGGACCATTTCGCCACAGTCCGGGCAGGCGATGTCGTTTGAACTGCTCCCCATGACTTCGCTGTGCGTCTTCAGCTCAGACAGATTCACCGTCTGATGCTTGTGCAGCATGTGATGGCAGTTGGGGCATTGAGCCGTGTCGCTGAGCAACAGCGACTTACACTCCGGGCAAGTAACGATGGAGACGCTCATAGTTGGGAGTGTTGCGGCACAGCCGCGGCGAATCAGGGACGAAAACCACCGACAAGAAAAGAAAAATCGGCGGAAGAACTTCTGTGCGGCGAATGTATCAGAGCCAAAACCAGATTACACCGCAGAGCCTCGCCTTCAACCAATCAGGCTCTCGGCTAAGCCATGACGTCCCGAATCGGCTGGCCGCCGTGTGAAATCGGGATCGGGCGAGCGAGTGGGTCCGGCACCGTGGCCTCGTGCGAGATGCCGAGCAACTCGTAGATCGTCGCACACAGATCGCCGGGCGTGACCGGGAAGTCGATCGGATACGCCCCTTGTTTGTCGCTGGTCCCGTAGACGCAGCCGGGCTTCATCGCGCCTCCCGCGAGCAGCGCGAAGCCGCATTGAGGCCAGTGGTCTCGGCCAGCCGCTTTGTTGATCTTCGGAGTCCGGCCCATGTCGCCGCACATCACCACCAGAGTCGTGTCCCACAAACCGCGGGCTTTCAGATCCTCGAACAGCGCGGTCAGCGAGCGGTCCACATACGGCAGCCGCAGATTCTTCAACATCTTGAAATTGTTGTTATGAGTATCCCAATGTCCGTTGGCTTTCGACTCGGTGTGGATCGTGACGTAGCTCACGCCAAACTCGACCAGCCTCCGAGCCATCAGCGTCGAGGAACCGAACAAGTCGCGACCGTAGCGATCGCGAGTGGCATCGCTCTCCTGCGTCAGATCGAACGCCCCGCGGACCTTCGGCGAGAGCAACAAATCAAACGCCGCCCGTTGCCACTCGGCCAAGTCACGAGTCGCTCGCGAGCCATCGACCAGCCGAGCTTGTTCGTCGAACTGCTGAAGCAGAGTGCGGCGTCGATCGAGCGCGTCGGCCGTCGTCGTCGATTCGAGCGACGGCAATCGCGGATCGCCGATCGCCCATACCTCGTCGTTGTAAAAATCTTTGCCGCCATCGAGCGGCTTATCGAGCTTCGGATCGGCGGTCGCAAAGAGCGGATCGTACTTGCGGCCGAGGAACCCGCCGTAAGGACCGGCTCGCCGCAGCGACTGCGTGTAGCCCGGAAAATCCGGCAGCACGACATACGGCGGCACTCCCGGTTGACCGCATCCAAAATAGGTCGCCACCGACCCCATGCTCGGATAGTCGGTCGGCCGAGAAAAATAGTCCTCGCGATCCTTGCCGCCGGTGAAGCCCGTCATCACCGCATACGGATTGTGGCTGTTGTACGGATGCGACAGCGTGCGAATCAGCGCGACCCGATTCATCCACTCGGCCAGTCGCGGCAAGTGTTCGCAGATGGCCAATCCCGGTACGGAAGTGGGGATCGAAGCGAACTCCCCCCGAATCTCCGCTGGAGCATCCGGTTTTGGATCCAGCATATCGACGTGGCTAGGTCCACCAAAAAGGTCGATGAGCAAAATCGACTTCACTCGCGCCGCGTGCTTGACTGTCGGAGCCGCTCGACTGACCGACGACTGAGCCAGCAATCCACCGAACAGCGACAACCCACCCGCTCGCAAAATTGCTCGCCGCGAAACGCCATCACACGCACGGCCAGCAGGTCCGAGAACTGTCAGCATTTGAGGCCAAGTCCTTGAGGAAGATGGTCATGGTCCGTTGAGCGGACAAGTTAATCGGTTGTGGGACATCCCGCGAGAAGCAAGTGAAAGTTGCGCTCTCGACGGTCACCCTTGTCTCTGCTCTGCAAACGGTGAAAGTTTTGTTTTGGTGAGAAACTTTTCGGTTTCGATTGAGCGAGGAGCCTGAGCAAGAGCGGCTTGTGCTGCGGGAAGGTGTGGCGAAGTCGGCCTCCATCCGTGGGGCGGCTTTGCTATCGGTGGGATCAAATCCGAAATCTTGCCCCCACCGATGGCAAGGCCGCCCCACGGATCAACAAAAAATGGTCGGTCACCAACGGAGACTCCCAACCGCGATCAAGAAGTGTTTATGGAATGTGCCTGCTACTTTGCCAGTTCGCGAGCGACCGATTCCGCTTGTCGCATGACGCGCAGGATGTTGCCGCTGAGCAGTTGATGAATCTGTGCCGCCGAGTAGCCGCGAGTCAGCAAGACCTGCGTGATGACCGGGTACGTCGAGACGTCTTCCAGTTGCTTCGGCGTTTTGTCGATCCCGTCGAAGTCCGAGCCAAGACCGACATGGTCGATGCCGGCGATCTTGATGATGTGCTCGATGTGATCGGCCACGTCGTGGATGTCGCCCGATTCGATCGGGTTGTCGGCGATCCAGCGTTTGCGAGCGGCTTGATAATCCTTCTCGACGGGAAACTTTCGATGCAGCTCGCGCGAGACCTCGAACATGTTCGCTCGCCGCTTGGCCGATTCCGGGTGGATGAAGCCAGAGTAAAAATTGACCATGACGACTCCACCGTTCTTGGCCGTCAGCTTCAAGATGTCGTCCGGCACGTTGCGAGGATGATTGGCGACCCCGCGCGCGGAGGAATGCGAGAAGAGGATCGGCGCTTTGCTGACGGCTAGCGCATCTCGCATCGTTTCGGGCGAGACGTGCGAGAGATCGACCAACATCCCCAGCCGATTCATCTCGCGGACGACCTCTTCGCCGAACTCTGTCAGACCGCCGTGCCTCGCTTCATCGGTCGCCGAATCCGCCCAAGCCAGTGTGTCGGAATGCGTCAGCGTCATGTAACCGACGCCGAGTTCTCTCAGCCGCCGCAATTTGTCGAGCGAGTTCTCGATTGAGTGGCCTCCCTCGACGCCGATCAGCGAGGCGATCTTGCCCGCCTTCTGGATACGGACGACATCGTCAGCCGTTTTGGCGAACTCGAAGGTATCGGGATATCGCTTGACCATCGCGTGAATGATCGCGATTTGTTCGAGCGTCATCGTGAAGGCGCGGTTCTCTGACGAGGTCTCCGCCGGGACGTAAGCCGCCCAGAATTGAGCACCGACATTGCCGAGTCGTAGTCGTGGGATGTCCGTGTGAAACTTCGGCACTCCGGCCGCGATATCCGCCTTGTCGAACGTGCCCCCCGCCTTTTGCCGGACTTCCCACGGCAAGTCATTGTGCCCGTCGAACACGAAGCCGGCCGAGTGAACTCGGCGAGCTTCATCCGTCACGACGACCAACGGTTTATCCGCAGCACCGACCACGTTCGCCGCCAACACGAACAACACCATCACAACATTTCGCACGATGAGCCTCTCTCTGAAAGATTGTGGCGTGACGCTCCGCGTCGCGATTCACGACGCGGAGCGTCGTGCCACAATGAGCTACAAAATCGTGAACTGCGATATGTCTTCGCCGACGGCCACCGGTTCGGAGAACTCTTCCGCGACGCTCTTGGGTTGCAGACGCGAGGCGACGTCTGCCATCCATTCGGGAGTCGGCGGGCCATACGGGCGGAACTTTTCATTCGTCCCCTGATCGACCGAGTGCATGATCGCGCGGTTGGGGCCGAGCTTGCTCGCCAACGGGCTGTCGATCAGGTTGCTCGAATCCGACGCGCTGAGTTGGAACACGATCCGCACTTCAAACTCGCGCAGCGTTTGCGAACTGAACCAGCGGCTGACGTTGTTGTAGGTGTCGCTCCAGACGAGCGTGTGAATGCCGAAGCTGGGACCGTTCTTCAGCAGGTCGGTGAATTGTTTGCTGGGACTGACTTTCTTCTCGCCGCCGCCGAAGCTGAAGCCCATGTCATCGTCGGATTTCTTGAGATCGCGGAAGCGGCCGAGATTGAAGATCACGACGTAGATCGGCGTGTCATCGCGCGAACCGGATTGCTCGCGGCGAGTCATCTCCGCTGAGAGCGTCGTCAGCACCGCCGGGACGTCGCGCGGTTCGCCAAGCTGAATAGTGTGAGGCAGCGCGGCTTGCAGTTCTTTCCAAGTCTCGGTCGATACGCCGCCGAAGTTGCCGTCGAGAATCACGAACGTCGCCACTGGCGGCTCGACTGTGGAGGCATTCGGACGGACCTGACATGCAAGACTGATCAAGCTTGTCGCCAGCAATCCGACCGTTGGCAAATCGCTCTGCCCGATGATCAACAGGTTCTGTCCTCCTTGAGCGTGAAAGCGAATCGCCGTCGGATCTTTGATCGCGACCGCCTCGCCGAGCCACGCGACTCGTTCCAGCAGCGGGACATCCCACTGCGGCGCGTCGATCAATTCCGACAGTTCGACATTGCGGCGCGGATCGGCGGGAATGTTCCCTTCAAACACGATCGCGGGAGGCATCCGCACTTGTCGGCTATCGGTCAGTTGCTGCACTCGGCCGAGATGAAAATCACGGCGGTCATCTTCCAACCAGGCGATTTGAAACGGGTGATTCCCTTCGACCAATCCGTTCGCGTCGTTGTAGATCGCTTCGCCCGGCCGAGTCAGTAATCGCGCGGCGGTGTTGTCTTCCGAGAGGATCAGATGCGCGTCGCTCTCACTGCATTGCAGCGCGATGCGAACCGCCATTTGACCGAGCGTGCTGCGGGCCAGCGAGTACGCTCCACCGAGCGTTTGCGAACCGAGCAACACATGAATGCCGAACGCTCGGCCTTGTCGGACGAGCCGGTCGAGCAGCAGCGCGGACGTTTGCGCGTGCTTGTCATCCTCGACGAAGAACTCTTGAAACTCGTCCACGACCAGCAACATGCGAGGCATCGTTTCGCCCGGCCGAGCCTCACGAAATCCGGCGAGGTCTTGCACGCCGACATCGCGGAACAAGTCGCCGCGCTCTTTGAGAATCGCGTCCAGTCGTTCGAGCACGCTGACCCCGAACTCCCGATCGCTCTCGATGGCGATCACCCGCGCGTGCGGCAGTTCGTGCGTCGCGTAGGTTTTGAACTCGACCCCTTTCTTGAAATCGATCAGATAGAAGTGCAATTGATCCGGCCCGTAATGCAGCGCGGCGTTCGTGATGAGGATGTGCAGAAACGTCGATTTGCCGGAGCCAGTCTTGCCGGCGATGAGCACATGCTGCGACGTCCCTTTGCCGAGTCGCAGGTGTTGCAGCTTCGTCGCGCCGGCTCGGCCGAGCGGCACGTCCAACCCGCGGCGCGTGTCGCCGGTCCACAACTGCGAGTCCTTCGGCGCGATCCGTTCAAACGCGACTTCGACCCGTCGCGCGTCCTTCGATTCGTGCCCGGCCTCTTTGACGAGCTTCGTGAACAGCTCCGGCTCCGGCGGCGCATCGAGCGTCAATGGCAGCGCTTTCAATTCGTCGTCCGCGGCGATGAAGGCGGTGCCGTTCCAATTGAAGACGGCCGCGTTCAACGCGAGATCATGCACATCGAAATTCAGCGGCAAGCGGAGCTTCGTATCGACACTCGCCAGCAGAAACACACCGCAACGCGGGCCGCTCGTCGCGATGCTCACCAACCGCCGAGAGGCCGATTCACTGAAGTTCGCGGGGAAGTTCGCGATGACCAAGATGTGATAAGGCTCGGCCACTTCCCCGGCGTGCTCGTTGTATTCCTGAATCGAGCGGAACTCGTTGCGAAGATATTTTTGGAAGACGTTCTCCATGTGCTCGGTGAGATCGGACAGCCGGTGTTCGATCTGCCCTTGCTCGGTCCAAATGCGGCTGGTGATGAGCAGCTCGTCGTAATCGGCCAAGTGCATGAACGCGGCGAAGTTGTCGCCGAGACCAACCGGATCGAGGATCGTGAATCGCACTTTGCCACCTGGCAAAGTTGTCAGGAAGCGGAGCATCGCATTCTGCAACACACCGACGGCCACTTCACGTCCGGCATCCTTGGCGTTCAACAGCAGTGACGGTCGATTCGGAAACGGCAAGCAGGCGGGAAGCTGAAAGTTCTGCCGTTCGTGAATGAGTTGCGGTTCCTTCGGCACACCGTCGGGGATGTCGGACAACGCGACCGAGAAATGTCCCAGCCGAATGCCGGGCGGAATCTTCGTCGGCAACTTGAGCGGCCTGCTCCCCAGCGTGGCCCATTCGCGAAACCATTCGTCGATGATTTGGTTCGCCGCGTCCGCGTCCTGCTCCAACTGCTTCCAACCGTCGAGCCAGTCCTGAGCCATCCGCAACCACGTCTGCTGAAACCGCTTGGTGTTGTTCTCGACTTCGGAGTCGTGGTTCTGCTGCGCCTTCTTGAGATCCCAATCGCAGCGTGTTTTGTTCTTCTCCAATCGCTGCGGAAACTCGGCGTGTGCCCAAGCCATCTGCTGATCGCGCCGCTGCGTAATCGCGGCGAGCAGCGTCGGATACTTCTGATTGGCCGCCGTGTATTCCTCGACGCGGCGAGTCTCGATCCTCTGCGAGGTTGCGGCGAGTTCGTCATTCGCCTTCTTCAATCCCGCCTCGCGCTTGGCGGTGATGACTTTTCGCCAAGCCACGAACTTCTCTTCGCGATGCTTCAACTCCGCATCCGCCAGCTTCTGCCAACGCTGTCGCATTCGTTGCGCGAGAAGATGCTGCTCGAAGACCAACTCGTAGATCGGAGCGGTCTGACCTCGTCCGACCGACAGCAGAATGGCCATCGTGATCCCGACGGGAAACAGCATCAGCACTCCGGCCAAGACTCGCCACTCCAGCGGGTCGAGGTTGTTCTCGATCGGCAGCACTTTCGGATCGATCGCGAACCCGGCGATCCCCGAGAGGATCAACCATCCTCCCAGCGCGACCAAGTAGGGCCGCATCCCCTGAAACAGCGCGGGGATCTTGAGCTTGGCCAGCGCGGCACGATGTGTCTTCACGGCTCCACACGCTTCGCGAAACTGAGCGGCGGCCGTATCGAGATCATTAGTCGGCGCGGTCTTCTCCGGCTTGGGCGGTTCGACTTCGATGCTCTGCCGACGTTTGAGCATCAGCAAGTCGATCTGCATCTTCTCCGCTTCGAGTTCATCCGCTTCGATCTTGAGCTGGTCCCTCGACTTCACGACGTTCGTTTGGAACATCTCGAATTGGAGCTTGGGACTCCCCTCGGCTTCCTCGTCGAAGTACGACGTGACCATCCAGCGATCTTCTTCGTTCTTCTTCTGAGCGGTTTCGGTTTCGTCGGCCGCACGTTGCTGAATGGCGAAGACGACATCCTGAAATTCGCGATTGGCGACGGCGTAATCTTCGGCGTAGTGCGTCCCCGCCTCGACGACCGCTTTGTCATATTCGGCTTGGATCGCGGCTCGCTCGCGTTCGTGAGTTTCCGTGCGATGCTCGATCGCCGCGGCCAACTCTCTCTCAATGCGAGCCGCGTCGATGCGGAACTCCTCGGCCGATTCCCGTTCGACTTGCACGCGCTGCTCGACGAGCGACTGCAATCGTCGCCACCAGTCGCGCTGAGACTCGGGAGCAAACAGATCGTGGGCGGTGGAATCAATCGCGGGATTGGTCGCGAAATCGGTCGCGACATCAGTCGGTGAAAGTATGCTCGCGTCAGAAGTGCTCATGGTCTCAAGCCGAGTCCTCGAAGTTGCTCGGCCGGAGGATATCCGCCTCCGCCGGTGCGTGCGAACCATTCCCGAAAGAGTTGAGTGGGCTTTATTCTCTGCCCGCCCGTAGCTCAGGCGGCCCGCCTGAGCCACATCGCCTCCGGCGACCCAGTGCAGGCGAGCCGCCTACACTACGAACGAAAGACCTCATGCCCAATCCTTATGACGCCCTGTTGATCGTCGGTTTCGGCGGACCTGAAAAGCCGGACGACGTGATGCCATTCTTAGAGAACGTCACGCGCGGCAAGCCCGTCCCGCGCGAACGGCTGCTCGAAGTCGCCGAGCATTACTACCACTTCGGCGGAGTCAGCCCGATCAACGATCAGGTCCGTGATCTGATTCAGGTCTTGCGGCCGGAACTCATTCGACGAGGCATCGACCTGCCGATCTTCTGGGGGAATCGCAACTGGCACCCGCTCCTGACCGAGACGGTCGAGGCGATGGTCGGTATCAACATTCAACGAGTGCTCGCGTTTGTCCTGGCGGGATTCAGCTCGTACTCCAGTTGCCGGCAGTATCGCGAGAACATCGCGGCCGCTCAGCAAGCCGCGGGACCGGAGGCTCCCGTGGTCGACAAGATCCGAGTCTTTTTCAATCACCCCGACTTCATTGCGGCAACCGCCGACCGAGTCGGCAACGGTCTCGCGCGACTGCCGATCGAGGGTCGCGAATTCGCACACATCGCCTTCACCGCTCACAGCATCCCGATGTCGATGGCCGACAACTGCCAATACGCCGCACAACTCAACGAGACCGCCCGGCTGGTCGCCGAGCGAGTGGAAGTCCCGCCCGATCGCTGGCGAGTGGTCTATCAAAGCCGCAGTGGCCGACCGACCGATCCGTGGCTCGAACCCGACATCCTCGTTCATCTCCGAGCTTTGAAAGAGCAGTCGGTTTCGCAAGTCGTCGTCGCCCCGATTGGCTTCCTCTCGGACCACATTGAAGTCCTGTACGACCTCGACGACGAAGCCTTCACGCTCGCCAAGGAACTCGGTCTGACGATGGTCCGAGCCGGGACCGTCGGGACGCATCCGAGATTCGTAGCGATGATTTGCGATCTAATCGCCGAGCGACTCGCGAACGAATCGGCCGAGCCTTGCGAACGTCGAGCGATCGGCGAGTTCGGCCCCAATCACGATGTCTGCCCGGCTGACTGTTGTCCGTATCCGATTCGTCACCGAGCATAGGGGGCTGGCATTTCGGAATTTCGAAATTGGCCCCAGCCAATTCCGAAATTCCGAAGTGCCTGACCCCGGCTGTTACCCGCTCGTAGTGACCCGATTTATCGGGTCGGGACCGAGCGTTCGACCCCATAAATGGGGTCACTACAAGCGCTGGAGACCCACATGCGAATCGCCATCGGCCAGATGTGGCAAGAGTCGAACACGTTCAATCGGAATCTGACGCGCTGGTCGGACTTCGAAAACTGGGGCATCGCCGTCGGCCCAGACATCTTCGAGCGGTACGGCCAGACGGGCGAGATCGGCGGTCTCTTGTCCGCTCTGCGTCAATGGCCTCAACCGCCGAGCGAGTTGATCGGTCTCTCGCGATTCGTCTGCTGGCCGTGGGGAGCCGTCGAGGCCGCAACCTCGCAACGAATCTTCGAGTCCTTTGACGAGCAGTTGCGCATCGCGGGACCGCTGGATGCCGTGTGCCTGGTTCTGCACGGAGCGATGGCGGCGGAAGATGAGCCGGACCTCAGCGGCGCGTTGCTGGAACGAGTTCGTGCAACCGTCGGCCCCGATGTCCCGATCGTCGGCACGTTTGATCTGCACGCGAACATCACTCGGCGGATGCTGGCGAATGCCGACTTGCTCTGCGGCTATCACACTTGCCCGCATCTGGACTCGTGGCAGCGCGGCGAGCGAGCGGCCAGCCAATTGTGGAAGATCCTGAAACAGGGAGTCCGCACTCACACCGTCTGGCGCAAGCTGCCGATGTTCACCGCCGCCGAGTACCACAATACGTTCACCGGCCCACCCGCTCCGATTTACGAACGGCTCAAACAGTTGGAGGCCGACGACGACGTACTGGCCGCGAACGTGGCGATGGTCATGCCGTGGTTCGATGCGCCGCAGTTGGGCTGGTCCGTGATGCTGACGACCGCTCGACAGGAATCACGTTGGGAAGAAATAGTCGATCAGCTTTGCTCAAAGTGTTGGAGCATTCGGCACGACCTCGAAGCGGTCGAACGCTTTCCTCCGGCCGAGCTCGTGAAGCGTGCGCTGGCACTCGGAAAATATCCGATCGTGATCGGCGACGGAGCCGATGCGACGAACAGCGGCGCTCCGGGCGACTCCACATGCCTGCTGCGCGAGCTGCTCGCCGCGACAACCATTCCGCACGGAGCGATCACATTCATGGTCGATCCGATCGCCGTGGCCGAAGCGTCTCGCGTCGGAGTCGGCGGCGCATTCGATTTCGAGATCGGCGGCCGACTCGCGCCCGAGTATTCGTCTCCCGTCCGCGTGCGCGGCGTTGTCGAGAAACTCCAAAATGTCGAATGGGTTCTGAGCGGTCACATCAGCAAGAATCTGCCGGTCAACATGGGCCGCGGCGCGATCGTCCGCTCGGGGGACGTGCAAATTCTGTTGGTCGAGCGCGGCGGTCCCGGCAGTTCGCCTCGACTGTATGAGACCGTCGGACTCGATCCGCGCACCTGCGGGATCGTTGTCGCGAAGTCCCCTTCCGGGTTCCGAGCTGACTATGATCCGTTCGTCGCCGGAGCATTCCTCGCCGACTGCCCCGGCTGCGCCTCGCCTCATTGGGACGAGATGAACTTCGACAAGATCACTCGACCGCTGTGGCCGAAAAACTCGATCGCCTCACCGAATGACGCGAACTGGTGCGACGTCGGCTGGGTGAGATGACAACTGTTTAACCCCTACGCCAACGGCGTGGGCGGGACGAGGATTAACGACTGACGTTCTCGCGCACGCCAACGGCGTGGCGGGAGGAGATTTAATATCGACGTTCGCGCGCACGCCGATGGCGTGGCGGTTAAACATCTTTTTCAACACGCTCTGGCGAGCGTGGCTACAAACTCAAAGAGACCTGTCATGTCCAAGATCACACTTCGTTGTTCGGCCTTGTTCGTCGCGCTGTTTGTCAGCGTCTGGATTCTCGGTTGCGGTGATTCCGCTCAGGAGGCGAGCCAGCCCGCGCCGTCCGGCTCGAAATCGGCCCCGGAGGTCAGCACGAACACAGAGCCGGAGGACGTGCCACAGCCTTCCACATTGCCGGATGACCCGCCAGCGAAACCCTTCGCTCCGGTGAAGCTCGGCGGAGGTGAAGAGACTCCGACGCCAACGAAGGCCGTGGCGAAGAAGCTGCCGCCAGAGAAACAAATTGACGAGGTACGAAAAGCTCTCAAGCCGATCCAGGTCGTGCTGGGGGAATGGCACGGCATCATCGACAAGTCCAAAGAATACGAAGACCTGAACTGGGTCTGGGATTGGAAGACCGACCGTGCTCAACCCGCGCTGACAATGAAGACGGTCGGCGACGGCGTGCATTTCAAATCGGTGCGGCTGACGTATCTGACCGACGAGCAGCAATTCCAAATGACCCTTACCGACAAGGAGGGCAAGCAGCGCGTACTGCAAGGTGTCTTCTCGGAAGAGCCGTCTGAGAAGCCGGGCGAAGACAAAAAGCAGACGCCGCAACGGACCTATAAGTTGAAACTCACTGAGTCCGGTGACGCGAAGGACCGCTGGCAAATCGTGATGAATCAGCAGGACAACCACCGCTACTTGCTGGAACTGTCGAAGCTTCGCGGCAAGAACTTTGTGCGATTCGACACGATCGCGACGCAGCGCGAAGGGACATCGTTCGCCGTCAACGACAGCGACTTCAAAGAGAAGACCTGCGTCATCTCACAAGGCTTGGGGACGATCCAAGTCAGCCACAAAGGGAAGTCGTACTGGGTCTGCTGCTCCGGCTGCAAAGCGGCGTTCGAGGAAGACCCGGAGAAATGGATCGCCAAGTTCGAGGCGATGCAGGAAACGAAATAAGGCGGCGAAGCCGCAATGTGGCACGACGCTCCGCGTCGTGAGTCGCGACGCGGAGCGTCACGCCACAATCTTTCACACCCGACCCCGCGTTCAACCAATGATCATTCCCGGCTGGATCAAAGTTTGCGGTCTTCGTGACACGACTTCGGCCGCTGTCGCCGCGACGGCTGGTGCGTCTGCCATCGGGTTGAACTTCTTCGCGAAGTCGCCACGTTCGGTCGCGCCGGATCAAGCCGCAGTCATCGCCTCAATGCGACTCATCCAACCGATCGGCCTCTTCGTCAATCACTCGCTGGATGAGATTGAGGCGATCGCGAGACAAGTTGGCCTCACCGCCCTTCAACTGCATGGCGACGAAACACCACGAATGCTGCACACGATTCACGAGCGGCATCCCGACTGGAGCCTCCTCAAGGCGTTTCGTGTCGCGGACAGCCTACGTCCCGTCGAGGAGTTTCTGACCGAGTGCCGACGACTAAGCGTGCCGCTCGCGGGATGTTTGTTGGACGCTCGCCTGGAGGGGACGTTCGGCGGGACGGGCCAAGTCGCTCCGTGGGAGTTGATCGCGCGCGAGTACGATCGCGCGAACTGGCCGCCGTTGATCCTGGCGGGTGGATTGACCTGCGAAAACGTCGCGGCTGCGATCCGCGCCGTGAGGCCGGACGGCGTCGATACTGCCAGTGGCGTGGAGTCGTCGCCCGGAGTGAAGGACACTAGACTCATCGCCCGTTTCGTGGCGGAAGCCAAGCAGGCTTTCGCTGAACTCAACCGCGAGAAAGTAGTAGGCACATTCCATGTGCCGTCAGCCTGAAAACTGCAGACGGCACATGGAATGTGCCTGCTACTTTGCCGGTAAAGTCCGTGCCATTGGGCGTCATCCCTCGGACGATTCGCCCGAACTGGCGAGACGTCCGGGGCTGACGCCACCCGGCTCACCTGTGTTTATGGAGAATCTTTTCGATGGCTGACATTCATCCCTTTCGTGCGTGGCGATACGACCTGGCTCAAGTGGGCGACCTCTCGGACGTGGTCACTCCGCCGTATGACGTCATTGACGAGAACTTTCGCGCGCGGCTCTACAAGCAGCACCCGTGCAACATCATTCGAGCGGACTTCAACCGCGAAGAACCGGGCGATACCTCGCCCGATGAGAAGTACCGTCGAGCGGCTGGCTTCGTGAAGGAGTGGCAGGCGGAAGGGGTCTGGTTTCGCGAAAAGGAAGATGCCCTCTACGTCTATCACCAAGAGTTCGACTGGGAAGGCCGCACCTACTGTCGCAAGGGATTCCTCGGCCGCTGCCGCCTGGAAGAGTTTGGCCAAGGCTGTGTCTATCCGCATGAGCAAACGCTCTCTGGTCCAAAGGCCGATCGGTTGCTGCTGACCAAGGCGACGAAGATGAATCTCTCTTCGATCTTTGGCCTCTATCCCGATCCAGAGACGCAGGCGCAGGCGATTTTGGAGAAGGCCATCATCGGCGTCACGGCGTTGGAGGCGACGGACCATCTCGGCGTGAAGCACCGCTACTGGCCGGTGACCGATCGCGCGGTCATCGACCAAGTTCGCGATTCGCTCAAGCCGCAGCCGATCTTCATCGCCGATGGACATCATCGTTACGAGACCTCGTGCAACTACCGCCGCTGGCTGATCGAGCAAGGCCACGAGCTTGATGAGAATCATCCGGCCAACTTCGTGATGATGATGTTCGTCGGCATGGATGATCCGGGCCTCGCGATTCTGCCGACGCACCGGTTGTTCTCTGGACTGCCGGAGATGACGGCGGACGAACTCACCGTCGCGCTCGGTTCCCATTTTGAATTGGAGGACTGCGGCACCGGAGCCGCCGGCGCGAAAGAAGCCTGGGAGATGGTTACCACGGACGGCGGTCAGGATGTGTTCGGCTTCGGCACGATCAAGGATGGCCGTTGGCTGTTCGGCAAGGTCATCGACGCCAGTCCGATGCAGACGTTGGCTCCCGATCAGAGCGAGGCTTGGCATGGGCTGGGAGTCGCCCTCCTGCACAAGTTGGTGGTCGAGCACTGCCTGAAGCGGGCCTATCCCGAAGCGACTCCGACCTTCAAATTCCCGCACCTTCTGAACGAGGTCATTGAGGCTCAGCACGCGAAGAGTTGTCAGTTGGCGGTGCTCGTGCCACCGGCCGAGATCAGCCATGTGCAGCAGATCGCCAGCAAGCTGGAGAAGATGCCGCCCAAGAGCACGTTCTTTTATCCCAAGCTGCTGACGGGGCTGGTGTTCAACTCCTTGGAATAATCGGTCGCACCCACGGCCGAATCGGTGTTCGGTGCGAGACGGTTTGAAATGCCGCTCGCTCCCCAGTCGATCCTTTAGGGGCTGTGCAAGAATTCGCTCCGAGACCTCCATAATGCGATGGACCTCTGCGGTCTTCCAATCTCTTGCGGTGATCCCGTGGCGCACCGCAAGAGATTGGAAGACCGCAGAGAAACCATGAGGGGTCGGGTGTTCGGTTTTTCGGAATTAGCGGGATGGGGGCTTGGATTGCAAATGACGCGAACTCCCCGCCAATTCCGAAAAACCGAACACCCGACCCCGGTCGTCCTGAGTCTCTCGGCTCTGCTGCTGTGGCTCGTCGCGAGCGGGCTGAACGCGGGCGAGCTGACTCTCAAGTCGGGGCTGATCCTGCGGCCCGGCAACGTCGAGAACCTGCCGGGCATTTCGCTCAGTGCGCCTCCACCGACCGGAGCCGTGCCGCTCAGTCCGTTCTGGATGCTTGAGGACGGCATGAGACGGTACTTCGTCTACAACCGGCAAGTCGCCGTCGCCAACCGAGACGTCGAACTCGCACAGTTCGAACGCTTTGAACTGAAACAAAAACGCCAGCCCAGCATCGGTCCCATTCAATACGTCGGGCCGTTTCTCAAGACGACACCGTTCAATGAGTACGGACACCGCACGGTCTCTCTGTTGGGGCCGAAGGGAGTGCCGAGGGACTACTTCCAGGGCATCACGCAACTTCGTCCGCAGTCATGTACCGTTATCGGATTGAATCACGAGTGGGAATTCAGCGTGGCGACCAGCTCGCTGACTCGGCAAGAGTTGGTCCCGCTGCTGCGACGTTGCATCAACCTCGAAAAGATCGAGGATCGGTTCGCCGTCGTCCGTTTCTATCAGCAGGCGGGGTTGTATGAGCTGGCTCTCGAAGAGCTGGCCGCAATCGCGAAAGACTTGCCCGATCACAAAGCAGCGTGCGATGAGCGAGCGCTCGAAGCTCGACAGTTGCTGGCGAAACGCTTACTCGGTGAATTGCAGCATCGCCGAGCGGCGGGACAACATCGGCTGGCGGTCGAGGCGCTCCGCACGTTTCCGACCGACAACCTCGCCGCCGACATCGTCCGCGAGCTGCGGCGGTTCCAGTCTGAGTTCACCGAGACCGACGAGAAGCTCGCGCGTGTGCGGCATCTGCTTGGCGATCTGCAAGCCGGCTTGAGTAAGGAGCAGTTACAACAAGTCGCCCCGCTCCGCGACGAAGTCATGCAGCAGCTCGATGTGGAAACGCTGCCTCGGCTGGAAGGGTTCCTCAAGCTGGAGAAGGATGAAACCCTCTCAGCGACCGAGAAGCTCGCTTTGGCCTATTCCGGCTGGGTGGTCGGCGACGCGAACGCAACGACCGACTTCAACAATGCCGTCCGTTGGTGGCAAGCGCGGTTTCATGCGTTGCAGTACCTGCGAGCGAATCATCCCGCGCTGCGAGGTCCGGCGCTGGCGGACTTGGCAGCGACCGAAGGGGTGGGCGTGAAAACGGTCGAGCAACTCGTCCGCATGTTGCCGCCGGTGCTCGACACGCCCGGCCTGCAAGCGGGCCGCGTGGCGACAATCGCCGTCCAAGACCCCGGTCGCTCGCGCGAGGGTGAGGACAATCCGACGGCGTTTCGCTACTCAGTGCTCGTGCCATCGGAGTTCAATCCGCATCACACCTACCCGTTGATCGTCGCTCTGCACGAAGGGGGTTGGACTCCCGAACGCGTTCTTAAGTGGTGGGGCGGTGATGAGGCGTCACCGCTGCAATCACAACGGCACGGCTACATCGTGATCGCGCCGGAATACCTGCCTCCCAAACCGGGTGATCCGCTGCCCGCTCCCACCGACACGATCGTTTGGGAATGCCTGCGTGATGCGCGCCGCCGATTTCTGATCGACTCGGATCGCCTCTTCCTGAGCGGTCACGGTCGCGGTGCCGAGGCCGCGTTTGATGTCGCGTTGGCTCGGCCCGACTTGTTCGCCGGAGTGATTCCGATTTCCGGCGGCTTCCTGCCCGATCGGGACTGCAAGCGGCTGCAAGAGAACGCTCGGCTGCAAGCTTGGTACGCCGTGATCGGTGAGTTCGACTTCGGCCTGTTTGATCGGCACGCGCGGTTCTACGAGAGCCAAATGCTCAATGGCGGTGACGTGTTGGTCGCGCAATACAAGAGCCGCGGCCACGAGACGTTCTACAGCGAGATTCACCGGCTCTTTGAATGGATGGAACTGCATCGCCGCTCCGCCGAGCCGAAAGAGTTCGAGTTCCGCAGCCTGCGCACGACGGACGTTCGCCTGCACTGGGTTCGCTGGTCCGATGCGACGCCGCTCAAAGCGAAGGGGAACATCAAACTGGCCGCCGCTCCGCCGAAGCTCGCCGCACCGATCACTCTGTCGGCCCGCATCCTCGCCGGAGAAACCGACAAGAAGACCATCATGCTCGGCGGCCGAGGCGCGGCCACGATCTGGCTCAACGGAAACCTGATCGACCTCGACAAAAAGCTGATCATCAAAATGGCGGACGGCCAGCAGAAGTTCAGCGACTTCCTCAAGCCAGAGATCGAAGCGGTCCTCGAAGATTTTCGGCAGCGCGGCGACCGCCAACGCCTGCACTCGGTTCGCATTCAGATCGACTGAGCGATCAACATTCCGGCGAAGTAGCAGGCACATTCCCGTTCTTTTCGTTGAAGACAATGCCGGGGTCTGACCAGACGGCGTACGCAAATTTGTCATACAAGCACGACGAGAACATCGACCACTTGCCGCCGTAAGACAACCCGATGATCCCGATCCGCTGCGGATCAACTTCCGGCAACTGAGCCAACGCGGTGTGACAATTCGCCGACGTGTAAGCCAACAACGTGAGTGGCTGCCGACGGAGTTCCATACCCGCCTCCGTCAACAACTGCCGCGTGTCGAGCCCGATCTTCTCGACTGAACCGGGCGTGCCGATCGACAGCGTCACGAACCCGCGCTTTACCAACTGCAATCCATAATCGTGAGTCTCGCGTCCCTTCCCTTGCGGCCCTTCACCGATGCTCGTCAGCGGCTCGTAGAACGGCACAAGCACCGCCGGAAACGGTCCCTGGCCCGGAGGCATCAGCAAGTATCCGTCCGCCAGCTTTCCTTCGGGCGAGATCTGCACATAAACGTGATGTTGGACGAAGCCGTCCTTCTCGACGGAGTCCAACCGCTTCATCGTCGGCCGCTCAACCAACGGCGGCCAAGCACCGAGCCGCTTGTGCCACGCCGGGTGATGTGTTTATCGCGGTTGTCAGTTGCGAGATCGCTGGCAGCAGATCGTCGCCGCGGAACATGCTCAACCGGAGGCGATTGGCTGCGTCGATGAGACGGGCTTAACCAAGAGCGATTCGGAAACCGCCAGCGTCGTGGTCACGGCAATAACGCTTCCCCCCAAGCCTGCCAGCAACTCACCCAACTCGGCATCGCCCCCGACAAAATCAAATCGCTCACGCGAACCAAATCTCAATGAAGCACTTCGATTCCGGCAGATCCTGGCGCTGTCCAATGAATTCTACTTAAGTTACTTTGTCAATTCCGTTGGCAGTTCCTTCAGCGGTGTCAGTTCGAGGATGTCGGTTTGATACCACTGCTTCTCGTTGACCGTTCGAGCGGCTCGGTCGGCGAAGCGAAAGCCTGCGACATGCGTTGGGTAGATGTGGCCTGCGTCGGTTTTCTTCCACTCGCTGAAGACGTGTCGCGTGTCGGTGTATTCGATGGCCAGTAGCCGCTGGTCCTTTTTGTCGAAGTACAGGTCGATCGGGTCTTTGACCGATTCGGTCACTCGCAGGCCGAATGCCGGTTGATCGCCGATCTGGGAGTCGTCGATGCTGGCGACTTTCGATTTCGGATCGAGCAGAATTCGCAGGCTCCAGGCCCAGCAGAGCACTCGGACTTTGTCTTTGTCGCGCGGAGTTGCTCCGACCCACCAGCGGTTTCCAACTTCAACGACCGACGTGCGATTGCTCTTGTCGTCCGGCTTCAGCGGCGTTGCGGTCGCAGTGATGAGCACTCGCTCGCTGAAGCGAAACAGTTTCAACAACTTCTCTTCACCACCGGCGGCGGCAACGACTTCTTGCACTCGCTTCGGAGGGTCGGCCTCATCGGCAATTAACACTCGGCAGGTCGCCCACGAACTGGTCAGAACGAATGCGAGCAAGGCCGTCGCGCGAAAGGCGGAGGCGAGTGTTCTGAATCGGAATTGCATTGGAGAGGTCTCCTTGGGTGTCGCTTTGAAAAAGTGATTAAGGGATGAGTTTGCGTTGCCGTCAGAATCGTTGTCGTCGCAATTCTTCTTAACGCGGCTCTAAGTCGTCGCAGCCTCGGAGAGTCAGGCGACTTCGTATCCCTTGCGTTGCTCTCGCTTCTGCCAGCCGTTGGCTTCGTCATCGCCGATGATTTGCTCCGTCTCTGGATTCCACTTGAGCGTGCGGTTCAGGCGCAGCGCGATGTTGGCCAAGTGGCACGTCGTCAGGATGCGGTGGTGACTGAAGACGTCGCTTTGAGTTTGGCCGCGATCCTTCACGCAGGCGATGAAGTTGCCCATGTGGTTGTCGCGGTTCTTTCCTTTGCGAAGTGCTTTGAAGACCTCTTCGGAGATCGGATTCTTTTCGAGCTCCTCGACGGGAGCGCCGGTCAGTTTGCCGCGGTTGACGAAGTAGCGTCCGGTCTCTCCCTCGAACATCACGCCGTTGTCGAAGCCCAGGTCTTTGCAGTCGTCGCGGATGAAGACCTCGACGCCGTTGGCAAACGTCGCTTTGAGGTTGAAGCTGGTGGCCGCGTTGTAGGAGTCATCAACCGTCGGCCAGCCCTTCTCGTAGGGCACTGGGTGAACATTCTCGATCACTTCGATGGAAGTCGGCCCCGAGCCTTCCATGCCGATGGCCCACTGGGCGATATCGACGTGGTGAGCGCCCCAGTCGGTCATCTTGCCGCCGGAGTACTCGTACCACCAACGGAAATTGTTGTGGCAGCGTTCGGCGATGTACTCGACCAGCGGAGCTTGTCCCAACCAAAAATCCCAGTTGAGATGCGCGGGAGGAGCTTGCTTCTTGAACGGGCCCCCCTTGGGTGCTCCGCCGATCGCCACGTTGACCGTCTTGATCTTTCCGATGCGTCCTTCGCGAGCCAGCGCGACCGCCTTCTGAAAATTGCCGTCGCTGCGTTGCTGCGTGCCGACTTGGAAGACTCGGCCGGTTTCCTTCACGACTTGGCAGAGCAGTTTGCCTTCGTCGATAGTCAGCGTGAGCGGCTTCTGACAATGAACGTCTTTGCCGGCTCGCATCGCGGCGATGGCGATCCGCGAATGCCAATGATCCGGCGTGCTGATCGTGACGACGTCGATGTCTTTCCGATCGAGCAGCTTGCGGTAGTCCTCGTGAAACTCCGCCTTGTTGCCGAGCAGTTTTTCGTTGAGCACTCCCGACCGATTGCTGTCGACATCGCACAGCGCGACGATGTCACCGTATCTGTGAATCGCCGAAGCATCACCGCTCCCCATGCCACCGTTGCCGATGCAGCCGACCTTCGGCCGTTCGTTGGGGGACTTGGCGTCATCCGCCATTGTCCGCTGTTGAGCGAACCAATACGGCAGCGCCGCGCTGGCGGCGGCAAGAGTGGTCGTTTGCAGGAAGTCACGTCGAGTTGGCTGGGACATGGAGCACCTCGCGAGATTGATGGTTGATCGAAACGTGTTGGAGAAGGCAGTTTTCAAGTGATCGAGCAATGAAAAATGAGAAATGGAAATTGGAAAATGCAAAATGGCTTCACCGACATTTTGCATTTTCCATTTCTCATTTCTCATTTCTCATTTTCCATTTTCCATTTCTGATTCTTTCCCGACCGCTGACTCTGCCGTTCGGCTCAATATACTCCGCCGCACTCAGGAGCGGCATTCATGGCGACCGATGCAGGTGAACTACGAGACCCCGACCAACCGATCGAGCCCGGCCCGGACTCGGTTGGGTTCGTGACGAAGCGTTCGGTGTCGCTGTTCGAGCCACCGAACCCATTGCGACTGGCTGGTGGCGGCGAGCTGGGGCCGGTCACGGTTTCTTACGAGACCTACGGCGAACTCAGTCCGCAGCGCGACAACGCGATCTTTGTGTGTCACGCGCTGACGGGAGATGCTCATGTCGCGGGCTATCACACGCCGCAGGATCGTAAGACCGGTTGGTGGGATGAGTTCGTGGGACCGGGCAAAGGACTCGATACGAACCGCTACTTCGTGATCTGCGCGAACGTGCTCGGCGGATGTCAGGGGACGACCGGGCCGCTGAGTCTCAACCCGCAGAACGGCGAACCTTATGGGCTGAACTTCCCGTTCATGACGGTGGGAGACATGGTCGAGGTTCATGCGGGACTGGTCCGGCATCTGGGGATCGAGAAGTTGCTGTCGATCGTCGGCGGCAGCCTCGGCGGCATGCAGGTGTTGGAGTGGGCGGCTCGATACCCGCAGATGGTTCAGTCGGCGATCTGCATGGCGTCGGCCGCGAAGCTGACCGCGCAAGGGATCGCGTTCAACGCAGTCGGTCGCCGAGCGATCTGCACCGACCCGAACTTTCACGGCGGGCAATACTACGACAAGCCGATCGGCCCGAAGGTCGGACTCGCGCTGGCGCGCATGGTCGCACACATCACTTATCTCTCGGACGCCTCGATCGAGCTGAAATTCAGCCGCCGTCTGCAAGATGGCGACCGGCTCTCTTACGACATGATGCGGCAGATCGAGTTCCAAGTCGAAAGCTATCTGCACTACCAAGGCAAGCGGTTCATCGAGCGTTTCGACGCCAACAGCTATCTCTATCTGACCCGCGCGATGGACTATTTCGACCTCGCCGAAGGGCGCGGCTCAGTCGCTCAAGCGCTTAGCCAAACGAACGCTCGGTTTCTCGTCACCAGCTACACCTCCGATTGGCTGTTCCCGACGATTCAAAGCAAAGAGCTGGTCCGAGCGATGATTGAAGCTCGTCGCCATGTGACGTTCATCGAACTGGAAAGCGCCTACGGCCACGACGCTTTTCTGATTGAATTCGAGTGGCTCGAACGGCTCGTGCGACCGTTCCTCGAACAGACGCTGTTGGCCGTTCGACGTGGGAAGTGACCCTAGGTAACCCGAAGCGTCAGCGAGGGCGAACGCTTCGAAACATTCCGAATTGTCAGTCGTCAGAAGCGTTCGCCCTCGCTGACGCTTCGGGTTACATCGGCGGCAAAAAAATAGTGGGCAGAAAATGAAAACAGTAACCTCGCTTCTTTGTGTTTATTTTCTGCCCTTCATCTTCTGCCCGCCCGCCTTGGCTGCGGACGCGATCACCTTCGAGTCTCGCGGCGACTTCCCGAAGTTGTCGGCCGATGTCGTTCTCGGAAAGTGTTCGGCCGTGGCCACGAACAGCAAAGGAGAGATCTATCTCTTTCATCGCGGCCCGCGGCCGCTGCTCTGCGTGGATGCAACCGGCAAGCTGCTGCGAGCGTGGGGTGATGACGAGATCGGCACTCCTCATGGATTGCGAGTTGACCGAGACGACAACGTCTGGATCACCGACATCGGGCGACACCGAGTCTTGAAGTTTGACCCGACCGGCAAATTGCTGCTGACGTTGGGAACCGGCAAGGCGGGGACTGGCAACGATGAGTTTGATCGACCGACCGACATCGCCTTCGCACCGACCGGCGAAGTGTTCATCAGCGATGGGTATGGGAATAGCCGAGTGCTGAAGTTCTCAGCGGCCGGACGCTTGCTCAAAGCGTGGGGCACGAAAGGGACGAAGCCCGGTGAGTTCCATCTGCCGCACGCGATCGTCATGGACTCGAAAGGCCGCCTGCTGGTCGGTGATCGCGAGAACGACCGGATTCAACTCTTCGACGCCGACGGTCAGTTTCTCGATCAATGGCCCGGCTTCGCACCCTATGGCATTGCGATCAACGCTGACGGACACGTCTTCGTCGCCGATGGCCGAGCCAACCAGGTGCTCCGACTCGACACGGCTGGCAAGGTCCAACAACGCTGGGGCCAGAAGGGAAAGGCTCCCGGTGAATTCGACCTGCCACACATGCTGGCCTTCGACGCCTCTGGAAACCTGTTCGTCGCCGAGATCGGGAACATGCGATTTCAAAAGCTCACCAAGAAGTAAGGTGGCGAAGCCGCAATGTGGCACGACGCTCCGCGTCGTGAGTCGCGACGCGGAGCGTCGCGCCACAATCTTGCAGAAAAAACATCGCCTTCGGCGATAACGATGTAAGGTACCCGATGACTTCTCCCAACCGCCGCGATCTGTTGAAGGTCGGCCTCTCGACGGCTCTGGGAGCAACGCTCCCCGCGTGGTTCGTTTCGACAGCGAGAGGATTCGCACCAGTCCGAGAGAAGCTGCCCGTCGCGGCGGTCGTCACGGCCTATCACAAGAACAGTCACGCAGACGTGATCGTCGGCAAGATCTTGGAAGGCTTTCAGCAAGATGGCGGCCAAGGCCCGGACCTGCGGCTCGTCTCGCTCTACGCGGATCAAGTTTCACCGCGCGACCTCAGCCGTCCGCTGGCCGAGAAGCATGGCTTTCGGCTCGCGAAATCCATCGACGAAGCGATCACGTTGGGGACCGACAAGATCCAAGTCGCCGGGGTGCTGAGCATCGGCGAGCACGGCGACTATCCCTTCACGCCCGACACGAAACAGCATCAATACCCGCGCCGGCGTTTCTTCGATGAGATCGTCGCCACGTTTCGCCGCTGTGAGAAATCTGTCCCCGTCTTCAATGACAAGCACCTGTCGTATCGCTGGGAAGACGCGCGCGTCATGGTCGAGACCGCCAAGAAGATGAACTTCCCATTCCTCGCGGGATCGTCGGTGCCGGTCGCGTGGCGCGATCCGCCGCTCGAATTGCCGCGCGACTGCGAGATCGAAGCCGCGCTGACCATCGGCTACGGTGGCTTGGAGTCCTACGGCTTTCACGCGCTGGAGGCGCATCAGTGCCTGATCGAACGTCGTCGCGGCGGCGAAACTGGCGTGGCCTCAGTCCAAGTCGTCACGCGCGACGAGATCCGCAAGGCCGAGTCCGCCGGTCTCTGGTCCAGCGAACTCTTTGCTGCCGCGCTGAAACAGTTTCCCGATGCGCCGCAAGACTCCGACAAATGGACGACCAAAGACAACTCAGCCGTGTACCTGATGCAGCACCGCGACGGACTGAAATCCGCCGTCGTTATGGCCAACGGTTTAGCGAGGCATCAAGCGTTCGCCGTAAAACTGAAAGGCCGAGCCGAACCGTTGGCCACTTGGTTCAAGCTGCAAAATGGCCCGCCCTATGGCCACTTCGCGTACTTGGTCCATGCCTTCGACGAGACAGTTCATTCGGGCCGAGCCGCTTATCCCATCGAGCGCACGTTACTGACCACGGGGATTCTCGACCGAGTCATGCACAGCCTCGCTGACGGTGGAAAACGCCAGGAAACTCCCGAACTGGCCGTGTCCTACCAACCCGCCGACTGGCCCTTCGCCAATCATCCGCAATCAACGCTGACGCTGCCGAACGAGTGACTCGCGTTCGCACGCTCCGCCTCCTCGTCCGCACGATTCGCGTCTTCATCGCCTCGCCGGATGATTTGGCGGTGGAGCGGGCGGCATTTCAGCAGGTGCTGGAGGAACTCAACGCCGGCTTGGGCGACGCGCTGAACATCCAGTTCCAGCCGCTCGGCTGGGAGGACACATTGGCCTCGACGGGGCGGCGGTCGCAGGAGGTGATCAATCGAGAGATTGACCGCTGCGACGTGTAGAAGGTGCTCGACTTCCGCAAGTCGCTCGAAGAGTCGCAGCTGGTGCTGTATCACGGGTTCGCGAATGAGGCCGAGTTCCAAGCGGAGGTGGACCGTCACCTGCGAGCGTTCGCCAAGGGGGAGTTGCCGCCGGCCAATGCACCGCGCGACAAGGTGCTCTTGCCGCTCGCGGTCATTGCCGAGGTGCAGAAGGAGAAGGCCGAGAAGGAACAAGCCTTGGTTGGCCCCAACGGAGTCTGACTCAATCGGGTTCAGTGCGACGTCGCCGTTGCGAGCAAAACCACCGACGACTGGCTACGCTGGAGAAGCACCAAAGGCGAAACCGGATTTCAGAGTCCTGTGGTGGCGGTCAAGATCACTGAGTAGTCTGGTGATGTGATTGATTTAGAGCGCGAGCGATACAGCAGCGGGTGTAGCGGAGACGACAATGCCGATCTTGCTTCATGGCACAACTCGACAGCGTGCCCTGAAAATCATGCAGGCTGGTCCTGATCCGAATTTCAGAGAACCGAATGGTGCCGACGTGGCGGATGGATTTTCGACTTGTTTTGAACAAGGTCCGTTCGATGTGGTGGGGTGACCAGAAGAGTATGCCTGTCGTAAAGCGAAACTCTTTCCAGCGGAATCTGGCCCGGCACTGTTGGCCGTCGATGTCCCTGACGAAATCATTGAATTAGCGAAGGATGCGTTATACCCCCGCAGCCAAGGGATCGTACAATTCGACGCGGGAAAAGGGCTGGAAGAACTACGAGACTCTTGGTCGAAACTGCGGAAAGAAATCCGCTCGGTAGAGTGCCCATGAACGCGACAGCAAACCTAACTGATGTTCTTCAAGACGCTTTGCATTCGTCGGGCGGTCTAGTTGGAGTTGTCGATGCTCTCTTGGGCGTGTGCCTGGAGCAACGCCTGCATCTTCGATGGGAGGCTGATTGCTGCCGAGTTCGGTCGTTGAGAGGCATGAGCGAAGTCGAAGAACTCCGCAAACCACTTTCTAAGTCTCAGTTTCGAGCGGTCCTGGCTCGGATTGCGGCTCTTTGTAATAAACGCTGTCCAAACTCTGTTTCTCCCTATGGAGGGACAGGCACATTGATGCTCGGCACGGAACGGAATCGATCCGTTCGAGTGTTATTCGTGAACACTCCCGACGAACAGTTGTTAGACATTCGCCCGGCGTCAAGAAAAACAGAAAGCCGCTTCAAGCTCATCAACGACATGCTCAAGCCTCTCAGCCTCCACTTGCAGGAGGCCCAAGAGCAGATCGAGCAGTTGAAACAGCGGGTTGCGAAACTCACTTCTCGTGTGGATGACGAATTCGACGTTGGCGGAATTGCTGAGAGAGAATGAGCCGCGAATGCCGCGTCGGGATTTGCAACGGTGGCAGCCGAGCAGCGTCCTGCAAATTTCGCGGAGACTACTGCGAATCTTGGGATCAGGCCCCGGAGATCTTCGTCTTCTTCAAGCACATTGATTCG
>JBJXEX010000005.1:0-9414 GCA_046156195.1 Planctomycetaceae bacterium | reverse complement strand
TCCATGCTGACCTCCCAAAGGTTCTCCATTTCCCCCCATCGCGCTCAGCTTAAACCAGAAATCTCGTTTTCTCCTATTGACGTTTTCCGACCGCTATCAAAACAACAAAACCTGGGATGCACCCGTCGAAGCCGAGTGCGGCAAAGTGCTCTTGTGGCTTTCCGCCAGAGCGGTTTATGGTCCCGCCCCTTCCGGCGAAATCCGGCCGTTCGGCCCCCCTCCCCCGCTTCGCCTGAATCCCCTCCCGTTTGACTGCTCCCCACGGAGACTTTCTATGCGCCAATTTCGTTGGCTGTCCGCCGCGCGGGCGTTGTGTTGGATTGGACTCGCCGTCTTGAGCACCGGCTGCAACCAGATGCATGGCTGGTCTACGAACCGCATGGGTATGCGAGCCTATCAGGACGGCAATTACGCCGCCGCCAAGGACGCTTTCCAAAAATCGCTGTATGATGAACCGGAAAACGCTGACTACGCACACAACCTGGGTGCCTCGTTGAAGAAGATTGGCGATGTCGCCGGGGCCGAACACGCTTATCGCCACGCTTTGCAGATCGATCCGTCTCATCAGCCCGCGCATCACAGCCTCGCGATGTTGCTGGCCGAGCAAGGCCGCACTCGGGAGGCCCACGACCTGGCCCAGATGTGGGCGGACACGGAACCGTATCTCCCCGAATCACACATCGAGCTGGCATGGCTGCAACGCGAGTCGGGCGACACCGCCGGTGCCGAGCAAAGCTTGAAGAACGCGCTGCGGATCGCTCCCAATCATGACATCGCAACCGCGCAGCTCGGCGACTTGTATCGCTCGGCCGGGCAATCCGACCGAGCGGTCGCGATGTATCAACGCTCGCTGCACACCAACTGGTTTCAGCCGCAGGTGCAATCGAGGCTGGCGACACTAAACGCCTCGCCGACACAGACCGCTCGCTTTCAACCTCGTCCGCAGCAAGTGGTCTATGGCCAGCAACAGCCGATGTACGCCGGCGCGATCCCGACCGCTCCGATCATCGCCGGACAGCCGGGACCAGTCGTGACTTCCTCGCCAGCGTTCACAGGCCCCGGATGGGTACCCGCCGGAACGATCGCCTCGAATCCGGTTCGACTGGGTGTTCCCGATTCGCAGCCCACGCTCGCGGCTCCGCTGCTAAGCACCGATCCCGCCCATTCCGACACGGCCACCAACGAAGGCCCGGAGGTTTCAGCGAATTGACCAATTTGATTCGCCCGAAGGGAACAACGTGGACCGGAAAAAAAACTCTGTGGAAGTGGTAACGAAAATCGAACTCACTAGAATCCCGCCCCGCTTGGCCCCTATAGCTCAATTGGTAGAGCAAATGACTCTTAATCATTAGGTTGTAGGTTCGAGTCCTACTGGGGGCACTGATGAACTGTGCAGAAAACGGCAAGCGGCGGAAAGCCCCGGAAACTCCGGGGCTTTTTCGTTGTCTCGCAACGGGCGGATGATCGGCTTTCCTTCGGATTCGCTCATTTCCGTTCCTGACTGCGTCGGATTCTGCGTCGCTTTTTGGAAATGGTCGTCAGTGACCTGAAGGTAATGCTTGGCCGCGATCAGTTGGCTGTTGCCCAGCCAGGACGTGACGACATGGAGCGGATAGGTCTCGGCCAATTCAGTCTCACGAGTGCTGCGGAGATTCTGAAAGAGCTTCGGCCACGCGGTCTGTCCGGCCTTGGCGACGATCCGCAGGAGTTGCGTCCGCAGGTTTGCGTTGCCGTCGCGGTAGCGGGTGACGACGAACTCGGCCCCGTCTGCCGCTTGATCCCAAGCCGCTTCCAGGTGGGGACGGAGTTCCGGGAAGATCGGCACGAGCCGAGAATCCTTCCCTTCGTGGTGCTCTGTCTTGGGGCTGCGGATCAGCAACCTGCCGCGTTCCCAATCCACGTCACCCCAGCGGAGCAGCAACGTCTCTGAGGGCGTCCGCAGGCCACCAAAGCGAGCCAAAGCAAAGATCAGCCGCCATTCGTTGTCGGGACATGCGGCCAAGACTTTCTCGGCGTCGGCCCTGCTGAGAAAGAACTCCCGCGACTTGTTCGCCTTCACGAGGCAGTCGCGCATGTCAGCGAATGGATTCTCGGAAATGATCCGCTTCCGCAGAGCAGCGCGAAGCAGTTGCTTGGCTCGGCCACAATGTCGGCGGACGGTGTTCTCGCCGAGCTTGGTGAGCATCCATCGCCGCCACTCATCGGTATCACCGGGGGTGATGTCTGCGATCGGTTTCGTCTCGCCGAAGTAGGTCACGAGGTTTCGGCGGACCTGTAGGAGATTGATTCGCGTTCGCGGTTTGATGTCTGTTCGGCTGACGAGATAGGCGTCGATGAACGAGCCGAACGTCGTGGCATCTTTTTGTTGCTTCACTCGTGGAGCGATCAGTCCCACCCCTGCCAATTTTTCGGCGAGCACGTCAGGCACGTTGCCCACCCACTCGGCAACTTCGGCTGCGAGCGATCGGCGCGACAACAGCGCGGCCAAGATGGCTTCGATCTTGCAGCAAATCTCTTTGGCGTCGGCCTTGAGAATCTTTCCGAGGTAGACCGACTTGCGTTTGCCGTCGCCGTTGACGAATTGAATCTTGCGATTGCCCGTCGCGTCGGTGCTGATGCTGGCCATCGTTTACTTCTCCGAGCGGCGTCGCGCCGCAGGCTTGGGTTTCTTGGTGATTTGCAGACTGAGGGTTTCGCCGATCTTGTCGAGCGACAGCATCGAAAGCCCGCACTTGCCGTGAACGAACTTGGACAACACGGCCTTGTCGATGCCGGTGATCTTGGACAATTCGTAGCGGCTCATTTCACCCGCTTCGATGAAGTGTCGGAGTTGGTCGGTCAGGGATGTTGGTTTGGATTTCATCGGCGGGAGGATATTCGTCGGTTGAGTATTGTTCAACCACAATCCCCCCGGTGTTTTCTTTGCCGGTCGGTTTGGTGACGGACCCCGCCGGCCGCATATCGACGCAACGAATGCCGTAGCCGCGTAGCATCGCCTTGAGCAGTCGGCGAAGTCGCGGAGTGAGCGGGACGGGGTTGCGCGGCTCGGCGTCCTGAATCGTGAGCGTGAATCGTTCGCGGTCGAGCATGGTCGGGACTCCGTTCTGAGGCGTGAGGGGGGGGACGAATTGAACGAATCGAGGCGGTCTCAGTTCGTTGATTTCCGACCGCAGTGGGTGATGACTGATGACACAACCCTCGATTCCCGGCAGAAAATTGGGGTTGTGTCATCAGTCATCACGGTCTTGCAGCCGAAAACGCCGGGTTGGCTGGCCACCGACGGCTGTTGGTTCGATTGGCTCCCAAACTTCGTGTCCGGCTTTCACGAGCTTGTCGAGTTCCGATTCGGCGAACTCGGCCGTTGCGTTTTGGAACCGTCGCGGGCCTCGTTGGAGTTCGCGGGCCGTTGCCGTTCCGCCGCGCGTGCGAATCCATTCGACAAGCTGGCGTTGATCGGTGTCGTCTTCGGTCTCGGCGAGCATGGCATAGACTCGCCGAGCCTCGTGGCCGAACCAGCGAGCCAGCGTGATGCCTGCTCCGATGCTCGACTCGTCCATCATGTCGGGCGATGTCAGGGACGGGTCGCGGCTCACGACTTGGACACAATGCACGACCAACGCCAGCCGCGCGGCGTAGCACTCCAGCTTGGACCAGGCGGCGGCCAAGTCGCCGGACAATTCCGCTTGCTCGGCGGCGTGCTCGTTGTAGAACGTGATCCACACGGCTTTCGCGGCGGGAGTCAGGCCGACAACGATGGGCTGACGCTTGGCGCTTTCGTCAATCTGCGACTCCAGCGCGAACAGTCTGTCGATCAGCGTTTTCCATTTCGCTTCGATCGCTGATGAGATATCGGCCTCGGTCCACCGCTTCGGATGTCTCGGCGGATAAGCAATCAGCAAACGAGCCGCCAAGCCGTTTTCGACGTGACCTTCCGCGAGAACACTTCGCAGCGTCGCGGGCTGAACCCCTCCCGTGACACTCATCGCGGGTCGCGGCACAAAGATCGTCTTTCGGTCCCCTGTCTTTCGATCGACGACGAACCCCTTGGCCAAGTGAATCGACAGCCAATGTGCCGCATCACTGCCACCCTTGGATTTGTATTGATCGAATGCCGACACCCAGCCGGCCAGTTCATCACGAATCAAGATCATGCCGCGAGGGTTGTCAGCCAGCATGAGGCTCACCGCTTCGATGGTCGCGTCACTGGTGAAGCTACGCGAGCAAACGGGAGGAACTGGAGTCAGCGGCGGTGGCTCGGATGATTTCCGTTGCTTCCATGCAGCGACGGCGGCAGCGTGCCGCAATTGCTCGGCCGCAAACTCTTCCAGCGCGGTGGCGTGTCGCTCCAAAGCAGACTCTTCACGATCGCGAAGCGGTTGCGTCAGCCATTCCAACGGCGGACTCTTCAACGTGCCGGACTCGCCCACGATGCCCGTCCAGATAATCGCTGGCTCCGTCCAGCCATGTTTCAGCCGGATGCGCCGGCTGTTGCCGATCGCTCCGGCCAACACTGACAACGCAGGGAGAGCGACGAACGACGGATCGCAACCCATCGCCTTCGTGACACATCGCACAACCTCAGCCACTGGTGCCGGTAGCACATCGACGGGGAACGTCCGAAATGGTTCGATGGCTTCCGCCGTGAAGTTCTGCGACTGGCCGTTCTTGCGAGAAGATGACGATGATCTTGTCGCAGTCGTCGCAGTTCCCGGCCCCTTCGCCGGTCGTGATGGCGGATTCTTTTTCGATTCGCCGATCTTCCGCCTGATGAGTTCCTCCGGCCACGGAGGAACACACCTTGGATTGAACTCGACCAGCAACAGGTCGAATGCTTCGTCATCGGTCAGACTGAAGTCATTGACCAGCACCGAAGCGGCTTTGATGAGCCTGTCCGATCCTTTGTCCCCTTCGATGGACGGGTCCATCTTGGCGAGATACTTCCGAGCTTGTTCGATCGCTTCGGATCGCGAGGCGTGTCCCGCGTCACCAATTCGAGCCATGAGCTGCACTGGCTGTTGCTGGGGCTTCTCCAACTCACTGGCGAGCCGTTGCAGCATTTCAATCGGCACAATCTCCATCAGCGTGGGGATCGTGATGATCATGGCCATCCGATGTGGTCGTTCGATCGTGTTCTCGCCCTTCGCCGCGAGAGTGCCGTACAGCTTGCAGATTCGCGAGGCGTTCCCGACCTTCGTGTCGATGGTCACGGCCTCATCGTCGTACTTGCTGGCCAGCACCTTCAACACACGATGAACGAGACCGCCATCATCAGCGGGCAAGTCGATCCGAAACAGCAAATGCCAGCCGTTGCCGCTGTCCGCGACGATCGGAGCCGGCCACCCCTTCTCGGCCAGAAACGAATCAACCTCGACCATCCTCTTGCGTGCCGATTCTTTTTCTTCATCCGTCGCGGAGACGGTCCCCTTCCGCTGCGGGTCGCAGTCGATCAACAACCAACGGCGTTGAACGATGTCGGCATCCTTTGCAGGCGAACCACTGCACTCGGCGGGGAGTGGGTTCAGCAAAAAGTAAACTCCCTTCGCGCCCTTGCCGAGCCGTAAGGCATCACTGGCCAGAGTCAGCAAGTCGGAAGATGAGTAGTGCCGAACACGCGGCGCATCCGTGGAAAAAATCACCCGCAACTCGACCGTCGAATCGGGTTCGACCAGCACCTTGAGCCAATTGGCAATTTGCTCGGCACTACAATGTTGTGGCGATTTGGTTTCTGACAGTTCGTGGATATGATCCATCATACGATTGGTCTCTGTTTCGAGGCGGACGTTAGCGCGTCCGCTTTTTTGTTGGTCGAGCGCCGGTGACAACACGATCAGCCGGCGAGAGAGCGGGCATCACTTCGCGGTCTGCTCGATTTCCGCGAGCATTCGATTCAGCGATTCGATGCGGAACAGAATCCGGCCGCCGAGCTTCACGAATGGCACCGTGCCTACTTTCGTGAGCGTTCTCAGGTGACGGTCGCTCACGCCGAGCAACTTCGCCGCCGTCGCGAGCGACACGACCAGCGGCTCGATAGCGGTCTCTGCCTTCACGGTGACGGCGGGAGTAGGTGACATGCTCAGCATGATGCCACCTCCTGCCGAGCGTCGCGGCGAGCGTCGATGGCATTCAGTTCGTAGCGGACCATCGCCACGGCGTCGCGGGCATACAGACGCAGGATTCCAGCACGAGCACGCGGCTTGATGTGCGTTCGCGTGGCGAGCACATACAGCACGCGCGGTAGTCGGACGCCGATCTCAGCAGCGATCCGGCCGGGCGTAAGCAGGGGGACAGACATTGGAGTAGCTCCTTTCCAGGTTGTGGCCGTGAGGCCCGTTTCTGGTAGGAGCGATTCGCGAATAAGCCAAAGTTGGCAGAGTTAGTCGGGAAACTCACTGTTCGCCATTCGCGGCTATTCGCGAATGAGTTCCTTGTCCCGCTTCCGTCGCTTCGGAAATGTCTTGGCCAATTCAATCGCTTGAGCCGGCGTCATCTCTCCGGCTCTGATCTTCTCCACTGTTGCGGCTTTCGCGTCATCCGTCATCCTTGATTGCATGACTGCGTCGATTGCAGGTTGCTCTTCTCTTGCGGCCAACTCGTTCAACACGCTGTCCGCACCCGAAAACGTCGCCGCCGTCTTGGCGGAGTAGGCAACCGTCTTAACGCTTCGGTTTTGACGACCCCGCCCCGACTCTTTCATTACCTCACTCCAAAAGCCTGTTGCGTGAACGGTGGTCGTGGAACAACTCCACAGCAAACCCGTCGTTTGTATTTGGTAGTCCCGGATTCGCTTTGCCCACATTCCGACGTCGCCGTGTTTGAATCGTGGATCGTCTTTATCGAGGCGACGAGCAATCAAATCCGCAATGTCCTTGTCCATGCGTTTGACTTGGACGTCGGCTTCCGCTTTTGGAAGCGCATCCTGCGAAGTCATTCCGATCGACTTCTGTGGGGCAATTGCATTCGCGATCAACGATTCCGCAGCAGAAACGAAGGTATCGAGGACGTGAGTTTCAAGGTGGCGGCATCGCACAAAGTGAACGGCCAGCGGGTTAGCTTGCTCTTGGACACGCCGTTGTTCGTATTCCGATTCGGCTAGGCTGAATGAATATGGGAGAAGGTCGAGAACTTGCTCAAATGCGAACCGTAGCAGCGTCCACCGGTCTCCCTCACCCGCGTCCGTCTGCATCCGGTAAGAATACTCATCGACAGACCACACCGTCAGAAATTTGTCCGTGAGCGTCTCAGGTTCCGACACGGCGGCCATCTCCGAGCAGTTGGGCAACTTCGCGCCGGGTTCGTCGATGTTCACGAACGGACCAATTGACGTCATGCAAAAACTCTGTGGACGCGGCCCGTGAGTCGCATTGACCGATTTCCGAAACCGATAATGCGTCCACACGGAGACGGCGGTAAGTGTCAGCGGCCCGGTTCCGCCGTAGCCGGGGTCGGGACTCCACTCGTGCCAAGCATTCAAACGGTCCCGCAGTTCCCTTGCCCGATGTATGAATTCCGCAGGCGTCCATTTTGTGATCGGCGTCGCAGGCTGTTTCTTCGCCATCATCGCGCTTTCGTCATTGGTAGCGGTGTTGCTGAATTGATCTACGGCCGAGGCATCGTTGGTCGCGTTCCGCCGGACGTGGTAAGTGTCAGCCTATGCCCGCCGCGTCGATCCTGGCGCAAATGGAGCGGTCGGTTTTGATGAAGCGGATCATCGCTTTGGTTGTTTGCGTTCGTAGGTTGTTCCATCTTTCTTGTGAACAACTTCCTTGCCGGTTCGTTTCTCGTAGTTCTTTTCGGCCTCGCTTTCCTTGAATGGCTTGTTGCCTGCCTTGGCAGGCTGCGGCTCCGATCGTCGCGTTGTTGTTGGTGGAGTCGGTCTCGCTTCAATTGTCCGTGACCCACTTCGATCGGCGGGCGTGAACTTCGGACGAGACGATGCCCACAGAAATAACAGTACGAGCAGCGAAAGCAGACACAACGCAACCTTGAAGGGGATCCGTTGAACCCATCTTCGGAAGCGAACGAAGACCGAAGCATTAGGCGGTAGCGGTGGCAAAAAAAATGAAATCATTTCATCAACTCTCCAAGAACTTTTGAGCAACAGTACCGAAGCAGGCCACCATTGCGATCATTCAATCAGGTTCAAAAAGAAACCACCAGCAAACGCCGTAGCCGAGACGGCGAGGCATCGTTGTCTTGCAAGCGGATGCGATCGTGAGCGATCGACGACGTTCACGCAAGCGGGCCTCGCAGCGATAGGAATGGCCCTTGAGACGTTCGTGGAAAGTGCGCGGCAAAACGTCACCGGAGCGTTGATCGGTTATGACGTGGTTGGCTCAGTCGTGTTTTTGTAGAATGCAATCGCGTGAAATGGATTTCGACGACCGCTAACCGCGTAGGGTCAGGGTGTCATTGTGTCAGGCCAGCAACTCATCACCGGCGACGGATCGCATCTCCCCAGCAAAGCGGACGCGAAGCTCGTTCGGCAGGCGATTCGCCAGCGGTGGCCGGTCTCAAAAGCCATGCGCTCGGAAGTCCTTGAGATTGCTCAAAAGGTGATGCGCTCGGCCGGTCACGCTCGCGACATTACGGCCTGTCTGAAAATCATCCTTGAGGCCGACAAGATCAACATCGCCGCCACGAAGCTCGACCAGCCCCCCACTGGCCAGCCCGTCAACGTCGGCGTGGCGGTCAACGGCGTAACGGCCGCGCAGGTTGCGGCGGAGCTTGTGCTGTCCGGCAATTGGCGCAAGGTCTTGGAATGCGACGACGCGGCAGCGATGAGCACCGCAGAAGCCAGCTTGTAGTCGCGCTCAACTCAGCGCCCCACCTCTCCGGCTGATGCGGCCTCGCTCGCCACGTCGTTGAAGTCGTCAACGTCGTAGGGTCGTAGCCCCGCCAGCGTGAGAATCTCACCCTTCACGTCATCGTCCAGAGCCGGCCAGACTTCGATCAGCCGAGCGAGTCGCGGATCAGAAACGACGCAAACTGCGTCGGATTCCGCGTCGCCTTGCCGGTCAACCTGCGATTTTCCCGGCGATTCGTGCGATAGTTCGGCCCCTACTGGGGGCACTTCTTAAAGCCGCATCCTTAAAAGGTTTGCGGCTTTTATTTTTCTTGGACGAAATTCCAAACTCAACTTCGACAGTTCCTTGCCGGAATTCGGGGCAGCTTTGTTGGCATGATTGGACTTGCGCCGGTTTTTTTTTACTGCGGAGTCACTTTGTAGTGCCACAACTGACCGCTTTAATTCCTAAGTACCCCCATAAACAACATTGTTTATTCGCATGTTGTCGCTATCAATCGTGGTGTCCTGAAGTGGTCACGCGAGGGAGCGACACGATGTTTGCCAGAGTCAAGAAGTCCGGGCGGTACGAATACCTGCAGATCGTTCACAACGTGCGCGTCGAGGGCCAC
>JBJXEX010000351.1:0-5545 GCA_046156195.1 Planctomycetaceae bacterium | reverse complement strand
TTCGGAAATTCGTAATTGGCCACGGCCATTTCCGAATTTCCGAAGTGCCTGACCCTGGAACTCTGACCGTTTCGTACCCGACTTATTTCTACACGCCGGGCTTCGCGCGATCGTGGTATGGTGAGTCGATGTGGCTGTCGGTGCGTCGGCATTTGAAGCGAGTTGTCGAGCAGTTTCAGCCCGAGGCCCTCGTCAGTTATTGGGCTCATCCCGACGGCGAAGTTGCTTTGCGTACCGCTCAGCCACTGGGGATTCCGAGCGTCGTGATTGTCGGCGGCTCGGACGTGTTGCTGCTGCCGAACGATCGCCGACGGCGGCCGAAGATTCAGCGAGTCCTTCGAGAATCGAGTGCCGTGATGACCGTCAGCGAGGGACTGCGCCAAGCGGTCATCGACTTGGGAACCGATCCGTCGCGAGTTCACACGATCTATCAAGGTGTCGATACCGATCTCTTCTGCCCCGGCGATGCCAGATCCGCGAGACAACGATTGTGGTTGCCGACGGATCGCCGGATGTTGCTGTGGGTTGGCCGCATGGTTGATGTCAAAGGACTCGACACGCTGATCGCCGCGTTTGATCGTGTGCGAGAACGGCAACCGGATTTGCATCTGCTGCTCGTCGGCGATGGCCCGCTGCGTGCGAGCCTGCAAGCCGATGTTCAGCGGCGCGGATTGACCGATCACGTCACGTTCGCCGGAGCACAGTCACCAGCACAATTGCCTGACTGGTATCGAGCGGCGGATTTGTTCGTGCTGTCGAGCAAGTCCGAAGGTCTACCGAACGTCCTGAGAGAAGCAGTCGCCTGCGGTCGGCCGTTCGTTTCGACGGATGTCGGCAGCGTGCGCGAGATCGCTCAGTCGGACGACGGCTCGCCGTTCGCCGAGTTGGTGCCTGTCGGTGATGAGGCGGCGATGTCTCGCGCGATCGAACGAGTCTTGCGTCCCGAATATGTCGCCGTCGCCCGTTCGGTTCCGTCCCGAAGTTGGAGCGATACGGCTCACGAGCTTGCGGCGCTGCTGAGCAAGCTGCGCGGCAAGTTGAATGTGAGAAGGACTCACAACGTCCCTCACGAACTTCCCGTCTGATGAAAATGATCATGTCCGAATCAATCTCCACGAAGCGAGTTCTCGTCGTCTCGTACAACTTCCCGCCGGTGGGCGGGGCGGGTGTGCAGCGCGTCACGAAGTTCGTGAAGTACCTGCCTCAATTCGGATGGGACACGACGGTCCTGACCACGGAAAACCCGTCCGTGCCGGTCTACGACGAATCGCTGCTGGCGGACATTCCGCCGCAGACCGTCATCGTCAAAGCACGCACGCTCGAACCCGGTTACGCGTTGAAGCGATTCGTCTCCGCCAGCCACGCTGAAAAAGTAACCCGAAGCGTCAGCGAGGGACGGATCTCGTCCGATCGCAGCACTCCCTCGCTGACGCTTCGGGTTACTTTGGTGTCCGTTGCGAAGCGGTTGCTGCGGGGCGCGGCGAATTTTCTGCTGCAACCCGATCCGCAAGTGTTGTGGAATTCGCGAGCCATTGAGGCTGGACTCTGCGTTCTCGCACAGCGGAAGCATGACGCGATCTTCGTGACCGCTCCGCCGTTCTCGTCGTTTCTGATCGGTGCGGAACTGGCTCGTCGCACGGGACTGCCGTTGGTGCTCGACTATCGGGACGAGTGGAGCATCAGTAACTCGTATCTCGAAAACAAACGGTTGGACTGGCTGTCGCGGACTTGGCAGCAGCATCAGCAAAGCCTCTGTGTTCGAGCCGCCTCGGCCTTGATCGCCACGACGCGGCACAGTGCAGAAGCGCTGCAAGCGGTCGCGCGCGTGTCGGACAGCCAGCCGTTGGTCACTCATATCTACAACGGTTTCGACTCCTCCGATTTTCACGTCGGAACACCACCTCTTCCCGATGCGGTGCTCGAAACCGCGAGCGATCCGACTCGACCGTACAAGCTGGCTTACATCGGCACGCTTTGGAATCTGACCTCGGTGGAGCCGGTCGTCCGCGCGGTGCGACAGCTTGCCGAACGGTCGCCGGATTTGGCCTCGCGTCTGGAACTCCATTTCGTCGGCCGACGCACGGCGGCTCAAGATGAATGGCTCGATCAACTGAGTCCATTGCCTTGCCGAGTCATCCGCCAACCGTACCTCGAACATGATGAAGCGTTGCGGTTGATGCGTTCGTCCGATGGCTTGTGCCTGTTGCTTTCGGACTTGCCGGAGGCGGGCCGCGTCGTTCCCGCAAAGATGTTTGAGTACCTCGCCGTTCGTCGGCCGATTTTCGCGATCGTGCCGCCAGGCGAAGTCTCGTCGTTGCTGCAAGAGTGCCCGTTCGCGTTCGTGCATTCGCCGAGCGACGTGACCGGATTGGCTCAACGCTTAGGGGATGAGATCGAGCGGCATCGGCTCGGCGTCTCGTTGCCGACCGCGCTCTGGGACTCCTCCCAATTCGATCGACGCCGCCAAGCCCAACAGCTCGCCGAGTTGCTGGAGCGTGTGTCCGACCAACCCTCCCGAGGCGTCAGCGTTGAAGTTGTGCTCGATCGAGCAAATTCGACCACGACACCAAGAAAAAGGCCGAATTCATTCGTTTCATTCGTTTGACCAGATTCCTTTGATTCGAATCCTAAAACACAAGTTCGCCCATGAATCAAAGGAATCTGGTCAAAGGAATTCAAAGCGTGCAACTTCAAAGAGCGTCAGCGGGGCAACGCTCCACCGGACTGACCTCATCGTCGCTCGGAGCGGCTCCGAAAACTTCACAGTTCGTTTGACCAACCAAAACCACATGACTTCATTCGCCGTTTGGCAACTGATCTTCTGGCTGAGCATCATCGGTGTCGCCTACATCTTCGTGGGCTACCCGCTGTTGGTGTTCGCGCTGTCTCGATGGCGACCATTGCGGACGGTCAAGCGACCGAACACGCAAGCCATCTCGGTGGTGATCGTGGCCTATAACGAAGCGGCTCGACTGCCACGAAAAATTGCCAACGTCCTTGCCAGCGACGACGCACATTTGATCCGAGAAGTCCTGGTGGCCTCAGACGGTTCGACCGATAACATGTCCGCGGTGATCGGAGCGTTGAAGGAATCGCGAGTTCGGCTCATCGAGTTTTCGGAACGTCGAGGCAAACCGTCTGTGCTCAACGAGGTCGTGCCGCAATGTCAGAGCGACATCGTCGTGCTGATGGATGCTCGGCAAGACTTGGATCAACGCGCGATCGCGGAATTGGCCGCTAACTTCGCGGACGAGACGGTCGGCGTGGTTTCTGGAGAACTCGTGTTTCGCTCCGACGGCGACACGACGACCGTGTCGCAGGGGATCGGGGTCTATTGGCGGTATGAGAAGTTCATTCGGAAGTGCGAGAGCCGGTTCCGCAGCGTCGCCGGCGCGACCGGAGCCTTGTATGCCTTGCGACGCGCCCTGTTTCGACCGATCCCCACGCAAACGATTTTGGACGACGTGGTCATCCCAATGCAGGCCGTGACTGGGGGCTATCGTTGCCTGTTCGAGTCCGCCGCCATCGCTTTCGATCATCCGTCCGACTCGACCACCAAGGAGTCGATCCGCAAACGCCGCACGGTGGCCGGAGCGGCTCAGTTGATCGTCAATCAGCCGGCCTGGTTGCTGCCGTGGCGGAACCCGATTTGGTTCGAGTTCATTTCGCACAAGCTGATTCGATTAGGCTCGCCCGCCCTGCTGCTGCTGGCGGTGATCGCCAATGGCCGGTTGGCGAGCCATCCTCTGTACGCAATGTTGTTGGTCTGGCACATCACGTTTTATGTGTCGGCCATCGCGGGCTGGCTGTTTCAGCGTGCGGGACGTCGCTCGTCGCTGTTCGGAGCGCAGTTGATGTTCGTGGCGCTCAACGCCATGACGGTCGCCGCCCTCTGGGACGCGCTGCGTGGCCGCTTCCGCGCGACTTGGCAACGAACGTAGTTCAACCGGATTCCCACGCGGAGAGGCCCTGAAGTTTTAGAGCCGCGACCGTCAGGGACTGGTGATCGCTCAGGACTGAGGACCGCTCCCTGATGCTCGCGGCTCTAAAACTTCATGGCCTCGGAGGGTGAGGACCGAGCGCACCCGCGTTCTGGCGAACGCGGCTACTTGGGGGACGCCGGTTTGAAGGACTCGAATACGTCCGCCAGAACTTTGTCGGCGAGGCGGCCCGCTTCGTCGAGGATCAAGTCCTTGGCCTCGGGCAGCAGCGGCGACATGTTCGGTTCGTAGCCGCCGGACTTGTACGACTCGTGAGTGCAGATGTAGCCGAGGTGTCCGTTCGCGTAGCCGACGACGATCACGGTGGCTCGGTCAGCGATTCGCTTTTCGATTTGCAGGCCGTACTCGACCATCGGCTCGCCGGGGATTGTCAGCAACAGAAACTGACCGATCCGCAGCGCCTGCATCTCGCAGGCGAGCTTCTCTTTCTTGCCGGGGAGTTGAATGACGCTGCTCGCGCACTTGAGCGAGTAGATCGACTTGCGTTTGGCCAGTTCCTCGCGGACGACGCCGCGATCGGCGGCGCGCACGACGGCACATCCGAGACTGCGGCCGGTCCATTTGATGTCGGCCTCGTCGCCACAGCGATACGGCTCGCCGGGCAGGTTCGGGCGGATGTCTCCCGCACAGCCTTGCAGGAACATCGCGCGGGTCTTCGATCCGTAGACCATCTCGACAAAGCTCTGAGCCTCACCCGGAAAGTCGGCACTGATCTTGGGGAACCCGTTCGGATGCGGCGGGGTGAGCTTGTCGCCCCAAGTGAAAACGCACGGATGGCAGACGGCGTGCATCAAGACGCTCATCGGTTCGAGCGACCGGCCATCATCGAAGCGAAGCACCTTCACGCGATGATCGCACGGGCCGTCGGGATTGAGTCGCACGACCGCTCGGCCATTGATGACTTGGCGGCGGTTGATGTTGAAGTCGATGCGATCCTCGCCATAGCCGACTGACACCGGCCGCATCTGTTTGAGAGCCTCGGCGGTCGCGGTGCCGATCTTGGCAACCATCTCGCGGCTCCAAGCGGACTCGCGCGACCAGCCCGGTCCCGAATGATTGTGAGAGGCGGCCACCAGAATGTTCTCGCGCGGCATCTCGGTCTTCTGAGCGATCACATCGCGCAGCGCGGCAACCATCTCGCTGGAGGCGCTGATCAGATCGAGCGTGACGATCGCGGCTTGAGTGTGCTCATTGGCGAGCAACAGCACGCCGGCTCGAATCGGGTCGCGGACTCCGTTCGTCGGACGCACATGCCCGACAACCGGTGTCTCGGCGGGCGGAGTGATATCGACCTTGGCCACACCTGCTCGCAAGTTCGACTCGACCCGGAATTGGAAGCCGTCCTCCCCGAAGGCGCTCGCCGCGCGAACGATGAACGTCGTAACGATCAGGATCGGGATCATCCAAAATGAGCGATTCATGGGGCGGTTTCCATAAGGCAGGCTTTGCCCGCAACCCAATGGCTAAGGGGCTGAGCATGATTTGGTTCCGAGACTTTCTCTGCGGTCCTCCAATATCTTGCGGGGCAACGGGAACACCGCAAG
>JBJXEX010000350.1:0-6261 GCA_046156195.1 Planctomycetaceae bacterium | reverse complement strand
CCCCCCCCCCCCCCCCCCCCCCCACCCCTCTTCCCCCCCCTCTTCCCACGCCCCCTCTTCCCATTCGTGTCTGGATTTTTTTGAGGGCGATTCCAATGGCAGACTTCATTTCCAGTCGCCGTCATTTCCTGGCGACACAAAGTTACTCGCTCGGCTCGTTGGCCTTGGCTTGGCTGATGGAGCGTGATGGCTTGGCCGCCGCTCCCGCGAAGCCGGCGCTTGAGCGGCCGACATACGACCTCTTGCCAAAACCGCCTCATGCCGAGCCGCGTGCGCGTGCCATAGTCTCCCTGTTTATGCAAGGTGGTCCGAGCCACGTTGACCTATTCGATGAAAAAACGGAGTTGGCCAAGCATCACCTGCAGGAGTACTCCGGCGGCGACTTCAAGTTCGATAGTGTCGATCAAGCGAGTCGCAAACTCTTCTCTGGCCCGTGGAAGTTTCGGTCTCACGGCGAGTGCGGCACGCGACTCAGCGAACTGCTGCCTCACCTGGGGACCGTCGTCGATGACATCTGCGTGATCCGCTCGATGCGCACCGGAGTTAACAATCATGGCCAGTCGATTCTCGCGTTGCAGTCGGGAGTCGTGTTGCCTGGCCGTCCTTCGCTCGGTTCGTGGCTGACGTATGCCTTGGGGAGCGAGAACGACAACTTGCCGGCGTTCCTCGTGCTGCGCGATCCCGCGTCACTGCCGGTGGAGGGAGTCTACAACTGGTCGAACGGGTTCCTGCCGTCGCTGTTTCAAGGGACGGTCGCTCGTCCGACTGAACCGCGCATCGCCAACCTCGACCCGCCGCCGCACATGCAAGGGAAACCTCAAGAACGATTCCTCGCGTTCCTCGAACAGATCAACCGCGAGCATCTCGCCGAACGTCCGGGCGAAAATGATCTGGCCGCGCGGATCGCCAGTTACGAACTCGCCGCCAAGATGCAGTCCGCCGCGAAAGAAGCTTTCGACATCTCACGCGAGACGAAAGCGACTCACGAGATGTACGGCCTCAACCGCGCCGAGTCGAAAGAGTTCGGCACCCGCTGCTTGATCGCTCGGCGACTGATCGAGCGGGGCGTGCGCTTCGTGCAGCTCTTCACCGCCAACCAAGAGTGGGACCATCACAGCAACATCCTCACGAGCCTGCCGCGCGTCTGTCTGAAGGTCGATCAACCCGCCGCCGCGTTGGTGCGAGATCTCAAAGAGCGCGGGTTGCTCGACACGACGCTGGTTCATTGGGGAGGCGAGATGGGGCGCTTGCCCGTCATTCAAAACGCGGCCAAAGGGTCGCTCGGCCGAGACCACAACACCTATGGCTTCAGCCATTGGCTCGCGGGCGGTGGAGTGAAGGGTGGCCTGACCTACGGAGCTACCGACGAGATCGGACACAAGGCGGTTGAGAACGTCGTCATGCACCACGACTACCACGCCACGCTGTTTCACCTCTTCGGCCTCGACCCGCAGCGTGTGACATTCCCACGAGCCACCGGGATCGGCCAACTCATCGAGACTGTGCCCGCCCGCGTCGTTCGAGACATTTTGGTCTGACACCAAGAATGAGGCCCGAATTCATTCGTCTCATTGGCCTTTCATTCCTTTGACCAGATTCCTTTGATTCAAATCCCTAAGTCGCAGACTTCTTTCCGCCTTGCTTGAAACTCCGCGACCAGCCGTTACCGTTGCGGGAATTTGCGCGCGACATTTTTGCGCCAAGGCGAGCGGGGCGGCGTCAGCGACCTCCGGTGGTCGCGCTCTCTTTGGAAAATCGGGAGCCTGACGCGGCTCCGTTCGCTCAAGGGAGTTTTTGAAGTTCGATCAGACAAACCGAGGACGTCTCCGTGCCGCGACGAAATGACATTCACAAGATTCTGATTATTGGTTCTGGCCCGATCGTCATCGGGCAGGCGTGTGAGTTCGATTATTCGGGGACGCAGGCGTGCAAAGCGCTGCGGGAAGAGGGTTACGAGGTCGTGCTGGTCAACTCGAACCCGGCCACCATCATGACCGACCCGGAGACCGCCGATCGAACCTACATCGAGCCGATCACTTGGGAATACGTCGCCAAGATCATCGAGCGCGAACGGCCGGATGCGATCCTGCCGACGCTCGGCGGACAGACCGGCTTGAACACGGCGATGGAGCTGCATCGCCGAGGTGTGCTCGAAAAATTCCGCTGCGAGTTGATCGGGGCGAAAGCGGACGTCATCAAGAAGGCGGAAGAGCGCGACCTGTTCAAGCAGGCGATGATCAAGATTGGCCTCGACGTGCCGCAGTCGGCCGTTGTTCGCAACTTGGATGAGGCTCGCGAGGCGCTCAAGTTGGTCGGGTTGCCGGCGATCATTCGAGCCAGCTTTACACTCGGCGGCACCGGCGGTGGCATCGCCTACAACCGCGAGGAGTACGAAGACAAAGTCCGCAAAGGACTCGCGCTGTCTCCCATTACGGAGGTGCTCGTCGAAGAATCGGTCATCGGCTGGAAAGAGTACGAAATGGAAGTGATGCGCGACGTGGCCGACAACGTCGTCATCATCTGCTCGATCGAGAATTTTGATCCGATGGGAGTCCACACCGGCGACTCGATCACGGTCGCTCCGGCGCAGACGCTGACCGACAAGGAATACCAGCGGATGCGCGATGCGACGATCGCCTGCATGCGCGAGATCGGCGTCGAGACCGGCGGCTCGAACGTGCAGTTCGCGATCAATCCGCAGACCGGCCGGATGATCATCATCGAGATGAACCCGCGCGTCTCGCGATCCTCGGCGCTGGCCTCGAAGGCAACCGGATTCCCGATCGCCAAGATCGCGGCCAAGCTGGCGGTCGGCTATCGGTTGGACGAGATCCCCAACGACATCACGCGTGAAACGCTGGCCTGCTTCGAGCCGACGATCGACTACGTCGTCACCAAAATCCCGCGCTGGGCGTTTGAGAAATTCCCGGATGCCGACTCGACGCTGACCATCCAAATGAAGTCAGTCGGCGAGACGATGGCGATCGGCCGCACGTTCAAAGAGTCGCTGCAAAAAGCGTTGCGCGGCCTGGAGACCGGTCACTTCGGACTCGGCGGCGGCAAGAAAGATTTGTGGGGCACCGACCTGCAGCCGAGCATCGAAGAGATCGAGTCGATGCTCTCGCGGCCGAACGCCGAACGAATTTACTTCATCCGTTATGCCTTCAAGGCCGGCATGTCAGTTCAGCAGATTTTCGATCTGACGAAAATCGACCCGTGGTTCCTGAATCACATCCGCGAGTTGATCGAGATCGAAGATCGCATCCGATCTTGCCCGCGATTGGAAGCGGCCGATGCGAGTTTGATTTGGCTCGTCAAGCAGTCCGGTTTCTCGGATCAGCAACTCGCCAGTTGGTGGGACGTTACTGAAATGGACGTTCGCCGCTATCGCAAACGACTTGGGATCGAGGCGACGTTCAAGCAAGTCGATACCTGCGCCGCCGAGTTCCCCGCGTTCACGCCGTATTACTACTCGACCTACGAGTCCGAAGACGAGACGCCGGCGAAGCAGCCGGGCAAGAAGCGAATCATGATTCTCGGCGGCGGGCCGAACCGCATCGGGCAGGGGATCGAGTTCGATTACTGCTGCTGCCACGCCAGCTTCGCACTGCGGGAACTCGGCATCGAGTCGATCATGGTCAACTCGAACCCGGAGACCGTCAGCACCGACTACGACACTTCGGACCTGCTGTTCTTCGAGCCGCTGACGACCGAAGACGTGCTCAACATCTGCGATCGAATGCAGCCCGACGGCGTGATCGTGCAGTTCGGCGGACAGACGCCGCTCAACTTGGCGAAGGGACTCGAAGCGGCCGGAGTGAAGATCATCGGCACCTCCCCCGACATGATCGACGCGGCCGAAGATCGCAAACGATTCCAAGTCATCCTCGATCAGCTTGGCCTGCATCAGCCGCCGAACGACACGGCGACGGACATTGCGGGAGCACGTCACGCGGCCGAGCGAATCGGTTATCCGGTGCTCATCCGGCCGAGCTTCGTGCTCGGTGGCCGCGCAATGGAAATCTGCTACGACGAGGCTCAGCTTGTGAAGTTCACCAGCGCTGCGGTCGAAGCCTCACAAGGCCGCCCGGTGTTGATCGACAAGTTTCTCGAAGACGCGACCGAGGTTGATGTCGATGCGCTCGCCGATGGGACCGACGTCGTTCTTGGCGGCATCATGGAACACGTCGAAGAGGCGGGGGTGCATTCGGGGGACTCGGCCTGTGCGTTGCCGCCGAATTCGTTGCCGGACTCGGTCATCCAGGAAATCCGCGAAGCGACTCACAAGCTCGCGCGAGCGTTGCAGGTTCGCGGGCTGATGAATATCCAATTCGCCGTCAAAGAAGAGGACGGCCACCACACGGTCTATGTTCTGGAAGTGAACCCGCGCGCGAGCCGCACGTCGCCGTTCGTCAGCAAGGCGACCGGCCGGCCGCTCGCCAAGATCGCGGCCAAGGTCATGGCCGGAGTCAGTCTGCGCGAGCAAGGCGTCACCGAAGAAATCTGGCCGACCTACACGGCGGTCAAAGAGAGCGTCTTCCCGTTCAACCGCTTTCAAGGCGTGGACATCATCCTCGGCCCGGAGATGCGCAGCACCGGCGAGGTCATGGGGATCGACAAGGACTTTTCGATCGCGTTCGCCAAGAGCCAGATCGGCGCGGGAGCCAAACTTCCCACGAGTGGCACGGTCTTCATGAGCATGTGCGGCCGGCACAAACAATTGATGATCGAACCGGCTCGACGACTGAAGCAGCTCGGCTTCAAGCTGCTGGCCACCAGCGGCACCGCGCGAGTTCTCAATGATGCGGGACTGGAAGTCGCCACCGTTAAGAAGCTGCAAGACGGCCGCCCAAACTTGCTCGACTTCATGGCCAACGACGACGTGCAGCTCATCTTCAACACGCCGTCTGGCAAAGGGGCACGCACCGACGAAGGCAAGATCCGCGCGGCAGCGGTCATCTACGGTGTGTCTTGCGTGACAACTCTGCCCGGCTGCTTGGCGGTCGTTCAAGCGCTCGAAGCCCTCGCCCAAAACTCAACCGTGAATGTGCGGTCGATTCAAGAGTGGCTGCAATCGGCCCAGACTGAGACCGAGACCGAGTTGGTCGGCATCCGATAGTTGATGGCCGGGGCACGCTCGATACCGGCGACGATTCCAAAAGTGAAACAGATGCGACTTCTGATCGTCACACCGGCTCCGAAAGGGTCTCGCAAAGGGAATCGGATCACGGCGGATCGCTGGACGCGGTTGCTGCGGCAATTGGGGCATCGGGTCACGACCGCGACTGCGTTTCGCGATCAGCCGTGTGATGTGCTGATCGGGCTGCACGCTCGCAAGAGCGCGGCGTCGATTCGGCGTTATCGCGCGAATCGTCCTGACGGACGGCTCGTCGTGGTGCTGACGGGGACCGACTTGTATCACGACTTGCCACGGAGCCAGGCGGCTCAGCGATCGCTCGAATTGGCCGATCGGCTGGTGGTGTTGCAGTCTCACGCGATTGAGGCGCTGCCGGTTGGAGTGCGCGACAAGGCGCGGGTTATCGTGCAATCGGCGGTGGCCTCGGCATCACGTCCAGCACAGCGGAAAGAGGTCTTCGATGTCTGTGTGATGGGTCACTTGCGACCGGTCAAAGATCCGTTTCGGACGGCACTCGCCGCGCGGAAGTTGCCAGCGGGGTCGGAGATCGTCGTCTCGCATTTGGGTGCGGCGCTCGACCCGGACATGGAGCGTCGAGCAACAGCGGAAATGGTTCGCAATCCCCGTTATCGCTGGCTGGGGGATTTGCCACACGCCTCGGCGATGCGCGTGTTGGCTCGCAGCCGGTTGTTGGTCAACAGCTCCAAGATGGAAGGGGGCGCGAACGCAATCTGCGAAGCGTTGGCTTGCGGAGTGCCGGTTCTGTCTTCACGGATCGCGGGATCCATCGGCCTGTTGGGCGAGGATTATCCGGGCTACTTCGATGTCGGCGACACGTTGGAGTTGGCGGTGATGTTGAGTCGGTTCGAAACGGATGCCGCGTTTCGGGAGCAACTGCAGTCACGCTGCCGGACGCTCGCGCGGATTGTGGAGCCGGAACGCGAATTGGCGGCATGGCAACAATTGCTGGCGGAACTGTAAACCAAACGATGAATTCCTTCGTTTCCTGAGAGGTTTTTGCGGTCTCGACCGTGCGGGGGATAACTCCGAGACTTCAATGATGTGATCGACCTCTGCGGTCTTCCAATCTCTTGCGGTGTTACTGTTGCACCGCAAGAGATTGG
>JBJXEX010000347.1:0-29950 GCA_046156195.1 Planctomycetaceae bacterium | reverse complement strand
GCGGTCGCCGTTTTTGATGCCGTTTTGAATTTGGAATTCGTAGCCGGGATACGCTCCCTCTTTGCCGGGCAAGCCTCGGAAGAAGATGCCGCTGTTGAGCGCGTCGCCGTTCGTCTTCACTTGCGCTTGCAGGACGAAGTTGGCGAACGTCGCTTCGGACTCCCAATAACCCTGGCCATTGGTGACGTGAATCGCGCCGTCGATGACTTCAAACTTACTCTTCGATCCGGGGACTTCGCGCCAGCCGGTGAGGTCTTTGCCGTTGAACAACTCTTTCGTGCCGAGCGGCTTCACGAACACGTTCCGAAATTTGACCAACCCCGAATTCATTTGCAGTCCGATCAAGCCGGACGTCAGCGGCTTGTCGGTCTTGTCCGTGAAGTCGAGCACTTCTTCGCCGTCGAGTTTCACGACGACACGCGGCCCTTCGGCTCGGACGTGAAACGTCTTCCACGCCTCTTCTCCGGAGACTTCCTTCGTCGGCTTCTGCCGCTTCACGAAGCTGCCGGTGTTGAAGCCTTGCGGATGCGTGTCGCAGATGTTGAGTTCGTAGCAATCGACTCCCGGATCGGTCGGCACTGTCGGAGTTCGCAGGAAGACGCCGCTGTTGCCCCCCTTGGCCATCCAGAAGTCGCATCGCAGTTCGTAGTCCGCGAACGGCACCGAGGTCAGCAACAGTCCGGGCTTCGTTCCTTTATCCGCCGTGATAACACCATCGGTCGCCGACCAATTCACGTCACTGTTCGCCTTCCAGCCGAAGAGCGTCTCGCCATCGAAGAGTTGAACCCAGCCGTCGGCGATCTCGTCGGCCGAGAGCTGCGGCTTCGGCGGCTGCTGGGTTTGGAGAACATTGGTCACAGGGGCGGCCCCTTTGTGCGATACCGCATTGTCGGCACCGCTGGTGTCGGATGCCGCGGGCTTTGCGACCGCCAATTCTGCAGCGACCTCATCGTCCAGACCAATGGTCTCAAGAACCGCTGGCGGACGCTTCGCTTCGAGACAACCAACGATCATTCCGAGCGACATCAAACAACAACACACAAGAATCCGCATCTCCGCCTCCTCGCGATTCATCGCTTTTCTGAAACCGTTGATTTACGAGCCTTCTTGACGCGACCGCCGTTGGACTTTTTTCCGTACTTCGCGTCGATCCGCTTCCAAAACTCGTCGTGCGGAATGCCTCCGGTTTCCCGGACTCGCTGGCTGGCGGCATCAAGCAAATGGAACAACTCCTCGTTGTTGGCCATCATCCAGCGTTCCGCCTCGTCTTCTGTCGTAACTGGGACGAGGACCGCCGTTATCCGCCCGTTTTGTGTCACACCGACAGGCTCAGTGGTCGCGAGATAACTTCTCAGCTCGGCACGCAGTTTCGTCGCCGTCGTTGTTTTCATAGGGAAATCTCCTGATCGCCGATCCTCAAACGGTTGCCTTGTTTCGTCCCGATCGCCAGTACAACCACCGTGCGATCTGGCTCCACACGATACAGAACTCGAAGCCGATTGTCGGGACCAAACCGAATTTCCCAAGCTGCGCCGAAAGCGGCTGGCTGTCGCAGTTGTTTTCGATTCCGTGTTTTGACTTCGGCTTGATAACGCAATTGCATCGTCGATGCTTCGCCGAATGAGACTATGCAGCTTGCGGTCGATGACCTGCATGTGTGGCTCGGTTTGAACGTCGAAGACGATGTCATACGGCTCTGAAGGCATCGTTGATCTCGCTCAACCCGTTGTCTGGAACCGCCGCAACCTCAGGCTGTTGGCCACGACCAGAACGCTACTGGCAGACATGGCGGCGGCGGCGAAGCCCGGAGGCAGGATGATTGCGCCGAATGACGAAAGCAACCCGGTCGCCAGCGGGATCGAGACCACGTTGTAAGCGAACGCGAAGAACAAGTTTTGACGGATGATGCTCAACGTGCGCCGAGCCAATTCAATGGCGTGAGCGACCGCTCGCGGGTCGCTGCCGACGAGCGTCACGTCGGCGGCTTCGATCGCGATATCGGCTCCGGCTCCGATCGCGAAGCCGACATCGGCGGACGCCAGCGCGGGAGCGTCGTTGACTCCGTCGCCGATCATGGCCACTCGGCGGCCGGTTGCCTGCAGCGAGCGAACGACATCGGCCTTCTCCGTCGGCAAGCGTTCGGCTTCGATCAATGTGATGCCGAGCTTGTGAGCCACGCTCTTCACCACGGCCAAGCGATCTCCACTGACGACTCCGGTGGTGACATGCAGATGCCGCAGAGCCAATGTTGCGTCCGCCGCCGTTGGACGCATTCGATCTTCGGCCGCGAGCACGCCGAGCACTTGCTGGCCGCGTGCGACAAAGATCGGCGTGCGGCCGAGCGATTCGATCTTGTTCCCACGCTCCACGTCGATCTTGTTCCCACGCTCCATGTGGGAACGAGATTGGCCCAACCATCGCCAGTTCCCCAGCAGCACCGTTTCGCCACCGATCTCGGCCATCAACCCCAACCCCGGTTCGGAATGCACCTGATCGGGTATCGCGTCGAGCGGCACGGACTCTTGTTTCGCGAGAGCCACTACCGCTCGCGCGAGCGGATGGTTCGAGCCGGACGCAATCGTCGCCGCGACACGCAACAACTCGGTGCGTGTGGTCCCCTCGGACGGAAGAACCTCGACGATCTCTGGCCGGCCTTCGGTCAGCGTGCCGGTCTTATCGAACAGAGCCATCTGCAACGAGGCCGTCCGTTCGAGTGCCGCTCCGTCTTTGAAGAGCACTCCGAGTTCCGCCCCTTTGCCCATCGCGACCATGACAGCGGTCGGAGTCGCTAAGCCCAGAGCACACGGGCAGGCGACGACCAACACCGCGACGGTTCGCGCGATCGCCGTGTGCGGATCAGCGTGAGCCAGCCACCACAGCAACGTCGCGACGGCAATCGCCAGCACGATCGGCACGAAGATCCCCGCCACACGATCTGCCAGTCGCGCGATCGGCGCTTTGCTCCCCTGAGCATCTCGCACCAGCGCGGCGATGCGACGCAGGGTCATCTCGTCTCCGACACGCTCGGCCCGGAAGCGAAAGGTGCCTGATTGATTGACCGATCCGCCCAGCACTTGATCGCCCGGCTGTTTGCGAACCGGCAGCGACTCGCCGGTGAAACTGCTTTCGTCGATCTCGGTGACTCCCGCGAGAACGAGGCCATCCACCGGGACTCGTTCGCCAGAGCGAACCAAGATCACGTCGCCGACAACGACTTGATCGACCGGAATCTCCAGTTCCACTTCGGTCGTGAGCGAGACGAGCAGTCCGCTCGATTCCGTGGCCGCGGGCGTTCGCAGCACATGTGCCGTCGGCGACTGCAAGTCGAGCAATCGTTCAATCGCGTTCGAGGCTTTGCGTCGCGCTCGACCTTCCAACCGGCGGCCGAGCCACACGAAAAACACAATCAGTCCCGCCGCCTGAAACTCGGAGCCGCAAGTCGCCAAGCTCAGGTCCGCCGACGTGTGCAGCCAATGCTGTGATGACTGCGCCAGCGACCAAGTCCCGGCACCAAACGCCGCCCCCGCTCCCAACGCGACGAGCACATCCATGTCGAGCCGTCGGTGCCACAACGACAACGCCGCTCGCTGAAAGAATTCTCGGCCGGAGACGCTCAACACCACCGCTGCCAGAGCGAACATCAACGTCTCTCTGACGAGAAAGTCTGCCGGAGCGAACGGCAGAAGAACCAACAACGTCACACAGATCGCGGGCACCAGAGCCGCTCGTACATCGTCGCTGATCTTCGTCCGCTGAGCGGCTTCAGCGTCGCGAATCTCGCTCTGTCCATCGAGCAGGATGGCTCGATAACCGAACGGCTCGACGGCACGCGACACATCGGGCGACGCTGACTGTGAATGCTCGACTCGCGCTTCGTTGGTGGCCAAGTTCACCGCGACGTCGATCACATCCGGCAGTTTGCGAAGTGCTCCTTCGACACGCGCGACGCAGCCGGCGCAGTGCATTCCCTCAATGCGATATCGCGTGACGTGAGACATTGTCGGCAAGGCTTTCTGACATTGGAAATGCTTGAAAGAAAGTGCCCGACGAATGAAGGGAGACGACGAATGGTGATGACTTACAACATTCGTCGTCTCCCTTCATTCGTCGGGCTCCCTCCCTCGCACAGTCACTCCGCACGAATTCGCAAGCGGCGGAAGTGAACCTCGAAGTCTTCCGCTTGAAGTCCGATGGCACCCGCCGAGACATCGCTCGGCTGACTCTCGCAGACCTTGGTCCCGTTCAAGAGTGCCGTGAGTGCTCCGGCTTTCGAGATGATCTCCAGTGAGTTCCATTCGCCGGCCGGTTTTCGAGCGGATTCGCGAGCCGCGACGTCATCGACGATCTGGACCTTGGCCGCGCCGCCGTTTTCTTTGATCGTGGCCAGTTCGGAGAATCGGCCTTGGACCTCCAGCGACTTGGGCCACTGCTTGTGCGGTTCGGTGATGTAGATCATGACGCCGGTGTTCGGATTGAAATTCTTCGCGGCGGCCTCGTCGGCGGGCAGAGCAAAGCGAACCTCCAACCGCAGCGTGAAGTCGGCGAACTTCTCGTTCGAGTGCAGGTAGCCCTTCGGCTTGCCCGTGCAAACAATCGCGTCATGAATCGAGGACCATGTCGCCGGTCCCCCTTGAGGCGGCTTGGCGAAGAACGGCTCAAAGTCCTCCAGTGACAATTTGCGAAAGCCCTCTTCCAACGTGAACTCGCCGTCGTTCAGCGTTTCGGCACTCCAGGCAGATTGAGCGGCCGGACGAGCTTCGGTCGCGATCGGGGCAACACCAGAATCAGGGGAAGGGACCGGAGCCGATGACTCGGCCGAGCAGCCCAAGCTCAACAGCGCGACGATCGCCGACATCGCCGCTCGCGGACGACGACTCCAAACAAGTGTTGCGGTCATGGAACGACTCCGAGTGTTACTGCTCACTTCGTAGCCGCGTTCGCCAGAACGCGGGCTTGGATACCCCAGGTGCTGGCGACCGCGGCTACTGGTGACAAGTCACTCGGCATGACGCCGATTGCGCCGAGAGCTACATTGGCCTGGTCATCGCCAGCCGCCAAAACAGTGAGCCAACCGCGCACGCATTTTTCGGGAGTTGTTCCATGTCGATCGGCACGATCGCTGCCAAGGCCGGTTCATCGCCGTATCCGACCGGGAAGTTCACCGTCCAAGACTACCACCGCATGATTGATGCGGGAGTCCTGGGTGAGGATGACCGAGTCGAACTTCTCGAAGGCTTTCTGGTGTCCAAAATGCCGCACAATCCGAGTCACGACGGGACGATTGAATTGTTGGAGGAAGTCCTGCGGCAATCGCTCCCATCCGGTTGGAGGATTCGGATTCAATCCGCAGTGACCACCACGGACAGCGAGCCTGAACCAGACTTGGCAATCGTTCGCGGGACGTCTCGAAGTTTTCTGCAACGACATCCTCTGAGCCACGACATTGGCCTCTTGATCGAGGTCGCGGACTCCACGCTGCTTCAAGACCGCGACGAGAAGGCCCGCTTGTACGCTCGCGCCGGGATTGTCGAGTACTGGATTGCCAATGTTCGCGACCGCCAAATCGAGGTGTTTCGACAACCCTCCGGCCCGGCGGATGAGCCAAGCTTTGGACAGTCGTTGATCGCCAAGCCGGGTGAGAGCGTGGAACTGCGACTGGATGGCCAAGTGATTGCCACGATTCCCGTCGCCGAGTTGTTGCCTTGATGGAATTGTGTCCGAATGAGCCAACCACAATCCGCCTCCCTCTCCCTGACAGTTTCGATCGGGATCGGCGAGTCGAATCAATTGATTCCGAGGAGATTCTACATGCGCTGCGTCGTTTCCTGTTTCGTATTTCTGGCAGCCTCATTCGCCGTGCTAGCTGAGTCACCGACTCCGAAGTATGCCGAGCATCAAACACTGACCTATTCCCTCGACGCGGATGGGCAACGTCATCCTGTTCTGACACCGGCCGATTGGGCCAAGCGGCGCGAGCACATTGCCGCATGGATGCAGACGGTGATGGGACCGCTCCCCAAGCCGGAGAAGCCGGTCCCGCTCGATGTGAAGGTCGAAGAGGAAGTCGCCGTCGGCGAGCTGACTCGCAAGAAGATCAGCTATCACACCGACTCCACCGAGCGTCGCGTGAAGGCGTTTCTCTTCGTCCCCGCAGCGACCTCCGGATCGCCAGTCGTCCGCCGCCCCGCGGTCCTCTGCCTGCATCAGACGACGATGATCGGCAAGAACGAACCGGCGGGACTCGGAGGCAATCCGAACCTGCATTACGCGCTGCATCTGGCTCAGCGCGGTTATGTGACGCTCGCACCGGATTATCCCAGCTTCGGCGAATACCCATTCGATTTCGCTCCGAATCACGGCTACTCGAGCGGCAGCATGAAGGCGATCTACGACAACATCCGCGCCGTCGATCTGCTGCAATCGCTGGCTGAAGTCGACAAGGATCGGATCGGCTGCATCGGCCATTCGCTCGGCGGACACAATACGATGTTCACGGCGTTCTTCGAGCCGCGCATCAAATGCCTTGTCTCCAACTGCGGCTTCACTCGCTTCCACAAGTACTACAACGGAGCGCTCAAAGGCTGGACGAGTTCCCGTTACATGCCGCTGATCGACAGCCGGCATCACAACAGCCCGGATGAAGTCCCGTTCGACTTCCCGGAGATCGTCGCCGGCTTCGCGCCGCGTCCGTTCCTCGCCAGCAGCCCGATCGGAGACAGCAACTTCGAGGTCAGCGGCGTGCGCGATTCGATCGCCTCCGCCAAACCGATCTTTGAACTGCTCGGCGCGGCCGACGCATTGCAGGCCAACTATCCCAACTGTGCTCACGACTTCCCCGAAGAGGTCCGCAAGGTGGCCTACGACTTCTTCGACAAGCATCTCAAGCGGTAGTGCGGCTTATCGAGCAGTCGTGGTGATTCAGACTCTCCTGGAAACTTCGAAAGACTGCCCCCCCGCATCATGACGCTCACCGGAGAACTCATGCTTCGGGTTCGTTTGGCGTTCGGCTCACGCGGCGCGGCGTGCCTCGCTCCCGCGAGCGGCCCCGGCCCCGGCCCAGGTGCAGCAGCAGCCGGCATGGCTGTTGGCGGCTTGTTTGGCCAGTCGCTGCCATTCGGTGGCGGAGAGTTTCACATGCGGCACTTGCAGCGAGGCGACGACGAACTCACCGTGATGGCGGTGCAGGTGCAGCCAATCGTTGGCGATTGTCGAGAGTTCGCAGTCGGCAAAGTGCGACACTCGGCAGATTCCCGGAAAGAACGACAAGTGCCTCGCGAAGCAGCTCACTTCGTGTGACGCATCGGACTCAGAGCCGCTGGCGTCGCGATGCACGAGGAACGTGAACCAGCCGTTGGGTCGCAAGTGCTGCAACAACTTGGCTGTGGCTTGAAAGCTCGACAGGCAGAACAAGTTGCCGTCGTAGGTGGTCAGATGCCGCACGACGATCAGGTCCAGCGGATCGTCGTTGGCGATGTGTTCCAGAGATTGCTCGGCGGGCGTGGTGACGAGTTGGAAGTCAGAACGCGGTTCGTGTTCGGCGGCCCATTGGACGTTCTCGGGAGATTCATCCAAGCCGACGGCGTCCATGCCTAAATCGTCCAGGAGATGCACAAGTTCGCCATGCCCGCAGCCGACGTCGAGCACTCGCGACCCCAAGCCGATCTGGTGCGAGAACAACAGATGCCGCACGACTGCGCGAGGCAACGGCACCGACGAAACCGCGGAACCCAACAGATGAGTCCAACCCATGATGGCCTCCCTGCCAAAACGAATGGATGACGATGGGAATAGAAAGGCGAGAAAACGCCCTTGTGACGGGGGGCGGGTTGTAACTCTGCTCCGAAGAAACGGTCAATCGGGATCGTCACAGAAACGCGATCATCACCGGGTCGGCGAAGAAGCGTCCCTCGCGAGTGATCCGAATGCCATCACCGAAATCCTCGATCCGACCAGCGGTGACTTCACGAACGATGGTCTTGCCCGCGAGCGAATCGAGATCGAAACCGGTTAGCGTTTGGAATTCATCGCGGCGGATTCCGTCGAGCTGTCGCAGGCCGAGCACAATCGCCTCGCGAGCACGATGCTCCGGCAGAAGCTCTTCGGTCATCGCGACGCCGCTTTGACCGGCCAGCACGCGCTTGATCCAAGTGGTCGTGCTGCGGTGATTCGACTCGCGCCGCCCGTTGATGTACCGAGCCGCTCCGGGGCCGAAGCCGAAATAGGGGAGTGCTCGCCAATACGTTTGATTGTGCCGACAACGGAATCCGGGTCGAGCGAAATTGCTGATCTCGTATTGCTCGAAGCCGGCGGCCGCGAGGTCGTCCATCGCGGCGGCATACATGTCTCGTTCGAGTTCATCGGGGAGTTGCTGGATCGCACCCTTCTCGCGCCGCGACCAGAACGCGGTCCCTTTCTCGAACGTCAGGCCATAGGTTGAGAGATGCGTCGGTTGCAGTTCAATCGCGCGGCGCAGTGTTTCTCGCCAGTGAGCCAGCGTCTGGCCGGGCAGAGCGAAAATCAGATCGAGCGAGACATTCTCAAACCGCTCTTGCAGCCGAGCAACCGCGTCGAGGATCTCCGCCTCACGATGATCTCGCTCCAGCAGCTTGAGCAATCCCTCGTCGAACGACTGCACTCCCAGACTGACGCGATTGACTCCCGCGTCGGCCATCAGTCGCAGCTTCTCATCGGTCAGCCCGGCCGGGTTCGCCTCGACTGAGAACTCGTAGCCCGGCGCGAGTCGAAACCACTCGCGTGCCAGCTTGAGCAGTCGAGCCAACTCGACCGGCGCGAGATGCGTCGGCGTGCCTCCTCCGAAAAAAAGCGTGTCCACTTCACGCGGCCGTTCGAGCGACCGCAGTTCGATTTCGAGGGATCGCAGATAATCACCCGCCAGATCGTCGCGACCGGCCAGCAGCGTGAAGTCGCAGTAGCCGCAGCGATGGACACAGAACGGCACATGCAAGTAAGCGGCTCGTGGATCAGCGAAGAGGGGCGATGTCATGAGGGCGGACTGTGGTCGTGAGCCAATCCGATTGCAAAGCCTTGCGAAAGAAATAGGTAGCGCCGTTCTTGAAGTCGCACCGTTTGCATCCGGCTTGTCCGGACGCGGATGAACCGCAGTCTGGGCTGAGTCAGTATCGCTTCTTTCCGTTTCTCAGGGTGTCTTCATTCCTTTGACCAGATTCCTTTGATTCATGGGGCAAACCTGTGTCTCAGGATTACGATCAGAGGAGTCTGGTCAAAGGAATGAAACGAATGAATTCGGGCCTTATTCTTTGGTGTCGTGGTCGAATTTGTTTGAAAGTGTGCAACTTCAAAACTGGCGCTGCGGGTTGGTGTTGGCAACGATTTCTTCCAGATAACATGCCCGCCATGAAAAACGCATTCGCTCTCGCCGTCGTTCTGATCGTGGCACGCACCGCTCCGGCCGCTGATCGAGTCCTGTTCAACCGCGATATCCGGCCGATCCTGGCGGATGCTTGCTTCCAATGTCACGGCGCGGACGAGAAGCAACGCAAGGCTGGCCTGAGGCTGGATGTCCCAGAGATCGCGTCCAAGCCAACCGAATCGGGAGCGACGGCGATCGTCGCCGGCAAACCGGCGGCGAGCGAACTCATCAAGCGGTTGCTGTCGAGCGATGACAGCGTGCGAATGCCGCCCGCGAATTCCGGCAAGACAATCTCGCCGGCTCAGATTGAACTGCTCAAACGCTGGATCGCCGACGGGGCCGAGTACCAAGGCCATTGGGCTTTCATTCCACCGGTACGGCCAACCGTTCCGGCCGACTCGCCGAAAGCCGGAGGCCGAAAGCCGTTATCCTTTTCCTCAAACTCCATCGACGCCTTCGTTCTCGCCCGAATCGATCAAGCGGGACTGAAACGGTCTGCGGAAGCGGACAAGACAACGCTGATTCGCCGAGTCACTCTCGACCTCACCGGTCTGCCGCCAACTCCGAGCGAAGTCGATGCGTTCGTCGCGGACATGTCTGACAACGCCTATGAGAAGGTTGTCGATCGGTTGCTCAAGTCGCCGCGTTACGGCGAGCAGATGGCTCGACCGTGGCTCGACATGGCGCGGTATGCGGACAGCAACGGCTTTCAAGTCGATAGCAGCCGCTTTCAGTGGCCGTGGCGAGATTGGGTTATCAAAGCGTTCAACGACAACCAGCCGTTCGATCAATTCACGATCGAACAACTTGCGGGAGACCTGTTGCCGAATCCGACGCAGTCGCAGATCGTGGCGACCGGATTCAATCGCAATCACCGGCTCAACGGCGAAGGGGGGCTGATCGCCGAAGAATGGCGTGTCGAAACGGTCATCGACCGGGTCGAGACGACCGGGATCACTTGGCTCGGTCTGACGTTCAATTGTTGCCGCTGCCACGATCACAAGTACGATCCGATCAGCCAGCGCGATTTCTATTCGATGTTCGCGTTCTTCAATAACGTCACCGAAAGCGGCACGCTACAAGGCGAGTCGAAGAACACCGAGCCGACGATCTCGGCCCCCACCGCCGAGCAAGAGGTCGAATTGAAACGGCTCGACGAGATGATCGTCGCCGCGAACGCTCGTGTCGCGGAGGAAGCGAAGCGACTCCCCGAATTGATCGCCATGTGGGAGCCGAGCTTTCGCAAGAAGTTGCTTGCCGAGGAAAACGTCGCCGTCTGGACGCCGCTGCAACCCAGCGACGTGAAGTCCTCCGGCGGAGCGACGATCACGAAGCAACCGGACGGGACATATCTCGCCTCGGGGAAGAATCCGCCGCACGATGTTTACACCGTCAGCGGGCCGATCGCGGCGGGGCAGTTCAGCGGCCTGTTGCTCGACACGCTGCCGGATGATTCGCTGCCGATGAAGTCGCTCGGCCGATTCTCGAACGGCAACTTTGTGCTGTCTCGCATTGAGGCGGAAATCACATCGCCCGATTTTGCGTCGCCGCTGATCGCGAAGTTTGTCCGAGCGGAAGCGACGTACTCGCAGAAGGGTTGGGAGATCGGCCTCGTGCTCGACGATGCCGCCTCGAACGGCTGGGCCGTTGATGGACCGACGCGCCGCGATCCGACCTCGGCGATGTTCATTCTCGAATCGCCGCTGACCGTGCCGGCCAACGCGACGCTGACCGTGCGACTGAAGCACGAGGCATTGACTCAACACAACATTGGCCGCTTCCGACTGTCGATGACCTCACTGCCGCCGAGCACCGTGAAGCTAGACGGCGCGAAGTTTCCAGAGTCGCTCAAGGCAATCCTCGAACTGGCCGCTGAGAAACGCTCGGACGCACAGAAGGCGGAGCTAGCGAACTTCTTCAAAGCCAACGTCGATAGCCCGCTCAAGCAAGCGGAAGTCGCCGTCACGTCGGCCAAGAAGTCGCGCGACGATCTCGCCGCGAAGACGCCGAACGTCATGGTGATGCGCGAGGGACCAGCTCGTGACGCGTTCATTCTGATTCGCGGTGAGTACGACAAGCGCGGTGAGAAAGTGAAGGCGGCGCTGCCGGCCGCGATCGTGAGCGGCACGGCGCTAGCCGCCGGTCGTCCCGCGAGTGGAACACTGGCCACGTCTGCAACACCAGCGGCTAGCGCAACACCGGCGGCTAGCGCCGTGCCGCTCACTCGTCTCGATCTCGCAAAGTGGATCGTCTCGCGTGACAACCCGCTGACGGCTCGCGTGTGGGTCAATCGCCAATGGGAACGCTTCTTCGGCACCGGCCTCGTGAAGACAACCGAAAACCTCGGCTCGCAGGCGGAGTTCCCGTCGCATCTCGAATTGCTCGATTGGCTGGCTGTCGAGTTCATGACCGACTGGGACATGAAGCGCCTGCAAAAGCTGATCGTGATGAGTGCGACATATCGGCAGGCGTCGAGTCGTAGCCGAATTCGTGAGAATTCGGATCGTTCGTCGAGCGATCCGATTTCTCACGAAATCGGCTACGGACACGATCCGGACAACCGTCTCCTCTCTCGCGGGCCGCGAGTCCGACTCTCGGCCGAGGCCCTGCGCGATCAAGCGCTCTTCGCCAGTGGATTGCTCGTCGAGAAACTCGGCGGGCCGAGCGTTCGACCTTACATGCCCGATGGCGTCTGGGACGAAACCTCGAAGTACGGCGACCTGCGCGGCTACAAGCACGACATGAACGACGGCCTGTATCGCCGCACGCTCTACACGATTTGGAAACGAACCGCCGCACCGCCCGCGATGCTGCTGTTCGATGCTCCCAGCCGAGAGATTTGCACGGTCAAACGCTCTCGGACCAACACGCCGCTGCAAGCGCTGACGCTGCTCAATGAGATCACCTACGTCGAAGCCGCTCGCAAGCTGGCCGAGCGAATGCTGACCGACGGCGGTGCGACACCAGAAGCTCGTCTGCGATTCGCGTTTCGCCGAGTCACCTCGCGGACTCCCACCGACGAGGAATTGTCAGTGCTCGTCGAGGGATTGAAGGACGATCTGACTCGCTTCCGCCAGGATGCGAACGCGGCCAAGCAACTGATCGTGCTCGGTGAGAGCAAAGCGGGGGCGTCGCTCGACCCCGCCGAGTTGGCGGCGTACACGCTGACCGCGAATGTGTTGTTGAATCTGGATGAAGTGGTCACTCGCGAGTGAGCTTGTAGGAGATCAAACGATGCCCTCACCGTTTCCCGGCATGGCCCCGTTCTTGGAAGGCGACTCGTGGAGCGACTTCCATGCGAGTCTCATTTCGGGAATTCGGGCACAACTCGTTTTGAAGCTCGTTCCTCGATACATCGTCATCATTGAGAGACCACCGCACGCGCGAAGTGCCTCTCTGGCAATTCGCTCAATGCCCGGTCGAGAAGCGATAACGGTGATCGAACTCCTCTCGCCGTGGAACAAGTCGGACGAGGGACGCGCGGTGTATTTGCGGAAGCGCGATCTGCTGCTGGCGACGCCGGTCAATTTGGTGGAACTTGATCTGCTGCGCGGCGGCCGACGATTGCCCACCGTCGAACGGCTGCCGTCCGGAGATCATTTTGCGTTCGTCAATCGAGGCACACAGCGACCGAAGACCGACATCTACGCTTTGTCGTTGCGCCGCGCGCTGCCGAGCATCCCGATTCCGTTGGCTCCCGGTGATGCCGATGTGCCGCTCGAACTGCAAGCGGTGTTCGATGACACCTACGAGCGTGCGGGGTATCGCTACTCCGTCGACTACACCGCCCCCATCGAACCCCCGCTGCCCGATGCCGATTCGGTTTGGATTCGTGCGTTGCTGGCGAAACCCAAGACGACGTGACAACCGGTCCCGGAGCCGAATACTGGTTGATCCACTTGTCGGCGACTTCTCATGCAAAGAAACTGGCACTCGACCTCCAAATTTTCTGGAAGGAATTACGATGACGACGACAGACTCCGATCCCACGAACGTCCCCACGGACATTGAAAAACTCTACGAGGGACAATGGATTGCGTGGGACACTCAGACGCGCGAAGTCGCCGGTCATGGGGCCACTCTGGATGAAGCCATGATCCACTCCGATGCCGCGTTTCAAGCTGGTCATGAACTCTATTACCACCACGTCGTGCCCAGTGATGTGGTCATCGTCGGGGGACTTTAATCGTGCAATTCCCAACACTCGCGAAAGACCGCATCCGTCGCCCGATCGTGCCTGTACGGCTTCTTGGTCCAAACGGTCGATGGAGCACGATCGACGCGCTGATTGATACCGGCTCTGACATCACGTTGTTTCCCGAGCGATTGGCGGAACGGCTGGGATTAAATCTGGCGGAGGCTTCCGAATTCCCGCTGACATCGGCGCTCGGAACCGTCGCCACCTATCGGGCGATGGAATTAAAACTGGAAGTGCGTCGCTTTCCCGAGACCGTGCGTTGGCAAGGACTCGTTGGTTTTCTACCTCGGCAAATGACGTATGGGTTATTGGGCACGCAGGGCTTCTTTGAATTCTTCGACCTGCAGTATTCCTCACGTCGGTGTGTCACCAAGATCGAGTCTGCCGACATCAATTGCTAAACGTCTGGTCGATATCGGCGGCCGGAACAAAGTCGCAAGAACGTCGTGTGTCGTTTGAGATCCCCATCCACGAAGTCGCGAGGGTTCGCCATCATGGCACGAGTGCTGTCCGCAGTCTGTTTGTTATCGGTGATGTCAATTCTGTCAGCGGATGTCTCCGCTGCTGATGCCGCCTGGGCACGATCCGCTCGCAGCGGTTCCTGGTCAGACTCGGCGACTTGGGAGGGGAATCAAGTTCCGGCGGCGGGTGCTCGCGTGCATGTGCGGCCGGGGCATGTCGTCGTCTATGACGTGAAGTCGGAGACGACGATCCGTGCGGTGTGCGTCGCGGGGACGCTGACGTTCGCGGCGGATCGCGATACGCAATTGAATGTCGGCGTGCTCAAAGTCGAAGCCACCGATGAGCCGACTGAAGAGGGCTTTGATTGTGACGCTCACATCGAAGTCTTGCCCGCCGGCGCGGTGCGACCGGCTCTGTTGGTCGGCACGCCAGAAACGCCGATTCACGCAAAGCACACGGCACTGATTCGGCTCATGCCGTTTGAAGGGCAAGACAAGCAATCGTGTCCGGCGATCGTCTGCTGCGGCGGGCGGATGGAGTTTCATGGTGCGCCGCTGGGGCGGACGTGGGTGAAACTCGGTGCGACGGCGAAGAAGGGGGATGCGGCCGTCATCTGTAGCCGAACTCGCCAGAGTTCGGACGATCGCGCGAGCAGCACCCGAAGTCTGGCGACTTCGGCTACGGAGTCTCAGCCGCTCACAGGCTGGCGAATCGGGGATCGAGTCATCATCACGGCGACTCGGCTGGGACGGGACAACGGACAGGGGACCGATCTGCTCGAAACGGAAGAGCGAACGATCACGGCAATCGACGGTGACAAGCTGACGTTGGATGAACCGCTGAAGCGGGAGCATCTCGGCGAAGGTGAGTTCCGGGGCGAGGTCGCGAACCTCAGCCGCAACGTGATCGTCGAGTCGGCGAATCCCGACGGCATCCGCGGACACACGATGTATCACCGCGGTTCGGCTGGCTCGATCAGCTATGCCGAGTTCCGGCATCTCGGCAAGAAGGACACGCTCGGCCGCTACGCGCTGCACTTTCATTTAGTCGGCAACACGATGCGCGGCAGCTCGGTCATCGGAGCGTCGATTCACAACAGCCACAACCGCTGGCTGACGATTCACGGGACGAATTATCTCGTCGTGCGAGACTGTGTCGGCTATCGCAGCATCGGCCACGGGTACTTCCTGGAAGACGGGACCGAGGTGCAAAACATTCTCGACCGCAACCTCGCCGTGCAGGCGATGGACGGCAAGAAGCTCCCCAAGCAAGTGCTGCCGTTCGATCAAAACGACGGAGCCGGTTTCTGGTGGGCCAACAGCCTCAACTCGTTCACGCGAAATGTCACCTGCGAGAACAACCGCTACGGCTATTTCTTCGAGGCGACCGAGACGAGTGCGCTTAAGCTGACGCTGCCCGTGCAGCAACCCGATGGCTCAGAGAAACCGACCGACATCCGCACGCTGCCGTTCGTGCGGTTCGACGACAACGAGGCTCACTGCGACGGCCTGTACGGCATCAATCTCGGCGAGGGAGTCAATCGCGTCGGCCCCGACTCGAAGCACCCGTTCGTGTTGCGGAGCACGAAGATTTGGGAGATCCATTACGCCTTCCGAGTGCAGGCTCCGTGCGTGCTGGTCGAAGGGATGACGATCTACAACTCGATCTACGGCGTGTATCACCCGAACTACGATCGACACGTTTATCGGAACATGTCGATCACGCAATCGCCCAAGCACGGCGACGCCGAGCCGTTCAATCGAGGCCACGACGACGACAGCATCCAGTATGGCTCGCTGACCGTGGACGGCCTGACCTTCTCCGGCCATCGGAACAGCGGAATGCCGCTGATCCAAATCACCGACCACAACCCCACCGGCTCAGCCGAGACTCACATCCGCAACGTGCAGGTCATCAACCGACTCGACAACAACCGCCGAGCACTCGTCAACCTCGGCGGCGGCCCGCGCCCGACTCCGAAGACGCCCACCAGCGTCCCAGTCATCCTGCACGACTTCTACGGCTCCGGCCGCCACGCGCGAGTCGTCAGTGCCAAGTCGGGTGAAGTGAAGACCGAGCCGGCTACCTACAAATCCGAATCGCCGCTGACCGGCGACGAATCGCGAGTCACCGAAGTCCGCGACATCCCGTTCCCGCAACTGCTCGACCCGATCGACGACCTGCCACCGTCAACAGTCATCACATCGGTCACGCGAACAACCGCCGGCTGGCTAGTTCGCGGCTCAGCCTCCGACAACGGCGAGATCAAGCAAGTCACCGTCAACGGTGCGGCGGCTCGCACGGTGCGAGAGAACTTCGCCGAGTGGGAAGTTTCGCTGCCTGCCGACGGTGTCACGAAGTTCGTGGCGTCAGCAACGGATGCCGCCGGTAACAACGAACGCCTGCCACAAATCACAGCCGCCCGCTAGGATCGCCGCTGGCTGGTCAACGTCGGGTTTAATTGGTTTTTGTTAATACCAGAATCAACTTGCGTCGCTTTTACCGATGGGTATTTTAATTTAGTAATACTCATTCAAATTTTGAGGCCGAAATTTTAATCAAGCGATATCTCTTGATTCGGACGATTCGTGGACGGCACGCAATTCAACTCTGATTCACCAGGAGAACTCGTCCGTTTGGCGGATGGTGACAGCGCCTTCGTGCCCGCTCCGTTGCCGCCGAATTGGACGTTTCCGACGGAGCTTTGGCCGTTGTTGGCGGAGGTCAAGCACTTGTTCGGAGTGCTGGAAGGGATCGGGCGAGTCCTGCCAAATCCCGGATTGCTGCTGCGGCCGATGGCGGATCGCGAAGCGATTCGGTCATCGAAGCTGGAGGGAACCTACGTCACGCCGACCGAACTGCTGTTGTTCGATATGAGCCCGGTTGAACCGACTTCAGAAACCGATCCTGTGAACAGCCAGCGTGAGGTCTTCAACTATCGGCGGGCGTTAAACGAGGCCGTCGCCAGCCCTTTGCCGATCTCGCTGCGACTGCTGCGCGACATGCACCGGACATTGCTGACCGGAGTTCGCGGCGACGATCGCTCGCCGGGAGAATTCCGTCAGGTGCAGGTCTATTTGGGTTCCAGCAAACGATTCATCCCGCCACCGCCATTTCGATTGCACGGATGCCTGGACGCCTTCGAGAAAGGGCTGCATCAGCCGGTGAAGTTCGATCCGATCGTGGAAGCCTTCGTGGCTCACTACCAGTTTGAAACGATTCACCCGTTCGTCGATGGCAACGGGCGCATCGGGCGACTGCTGCTGGCGTTGATGATTCTCCAACGCTGCGGCTTCTCAAAACCGTGGCTCTACATGAGTGCGTTCTTCGAGAGATATCGTGACGAGTATGTCGATCGCCTCTTCCACGTCAGCAGTCGCGGCGATTGGACGGGCTGGATCGAATTCTGCCTGCGTGGTGCGGCGTTCCAAGCGAAAGACACGATCGAACGCTGCGAACGGCTGCTCAAGTTCAAAGCCGAATTCGATGAACGCATCGGACAAAGCGGCGGTACGGTGCGACTGCACCAAATTGTGGTTCGACTGTTCCTGTCGCCGTTCTTACGAGTCGCCGATTTGGCTCGACAACTGGAAGTGACGTACCCGACCGCCAAGTCGGACATCGACCGACTCGTCAATCTCGGAATGCTCTCCGAGCTTGCGTCAATTTCGCCGAAGACGTTTTATTCACCCGATCTGTTCAACCTGGCCTACGAAGACATTGACGTCGCGCCAAAGAGTTGAATCATGGCCGCGATGCCAGGAGGCGAACCACCATGAAATGCCCGTTTCCCGGAATGGACCCGTTCCTTGAGGATCAGCGTTGGTCCGACTTTCACCACGAATTCATCAGCTCGATTCGTGCGCTCTTGGTGCCGCCGTTGCTGCCGGACTACTCCGTCAACGTCGAACAGATGATCTCGCTGCTGCGGTCGGCAGACTCTGATGACCGTCTCGTCGTGCCGGACCTGTCGATTGAAGAGAGTGGCGAATGGACCGGCGGGCCGGATGGGGGGACGGCGGTCGCGGTCAAGCCGGTGACGCGCACGTTGCCGAAGCCGCAAACGATCAAGCGGCCGTATCTCACCGTCCGGTCGATGACGAGCCGCGAAGTCGTCACGGTCATCGAATTGCTGTCGCCGTGGAACAAGAATCCGCGCGGCGGGAGGTCCGAGTATTTGGACAAGCGCGATGCGTATTTGCAGTCGTCGATCAATGTTGTCGAACTCGACTTGCTGCGCGGCGGCTCACGGTTGCCGACGGTCGAGCCGTTGCCGCGCGGGGATTATTTCGCGTTTGTGTGTCGCGGAACGAAGCGTCCGAAAGTCAGCGTTTACGCTTGGCAGATGAATCATCCGCTGCCGCGCATCCCGATCCCGCTGGCTCCGGGCGATGCCGACGTGAAGCTCGAACTGCAAGCCGCCTTCAACGAGACCTATCAGCGCGCCGGCTATCGTTATTCGTTGGATTACACGGCCGACGTCGTCCCCAAGCTCCGTCCCGCCGAACGAGTCTGGGTGCGGCGCGCGATCAAAGCGTCTCCCAAAACCTGACGGCGATCCTTCGACCTTCCTCTCATCCCGGAACACAAGCATGTTGACGCTTCCTGAAGATGTCACGAATCGCCGATTGTTTTTGCGACACTCGACCGCCGTGGGTACGGCGGCGTTGTCTGCATTGCTGGCTGACGGCCGGCGATCGGATGCCACAGACGCTCCGAAAGCACACGCCGCGCTGCCGGGGTTTCCGAACTTTGCTGCGAAGGCCAAGCGGATCATTTACCTCTTTCAATCCGGCGCTCCTTCGCAAATGGACCTGTTCGATCCAAAGCCGGAGATGGAGAAGCGGCGCGGCGAGGACTTGCCGGAGTCGATTCGGAAAGGGCAGCGGTTGACGACGATGACGTCGGGGCAAGCCAAATTTCCGGTCGCGCCGTCGATCTTCAAGTTCGCTCAGCACGGCAACAGCGGGATGTGGATGAGCGATCTCGTGCCGCAGATGTCGAGCATCGCGGATGTGTTCTGCATGATCCGCTCGGTCAACACCGAGGCGATCAATCACGACCCGGCGATCACGTTTTCGCAGACCGGCTCACAGTTGGCTGGCCGGCCGAGCATCGGGTCGTGGTTGAGTTACGGACTCGGCAGCGAGAACCAAGACTTGCCGGCGTATGTGGTGCTGACGAGCTTTGGCAGCGGACGGCCGGACGATCAGCCGCTCTACGATCGGCTGTGGGGCGCAGGGTTTCTGCCGTCGAAGCATCAGGGAGTGAAGTTCCGCAACAAAGGGGACGCGGTGCTGTATCTGTCGAATCCTCCGGGAGTCGATGCCGCCGCGCGGCGTGGGACGCTCGACCGGTTGGCGAAGCTCAATCAGAAGCACTTCGAGCAAGTCGGCGATCCGGAAATTCAAACGCGCATCGCGCAGTACGAGATGGCGTTTCGGATGCAGACCAGCGTGCCGGAATTGCTCGACCTGTCGAAAGAGCCGCAGCATGTCCTCGACAGCTATGGCCCGGATGTGAAACGCCCCGGCAGCTACGCGGCGAATTGTTTGCTGGCAAGACGACTCGCCGAGCGAGACGTTCGCTTCGTGCAACTCTTCCACATGGGCTGGGATCATCACGGCGGGTTGCCGGCGGCGATTCGCGGCCAGTGCAAGGACACCGATCAAGCGACCGCCGCGCTGATCAAAGACCTCAAGCAGCGCGACCTGTTGAAGGACACGCTCATCGTTTGGGGCGGCGAGTTCGGCCGCACGATTTACTCACAGGGAGGCATCTCGGCCGACAACTACGGCCGCGATCATCACCCGCGCTGCTTTACCGTGCTGCTCGCCGGAGCGGGCGTAAAGACGGGCACGACGTTCGGTGAGACCGACGACTACTGCTACAACATCACTCGCGATCCGGTCCATGTGCATGATCTCAACGCGACGATCCTGCACCTGCTGGGCATCGACCACACGCGGCTGACGTCCCGCTATCAAGGCCGCGATTTCCGGCTGACCGACATTCATGGCGAAGTGGTCAAGGGCGTGTTGGGCTGACTCGGCAAACAATCACAGCATTTGTCCGGGGGCAGGCCGAACGCTCGACAGGATTCGGGATTCGGGATTTGGGATTTGGCGCGTCCTGGAGCGCTCAACCTCGCTTCGGGTTAGTGATCCGGCCGTTTGCCTTAGCAGACCTCGATCTCATTGGTCAGCGACAGGGCGCTGGCGGCATCGAGCGCGGCGTGTGTGGCGAGCTGCTTGTTGTAGTAGGTCGAGGTGTGGCCGCTGAGCAGCACTTCGCCATCGTGGACTTCGACATGCAGGCTGCGAATCGTGCCACCAGTGCGGAGTCGCACATAGCGTTCGACCGTGTCGGCAATCTCCCGCGGCGAGACTTCCGAAATTCCGCGCGGCTGATCGAGCAAAGGTTGAGGCGTCATGGTTTCCTCCTTGAGTTGCGCCGAAGCACAACGCTCTGCCATAGGGAGACGAGCTTGACGGTCTTTCGCGGCACTTCCAAGATGCCGCCGCATTAGCGACGGGCTTCCGCGATTTGTTGCGCCCAGCTTTCCGACGCCCGTTTCTGACACCGGCGTCAAAGTGGTCGGCAGTGTATAGCTATGAAACCAGCCGTCAAATTGTTTTCCCAAAATTAATGTGAACGACCGCACTCCACAAAGGATTCACTCGCATGGATGTTCCCGCACTTGGGTTTCTCGAAAAACTGCTGACGACTCCTAGCCCCTCCGGTTATGAGCGGCCCATTCAAGACGTGGTGCGCGCTTTCGTGAAGCCGTTCGCCACCGAGGTTCAGACCGACTGGCATGGCAACGTGATCGCGGCGGTCAATCCGAGCGGTTCACCGAGAATTATGCTCGCTGGGCATTGCGACCAGATCGGCCTACTGATCGTAAACATCGACAAGGACGGCTTCTTGCGGACGGCGGCCATCGGTGGCTGGGACGTGCAGCAACTCGTCGGTCAGCACATGCTGGTGTGGACGAAGTCGGGGCCGGTCAAAGGGGTGATCGCTCGCAAGGCAATCCATCTGCAATCGCCGGAAGACCGCAAGCAGGTGCCGGAGATCAAAGACCTCTGGATCGATATCGGCGTGAAGTCGGCGGACGAAGCCAAAGAACTCGTCCGTGTTGGCGACCCGGTCACGTTTGAGCTGGGCATGAGAACGCTGCGAAACAACCTCGCGGCGGCCCCCGGCATGGACAACAAAGTCGGCGTCTGGGTTGTCATGCGAGCTTTGCAGCTCATCTCGGAAAGCCAACCGCAAGCGGCGGTCGTGTCGGTCTCGACGGTTCAGGAAGAGATCGGCCTGCGCGGTGCCCAGACCAGCGCGTACTCGGTCAATCCGCAGCTTGGCATCGCGGTCGATGTGACTCACGCAACCGACTGCCCGACGATCGACGAGAATCAGCACGGCAAGATCAAGCTCGGCGGCGGGCCGGTGCTGTACCGCGGCCCGAACGTCAACCCAGTCGTCTTCGACCGGCTGACGTCGCTGGCCAAAGAGCACGACATCCCGTTCCAACCCGGCGGCCTCGCGCGCGCCGCCAGCAACGACTCCAACGTCATGCAAATCAGCCGAGGCGGCGTCGCCACCGGTCTCGTCACGATCCCGAATCGTTACATGCACAGCCCGGTCGAGATGGTCTCGCTGGATGATCTGGACAACGCCGCGAAGTTGATCGCTCACTTCTGCCTCTCGTTGACGCCGAGCTGCGACTTCACGCCCTAGAACAACAACTGATTCTCCCCGACTCGCGATCAAGCCACCATGAATGAAACAGGCGAGCGGGGTGACGTTAGCCCCCGGTATTGCGTCGAACGCACCGGGGGGCTGACGCCACCCTGCTCGCCAGAACGGCTCAAGGATGGTCACATGAGAAAAACATTTCAGTTTGGGGCCGCAAGTCGTGGTGGCCGAATATTTCCCTGGCCGTCGATCATATGCAAATAAGCTTCGCCGTTGCCTGAGATGCCCATATCAATTCGCACCTTCCCATTTGCGTCGAAAAAGTTGACAAACGCGTCGTCGTTCTTTCCCGTACGAATCGAGAGACGGCTATTCCCTCGCCGGTCCTTCAAATCCATTCCGCTTTCGCCCTTGCCGTTGTCCGCGTACAGGACGGCACGGAGGGTTTGATTGCCATCGAACACTTCCACGGCTTTCTCAACACGCGCCGCATTTTGAAAAGCCGCTCCGCAAAGTCCGGTGACACAGACGATCGCAAGACCCAGAAACAATGGAACTCGGCGCATCTGACGACGAATGCGGGCATTCTCATTTTCCAGTTGCGTCACACGTTGCAAGAGATCCGAAACTTCGCTCATCACACACCTCCCATTTCTTGGTTGCAGACGACAGAGAGACGAAAGTGGGACACGGGTTCGCGGTGGCACAAATTGCTTTTGCGAGAAGTAGTTGTCAAGTAAGCGGTGATTTGTTGTGGCCAGCAAATGAGACTCACGAACCTTCCACGTCGATGCCGTAGACTTGGCGAAGCCGGGTAATCGTGGTTGCGACTTCGGAGTCGATTTGGTCGGGGGGGATCACTCCGGCATCGGCCATGAGCATAGCCAGTTCTCGCAAGCGTGAGCGGTCAAGTCGTGGGTCGAAGATCAGCAGCAAGCGGCGCTCGACGAGGTCGCTCAGCGTGCGGACCCACTCGTGGTTGATGATGTCTTTGATCAGCAGGGTAGAGTCAGCGGCGGTCGGCGAGCGGCAGTCGGCAAGCGGTCGGTCCCGCGAGCTTGCGATCCGCGGTCGTCGCAGCAAAGACAGGAAGTGATCGACGACCTCTTCGCCGAGTGCGCGGCAAGTCGTCAGCTTGCCGCCGATAAGCGTCAGGATCGGGATCGGGCCGCGCGTGTTCTCTTCGATCCGATGTCCGCGCGGGATCGAACTGGGTGAGTCACTGCGGCCAAAGGGCAACGGACGGACGCCGGAATAGCTCATCACGACGTCCTCGCGAGTCAGCCGCGCGGAGGGGACGACTTCGTTGACCAAGTCGATCAGGTAGTCGATCTCGCGCGGTTCGGCGACGGCGGTTTCCGGCCGCGCGTCAAATGGTTCGTCCGTGGTACCGATGAGCGATTGCTCTTCGCCGAACGGCAGCACGAAAACCATCCGGCCGTCGCTCGCTTCGGCGTAGATGCCCGCGTCACCGAGAGCCACTCGCAGATCTCGATTCGCCGTGACGAAGTGGCTGCCCTTCGTTCCGCCGAAGAGTCTGGGAGAACCGATTCGCCAATCCGCGAGTGTTGCATCACCCCAAGCTCCGGTTGCGTTGATGACGACATCGGGGCGAAGCGTGATCGGCGCGTCGCGTCCCAGTCGATCGACCAGGTACACCTCGCGGTCGTGGAACTCAGCGAGCGTGTGCGTGTGGACGTCGAACATCAGTGAGTGCTCTCGCGCGAGTTGCCGAGCATCGTCGAGCAGCGCGACAGTGAACCGTTCCGGCGAAAGAATCTGGGCGTCGAAGTATTCGCAGGCGAACGGAAAATCAGAGGTCTGTTTAACCCCGACGCCATCGGCGTGGGCGTTTTCGTGGTTGATGCCGCGTCGCGCGCACGCCGATGGCGTAGCGGTTAAACAGGCCATCGGCATCCGCGAGAGGTAGGACGGGCGCGGCTCATCAACATCACAGGACGAGTCGGCGGCCAGCCGGTCGTACATCCAGAGGCCGAGGCGGATCAGCCAGAGGCCGCGCTCGCGAGCCTTCGGAAAGCAGCGCAGCCAGAATCGGCCGAGCCACGAGCGATCCCAACCACAGAATGTCAGTACGCTCCAAGCCAGTCCGCCAAAGCGGCGGCGCACGGGGATTCGTAGACGCAGCGGCTGAACAAATTGTGGAGCCGTCTTCAACAGAATCGCACGCTCGCGCAACGATTCGCGGACCAGGTCGAAGTCGCCCCGTTCGAGGTATCGCAGTCCGCCGTGAATGAGTCGTGAGGATCGTGACGTCGCACCGAACGCGATGTCATTCGCATCGACGACGATCACCGAGATGCCGTTGAGCGTCAATTCGCGCGCGACCGCCGCGCCGTTGATGCCGGCTCCCACCACGAGAACCAGCGGCGACGAGGCGACTTGTTTCGGATCAATTTGCATGAGTGGTAGGTTACAAGTGAAAGCGGCAACGATGCGACCATCGCACTTGTCCCGCCGGACGCACGACGGAACGCGAGAACGAGAGTCAGCATCGGCAAAGTTGTGATCGTCCAGATCGGCTCGGAAGCCGGTGAGTTGCCCACCGTGTTATGGCTCGGCAAGATGCGTTTCGCGAAGTGACGCGCCAAGATCGGCTGCGGTCCCACGAAATTCCACTGGAGTCACACCCCGCAATGGACAACCTCTTTGTGTTCGATGTTCTCTCTCGTTTCCTGCATGTGGCGATCGCGATCGTGTTGGTCGGCGGGACCGTTTTCATGCGATTCATTTTGATGCCGGCGGCCAAGGAACTGCCGGAAGCCGAGCACGATCAGTTGCGACAGCGACTGCTGGCTCGATGGAAGCGAGTCGTGCATGGTGGAATCACCGTGCTGCTGCTGAGCGGTCTTTACAACTACATCCAGCAGCGCCCCCTTCACAAAGGGGACAGTCTGTATCACGCATTATTGGGAACGAAGATGCTGCTGGCGCTCGCGGTGTTCTTCATCGCCTCGGCGCTCGTGGGACGGTCGAAGACGTTTGAGACGATGCGGCAGAATCGGGCGAAGTGGATGGGAGTGGTCGTGCTGTTGTCGGCGTTGATCGTCGGCATCTCCGGGTTTGTGAAAGTTCGCGGGCCAAAGGTGAAATCGGTCGAACAATCTCCAACTCAGCAGGTTCAGAACGATCACGACCTCGTTCCCACGCGGAGCGCCTTGTGATCTCGGAGCGAGGGGACGACATAGTTACTCAGAACGAATTCGTCCCACGCTTTCTCCCATCGGGATCGTAAGTTTGCGCGGCTGGAAAGGCGGAACGATCATGACGCGCTACAAAAATCCGGCGATGAAACAACTGGCGGACCAGCAGGTTCGCTTCGCACCGCAGCCGATCCGCTTGGAACAAATCCAGCGGGCCGAGGAACTCATCGGCGAACTGAGTCCGAGTGAGACCTATTTGTACGAAGATCTCTGTCAGAAGCTGACCAATTTCCGTCCCAACCGTTATCCGAATTTGACACTGACGGGGGACGAAGCGGCTCATGACCTGCATCGCTTTGTCGAAGACTTGTCCGACAGCGCGAACCTCACGACCGATATGGTGGATGAGCCGGTCCTCTCGATGGCGGACATCAGCGAGCGCTATCACGTCTCGACTAAGACGGTCACACGGTGGCGGAAACGAGGCTTGGTGGCGCGGCGGTTCCGAGTCGGCTCGCGCAAGCAGATCGGTTTTTTGGAGTCGTCGGTGCGGCGTTTCGTGTTGCGGCATCGTGACGAAGTCGCGCGCGGCAGCCGATTCAGTCAACTCACCGACGAAGAGAAGCTCCGCATCCTGGGCTGGGCGCGACGGCTGGCCAAGTGGGGGGCGAATCCGACTCAGGTGGTGCGCCGGGCCGCTCGAAAGTTTGAGCGTGCTCCCGAAACAATTCGCTACACACTTCGGCAATACGACAAGCAGAACCCGCAAAACGCACTGTTTCCCAACGCGACCGATCCGCTGACCGATGAAGAGAAGCGCGATCTGTATCGTCTCGCGCGGCTCAACGTGTCGGTCGATAAGCTGGTCGTGAAGTTTCGCCGGACTCGGTCCAGTGTGTATCGCCTGATCTCCGAAATGCGTGCTCGCAACCTGATCGATCACCCGATCGAATTCATGGATCACGAGTCGTTCCGCCACGCGGATGCGGATGCCGTCATCCTTGGACCTCCGCCGGCGCGGGAAGCCGATGACGAGGCACACGCTCAGCCGGAGGGCCTGCCGGCGTACCTCGAAAGTCTGTACCAACTGCCGCTCTTGACCCGTGAAGAAGAGGGCTATTACTTCCGCAAGATGAACTACTTGAAGTTCAAAGCGGAAGAGCTTCGCAAGACGCTCAACCCGCAGCGACCGAAGTCGGACGTGATGCGTGAGGTCGAGCGAATGCTAGAGGACTCGCTTTCGATCAAGAACTTCCTGATCCGCAGCAACCTGCGACTGGTCGTGTCGATCGCCAAGAAGCACATGCGTCCGAACACGAACTTCTTCGAGACGGTCAGCGACGGCAACATGTCGCTGCTGCGAGCGATCGAGAAGTTCGACTACAGCCGCGGCAACAAGTTCTCGACCTACGCTTCGTGGGCGATCATGAAGAACTTCGCCCGCACGATTCCGGCCGAGAATACGCTGCTCGACCGTTACAAGACCGGCGCGGACGAGGTCTTCCGAATGTCGTCGGACCATCGCGCCGACCAGTTCCAAGCGGAACGCGAGAACCACACTCAGCACGACATCCTGATGCGGATTCTCGATCGTCTGGACCCGCGCGAACGGGAGATTCTGTTGCTCCGATTCGGTCTCCGCCCCGGCGATGAGCCGAAGACGTTAGAGCAAGTTGGTCACCGCTTCGGTGTGACCAAAGAGCGTGCCCGGCAATTGGAGGCACGCGGCTTGAAGAAGCTCCGCCAGATCGCCGCGGACGAGAAGCTCGACATTCCGGGCATCTGACCGACATTGACTCGCTTGCGAAATCACGGCTACAAGCCGCCCCCCTTGAACGTCGGCTCGTTTCTAAGAGTCGATCCTCACCTCACCTGATCCCATCTCCGGCGATTCCCCGCCACGTTTCCCTTCCCTCACTCCACATCCCTTTCTGCGGGTGTTTCAGGAGCGGACATTATGCGCGAACAGCATTCGTTTCTGCGCGGCCCGTGTCGCTGCGCGGGCCTCGTCTCTGTCGTCCTGTGTGGCCTCGCATGCAGCGGTTGTGGCGGTTCGTCGAAGCCCTCTTCCGAGAAACCGCCGGCCTCGGCGACCACCGCCGACGAGGTGAAATCTCTGCTCGAAAAGGCGACTTCCGCTCTGCAACAACGACAGTGGCAAGCGGCTCTGCAATCACTCACCGAGGCGATCAAGCACGATCCGGAATGTTCGGAGGCGTACTTTCAACGCGGCAGTCTGCTGGCGGATGCCGGTCAAATCGGCGCGGCTCTGGCCGACTTCACAAAGGCGATCGAGCTATCCCCCAAGGACGCGAAGTTGCGGCACTCGCGCGCCTTTCTCTTGATGACTCAGAAACAAATCGACGCGGCGATCGCCGACTTCACCGCCGCGATTGAGCTGAACCCGAAGTACACCCAGGCGCTCAACAATCGCGGACTCGCCTGGTTGGCGAAGGATGATCGCTCTCGCGCTCATGCCGACTTCGAGCAAGCCTTGCAGATCGAACCGAAGTACGTCGATGCGATCATCAACCGCGGTTTCACGGCCTACCAATCCAAGCAGCACAAGCAGGCGATTGCCGATTACGACCAAGCTCTCAAGCTCTCCCCCGACAACGTGAGTGCGTTCAATAACCGCGGCTTGGCCTACTTGGAGTTGAAGGACTTCGAACGTGCGGCCGCAGACTTCACTCAGGCAATCGCTCGCGAGCGATACAACCCGAAATTTTATCTGCAACGCCGCGCGTGCTACCTGCAACTCGACCGCGCGGAAGATGCTCAAGCCGATGCCGCCAAGGTCGCATGGCTTGGCAAACTGAACTTTCTCAACCGCACGGTCACGCAGGAACCAAAAGCGGCCGGCAATTATGTCGAGCTGGCACAGCACTTAATCGCGGGGGGCGAATCCAAAGTCGGGCTCGCCAGTTACGAGACCGCGATGCAGGTACAGCCGGGCTATGGCCGATCGTATTCCAGCCGCGCGGACTTCTGGTTGTCACAAGGAGAATTCGACAAAGCCATCGCCGACTGCGACCGAGCTCTCAAGATCGAACCGCACTTCGAAGCCTATTCGATTCGAGGTGATGCGTACTTCCAAAAGCAGGACTACGACCGAGCCATCGCCGATTACATCAAAGCCAAGCGGCTCGATCAGCAAGTCGCGAAAGCCTATTTGCAAAGAGCCAAAAAACACGCCGCCGCAGGCCGTGCCGCCGAAGCCGCACGCGATCGCGAGCAAGCCTACGACATCGAACCCAGCCTGGAACCGTAATGGTCGCGGGCCTCTAGCGCATCCGATGCACGGCCCATCCGGGCTTTGATGTCCGCGTCGAATACAGGGTCTTGCCGGCAGTGATATAGAGCGTCCGCAGGTCGTCGCCGCCGAACGTCACATTCGTAATCACGTCTTCCGGGATCGGCAGTCGGCCCAGCAGTTTGCCATCGGGTCGAATGATCCAAATCGAGGGTGGGACATCGGTCGATTCGTGAGGACCGCGCGGTCGCGAGATCCCACCAGCGACATAAAGATTCCCCTGTTGATCGACCGTCATGCCGTCTCCGCCTCGGCCAGGAGCAAAGTCGAAGACCTCTCGCTGCCGGCTCGGCACACCCGCGTCCGACAGATCGAATGCCCAGATTTTCCGATTGCCGCCGATGATCGGACAGCTATCGACCAGATACAGCGTCCGTTCGTCGGGGCTGAGATGAATGCCGTTGGGACGTTGAATCGCAGGTTGCGTCAGGATTCGCTCCACCGAGCCATCTGTGTCGATGCGATAGACCGAGTCGTGATCCAGTTCCATTGTGGTCCGGTCGTCGTAGCACGGATCGGTGAAAAAAATTTGTCCGTTCGACCGCGCGGCGATGTCGTTGGGTGAGTTGTACCGCCTTCCCGCGAACCGCTCGGTGAGCACTTCCACATGACCGGTTTTCAAATCGGTGCGCGTGATGCGGCGATTTCCCTCGTTGGGGCCGAACTCGTTTCCCTCACACGCCAGCAAGCGGCCTTGAGCATCGAACAACAGGCCGTTGCTTCGCCCGCTGGGAGTTCGCCACACAGAGCGTTGGTTGTTGCTGGGATCAAACTTCATGATCCGATTATTGATGATGTCACTGAAGTAGACCGTTCCGTCGACGTGGGCAGCCGGTCCCTCCAAAAACGCCACGGCAGTCGCAGAGGTGACAGCGACATGCTCGAAGAATTCGTGGGCCAGCGGAGCATTGTGAAGATCCATGATTGGTGCCTTCCTAGTTCAACTGTCGCACATTGGCCCCAACTGCCTCGTGCCGTTAGTGAAACCGACGGTGGGCTTGAACCGACCGTCGCAACGCCCCGCGTGGCAGTTGTTCTCCACCCGCACAACGCACGGGCAGGATCCAGCCCGTCGCGCAAGACGTCAAGTCGGCATAACGAGGATTGAATGAACCGGGCTGCCACCACGCTGGCCGAACTCGCGTGCGCGGGACTGCCCGCCCCCCGTTGGTTCCGCTCCCGACCTCGACTCACGACCACCAGCGTCTCAACGCCCGCCTGTTCGCCGACCACTCCGCCGCCCTCGTGGCCGAACCGTTCTCGCCCACCGCCGACTTCTTGCGAGCCTCTCTCGTCCAACTCTTGAACGACCATCCTCTGCGAGATCGACTTCGTCAAAATCTCCTCGCTCTCGCCCAGCCGACGGCTGCTAGTGCTGTCGCGGAAGTCATCGTGAGCGAATGCGTGAGACACCCGCCCCGTCAGACGCACCGGCTAGTCGATACGGCCGGGAAACCGCCCCGCAAAGACACCGGGATAGAGAGCTAGAAACTCTTCCTCGTTGAGACGGTCGCCGGCATCGTCCCAAAACTCCCACGGCCCTTGCCGACGCCACCCAACAAGCTCGCCGCGAGCACACGGTTTGCCATTCGAATAGTAAGAGGCTATCCGAAAAGTCGACCTGACCTAACCGAGGAAAACAACTACTGTTAGACCGTCATCAAGCAAAGGAGTGCAACGCCATGACGGAACCGCGAACCGCGTCGAGAAAAGCCTATCCCAGC
>JBJXEX010000346.1:0-42362 GCA_046156195.1 Planctomycetaceae bacterium | reverse complement strand
GGAATTGGCCGGAGGCCAATTCCGAAATTCCGAAGTGCCTGACCCCGGCCGAAGTGCTTGACTCACAGCGCCGTTCAACCGGTGCAATCGGGCATCTCCGCGTGATGCCGAAAAGCAACATCCCCGGATAGCCCTTGCTCCTCGGAAGCGGTTTGCCTTTCGGGATTCATGGCGCATTTTTCCTCAACTTCCTGCGCGGAGTCTTTGGGCGAGCGCTCATTTTGTGAGCGGCATGGCGCTAGCCGCCGGTCTCTGTCTCGGTGCAAGACCGGCGACAACGTGAGTGTCGCTCAGTTTTTTGTCAGTCATGTGCTTTGAATTTGATTGAGTTCCTCCTTGAGGGGTATGAGATGAATCAGCCAAAGTTTGTCGGCGGGGACTTCCTCCGAGCAGTGCGGACGAGCATTCGCAGCAAGCTGTTGCTGGGGATGTTTGTGGTGGCGGTGATTCCGCTGCTGGTGTTGGGGGCGACGGTTTACTTCCACGCCGAGCAGGCGGTGATGGTCAAAGCGGTCGATCAGTTGGAGGCTCTGCGGACCATTCAGGCCACCCGGTTGCAGCAGCATTTCCAGATGCTCGAAAACCAGATCTCCACGTTTGCCGAGAATCGCATGGTGGTCGAGGCGATGAAGGATTTTCGGACCTCGTTCCGAACGGTGCTCGAAGAGAACGAGATCACATCGGTCGAACTCGACAAGATGCGGAAGCAACTCCGGTCGTACTACGCCAGCGAATTCAGCGACGAGTATCGCAAGCATCAGCCGAACAAGTCGCCGAACATCGACCGCATGTTCGAGGGGCTGGACGATGAGTCGATTTATTTGCAGTACGAGTATGTGCGAAGCAACCCGAATTCGCTGGGGCGCAAGCAGCAGTTGGATCGGGCGGGGGACCGCTCGACGTACAGCGATCAGCACGCCAAGTTTCATCCGGTGATCCGCAGCTTTCAGCAGAAGTTCGGACTGTACGACGTGTTTCTGGCGGACCTCGAAACGGGCGATGTGGTTTACTCGTGCTTCAAGGAATTGGATTTCACGACATCGCTGAAAGACGGGCCGCACGCGAAGTCGAATCTGGGTCGCGCGTTCGCGAAGGCGGCGGCGGCCGATTCCGCGGACTTCATCGCCGTCCTCGATTACGAGCCGTATGCCCCGTCTTATGACGAGGCCGCGATGTTTCTTGCCGCTCCAATTTTTGATGGAGGCAAGAAGGTCGGCGTCGCGGTGTTTCAAGCTCCGATCGACAAAGTCTCGGCGATCCTGGGCGAGCGGACGGGACTCGGCAAGACGGGGGAAACTTATGCGGTCGGTTCGGACAAGCTGTTCCGCAATGACTCGCGATTCGTCAGCGACTTGCAGACGGACGGACGGATCACGCGGCCGACGACGATCCTCAACAAGGAAATCCAGGTCGATACCGACGCCGCGCAGAGTGCGCTCTCCGGCAAGTCGGGGACCAAGTCTTCCACCGACTATCGCGGACGTGAGGTGCTCAATTCATGGCAGCCGGTGACGGTTTATGCCGGAGTGGATGGCAACCCGCCGATGACTTGGGCGTTGATCTCCAAGATCGACTTGGTCGAGGTCCGTCAGCCGATTCAGCGGATGTTCCTGACGATGTTCTTCATTGCCGTGATTGGAACGGTCGCGGTGCTTCTGGCCGGATTTGCACTGGCCGCGAGCCTGACGCGGCAGACCGACGCGATCACGAACATGCTGGGGCAGATTGGTATCGGCAACTTCGACGCGCGAGCGGACGTGCTCTCGGAAGACGAACTGGGCACGGTCGCGATGTCGCTGAATGCGATGTGCGACAACACGCTGTCGCTGATTCAGACGCGCGACGAACGAGATCAGATTCAGTTCGCCGTGCAGAAACTGAAAGAGGAAGTCGCGATCATCGCCAGCGGCGACCTGACGCATGAGGCCGAAGTCACCGATGACCTGACCGGCGGAATTGCCGAATCGATCAACCATCTGATTCATCAACTCCGAACGATCATCGGCAACATCCACGAGGCGGCCACGCAGGTGACGAACTCCGCGAACGACATCCAGAAGACGACCGATCGAGTCAGCAGCGGCACCGATCACCAGTCGTCGCAGATTGTCGAGACCTCGTCCGAACTCGATGAAATGGCGCAGTCGATTCAGAAAGTTTCGGACAGCACCGAGCAATCGGCCAACGTGGCCAACAAGGCGCGCGAGAACGCCGTGCAAGGGACAAAGGCGGTGCGGAACACGATCCAAGGCATGGAGCGCATCCGCGATCAAGTGCAGGAGAACGCCAAGCGAATCAAGCGGCTGGGCGAATCGTCGCAGGAAGTCGGCGAGATCGTGCAGCTCATCGGCGACATCGCCGACCGCACGAGCATCCTGGCTTTGAACGCTTCAATCCAAGCCGCGATGGCGGGTGACGCTGGCAAGGGCTTCGCGGTCGTGGCCGAGGAAGTCGAACGGCTGGCCGAACGAGCCAATCACGCGACGAAGCAGATCGAGTCGCTGATCAAAGCGATCCAAAGCGAAACGGCCGAGGCGATCGCCGCGATGGAAGATTGCACGAAGGAAGTGGTCTCCGGTTCCAAGCTGGCGGCCGAAGCCGGCTACACGCTCGACGAGATTGACGCCGTGTCGAAAGACCTGGCCGAGCTGATGCACTCGATGTCGGTGACGACTCGGCAACAGGCTCAAGGGGCGGAGAAGCTGTCGAAGTCGATGGGAGACATCTCGCATGTGACACAGAAGACCGCCTCCGAAACGAAACACGCGGCCGACTCGGTCAGCAACCTCGCCTCGTTGGCGGACGCATTGCAGATGTCGGTCTCGGCGTTCCGTCTGCCGCGGATGAAGCCCCGTTCGTCGCTGATCTTCGATCACAACGAATCCGTTTCGACCAGCCCGATGGGGTCGTTGATTTTGAAGGCGCTGAAGTAAGCAAGCAAAAGAGTTGTCGCCAATTTAAGTTGAAAGCATCCAGTCTTCACTCCGATGGAGTTGCGTCACAAATTCGTTTTGACGCAACCCCGTTGGGGTAGAAGAAAACTCCGCAACCTTGTCCCAGGGTAGCCGCGATGCGCGGCAACCCTGGGCTATGTGACATAACTCCTTCGGAGTAGAGACACTCAAAGAGTCACGCATGAGCCGCGAAGCGATCGAAAGTTTCGTCGATGAGATTCGGGATGAGCTGCCGCGGATGCGGCGCGCTTTCGCGATCATGCACGCATGCCTGGATGACCGCGAGGCCCTCTTTGAGGCTCATCGTCTGACGCATTCGATCAAAGGGACCGCCGCACTGGTCCGAGTGATGACGCTTAGCCGAATCGCCGACCTCCAAGAGCAACTGCTCGAACGGATCATGGACGGCCGGTTGACGATGGATGATTTGATTCGCGATACGCTCGAACGACTGACAGATATCACCGAAGCGTTCGCGGACGGACTGCTCGCGGGCAACGTGCCGGAAGATCGGCTGCTGGCCGAGGCGGTGGAACTCTGTCGCCGACATGATGAAGTCGCCGCACTTGGCGAAAGTCTTCTGCCTTCGCCGGAGACCCCGATCGAAGGTCTCCCAAATAACGTGAGCGGCACGGCGCTAGACCAATGGCACTCACTTTGTGAGCCGAACGCGCTAGCGTCGGGCGATTCGCCATCCAATGTCACCCAATCACGGCCCGTGGCTAGCGCCATCGGCTCACCAGCGCCGATTTCCACGCTCGCTCCGAGCGGGGTTCTGGATGACATCCCTTCGAAGCCGATGCTCGTCAGCGGCCGCATGGAGTTGTCGGTGTGGGATGTCTTCCGCATTGAGGCGATTGGCAATCTCCGCGGGCTGATGCAATGTCTCGACACTTATCGCGGCGATTTGACTCGCTGGGATGTGTTGGCCGATGCCTGTCGCCGATTCGGTTTGCTCAAGCAGGAAGCGAGCGCGGCAGGCGTGATGGATATCGCGGAGCTGAGTGAGTACTCCGCCGCCTTATTGCAGCGAGTCCTCGATCGCACGATCCCTCCCAATGAACAGATCGCCGATTGCTTGCAAGGCTGCGTCGATGCGTTGGAGCAGCGGCTCGATGAACCGCCGGATGAGGTGATTCAGCAACTGCTTTTGGAACGGATCGCTCAACTCGGCGAAGTGGAACCGCCCGAAGAACCGGTTGCGGTAACGATCACGGAATCCCCCGCGAGCGAACTCGTCGGCGAGCCTGTTGAAGAGCGCCAACTCAACGAGCCAACGGACACGAACGGGACAGCGATCAGCATCGAACCGGTGTCGTGCGAGCCTCCGACGAAGCGCACGCCGACACCGCCGGCATCCATCGAGCTTGACGATCGTGGCCCGCTCTCCGAAGAGATGCTGGAGGTCTTCACCGAAGAGGCCGAGGATCATCTGCGGCTGATTTTCTCCGCCTTCGCGAACTTGGAAAAGAACCCGGCGCGAATGAGTTCTATTCAAGAGGTCCGCCGTTCGGCCCACACGATTAAGGGAGCGGCCGGCTCGGTGGGATTGCGGCTGGTCTCGAAGTTGTCGCATCGCATGGAGGATTTGCTCGAACGATTATTCGCGGTGCAGCAACCGGTCAGCACCGGCACGCTCGCGCTGCTGTATGACACGACCGATGCGCTGCAAGACCTCGTGCATGGCGACTACGCGGCCGAAGGGATGCGGTTCACGATCGCTCAACTTTATGACAGCTACGACGCGGTGCTGAGCGGCAGCGATTCTGGCCGAGAGCCGAAAGCCGAAAGCGTTGAGCGGGTCTCACAACCCGCGGTCGAGATCTCGGAGCCGATCGAAACGACGGAGCCAACGATCGTCGCAACGACGGACGAAGTCGTCGCACAAGTCGTCACCAGTTCGGAACCGGACGAGGTTGCGATGTGGCGCACGCGGCTCGCGTGCGAGGATGGGCCGACGGTCGTCACCAGCATGGAACTGGAGAAGGTTGCGGCGGCGGACGATCTGCGCTCTGGCGAACGTAGCGACGCGGGTGAGCTCCCGCGTTCTGGCGAACGTGGCGACGTTGCGGATGTCCCGCCTGCGACGCCTCACGAATTGGTCGTTGAGGAATTCCTGCCGATGCTGGCGGCGTGGAATCGGTTGTCGGTGCCGGTGTCGGTTCCCGCGCCCCAGCCCGCAGAATCACTCACCGAAAACGGGGAGAGCAAGCGGCAAGGGGAATCGCTCCGAGTGCCGTTGTCTCGGCTCGATTCGCTGATGCGGGAAGTCAGCGAGCTGATCATCAATCGCTCGGCGTTCGAGCAACGAATGACCGACTTCGCTCGCTGCGTGGACGAGTTGCAGCGATCGGCCGCGCGGATGAAAACCGTCGCGCACGATCTCGACGTGAAGTACGGAGTCGGAGCGTTGGGCGGTCGTCGCCCGTTGTGGGGCAACGGCTCGTCCGCGAAGTTTTCGAGCGGCGACCGTCATGGAGTGCCGGCCGATCAAAATTCAAGACCGCTCCCTGACGGTCGCGGCTCCAATCGTCATGAAGACGAATTCGATGCGCTCGAATTCGATCGGTACACTGAGTTCCATTTGCTGTCGCGATCGCTGTCCGAATCGGCATCCGACATGGGAACCGTCGGCAATGAGTTGCGAAACGTCCTGGGAGACTTCGATCAATTGCTGAATCGGCAAGGGCGGTTGTCTCGTGACACTCAGGACCGACTGATGCGGATTCGGCTGGTGCCGCTGGCGACGCTCGCCACGAAACTCCATCGCACGGTGCGAGTCGTCGCCGGACAACAACACAAGGATGTGGACTTCCTCATTCAGGGGGGGGATACGGAACTCGACAAGGTGGTGCTGGAGGAATTGGCCGACCCGCTGATGCACTTGCTGCGGAACGCGGTCGATCATGGCTTGGAAACGACCGAGGTCCGCCGCGCGGCGAACAAGCCGGAGCAATCCAAGATTTGCGTGCAAGCGTTTTCGCAGGGAACGCAGGTCGTGCTCCGAATCAGCGACGACGGAGCGGGCTTGAACTTCGACGCGATCCGCGAAACCGCCGCGCGACATGGACTCGTCCCCGCCAGCGATGCCGCGAATCTCAAAGAAGAAGAACTGGCGTCGTTCATCTTCTTGCCCGGCTTCAGCACGTCGCGCGAGATCACCGAAGTCTCCGGTCGCGGCGTCGGCATGGACATCGTCCGCGACAAAGTCCAAAAACTGAAAGGGACCGTCAGCGTCGAATCGCGAGCGGGACAAGGAACGACCTTCACAATCCGTCTGCCGATGACACTGGCGGTGACTCGTGCGTTGCTGGTCCATGCCGCTCACGAAACCTTCGCGTTGCCGATGCAGTCGGTCGTGCAAATCCTCCGTCTGGAACGGAAGCAAATCGAACAGCTCGGCCCGTCGCCGGTGATTCGTCTGGGCGAAGAGGCGCTGCCACTGGTGTATCTCTCCGAGCGTTTGCGATTGCGAACTCCGATTGACAAGACCTCGGCCTCATTGCCGGTGTTGATCTTGGCGGCGGGCGATCAAAAGGTGGCGGTGGCCGTGGACAAGATCCTGGCGGGACGAGACATCGTCGTGAAGTCGCTCGGTTCGCACCTGCGGAAGGTCAAGGGGCTGATCGGCGCGACGCTGATGGGTGACGGCTCCGTCGTGCCGATTCTCGACGCGGGGGACTTGGTCGGTCACGCGGGAACGGTGACTCGATCACATCCGGTCGTCCCCGCACCGCATCGCCCGATGCCTCGCCACGAAGAGCCGCTGCTGATGGTCGTCGATGACTCGGTCAGCGTCCGCCGCGTGATGATGAACTTGCTCAAGAACGCCGGCTGGCAAATCCTCGAAGCGAAGGATGGACTCGACGCGCTGGAGAAACTGCAACAGGCCACACGCCAACCGAATCTGTTCCTGCTCGATATCGAGATGCCTCGCATGGACGGCTACGAACTGCTGACCTCGCTCCGTTCGCAGACCGAGCATCACGAGACGCCGATCGTCATGGTCACTTCGCGAGCCGGCGACAAACACCGTCAGAAGGCGATGCAGCTCGGAGCCAGCGACTATGTCATCAAGCCCTATCAAGACAACGAATTGCTAACGCTGATCCGCAGTCTCCTGGCCGCTCAACGAGAAGCCGTGCTGGCATGACGCCGAATCGCAACGGTTTTGACATCGCGTGGTTTTTCGTCATCGGGGAAATCGTCACCCGTGCCGCGAATATCGCTGATACCGGTCGGAGTACCGGTTATGAAGCTGTGGTGGCAGATGCCATCTGCCATCTGCCATCTGCTAATTGTGGTTTCCCATTGTTCGACTCATTCTGACCTAACCTTACGATAACTCAACTCGGCAATTCCCCATGCCTCACACAATCGGAATCCTCCGCTGTCAGTTGAGCGACGAAGCCTATGGCTTCGAGATGTCGTCGGTGGCCAGCGTGCGCCATGCGTCGGCGATGCTCCGCCCGACTGAGGCCGCGCCGCGCGAACCGGTCGGCTGGGTTGCCGCGCCGGGTGAGTCTGACATCCCGGTTTATCGTCTGGCCGATTGCTTGAATCGTCCTGTCGTCGGGACCGCATCGCGTCAGCATGTCGTGGTCGTGAACTCGAACCTCGGTCCCCAAGGTTACTTGGTGGAGGCGGTCTCGCGAGTGAACTCCATTCCGGCGGAGCGTGTGCATGTCTGCCCTGAAGTGCTGAATGATCCGACGCGACGACTCTTTCAATCGGTCGTGCTGTTCCGACAAGCCGGACATTCCGACTCGATGTGCTTGGTGCTGACGCCGGATCGACTTCATCGCCGCGCGGTGCCGCTAAACGGTTTTGGCGCGCGTGGCGACGTCTGCCCAATGGTGCCGACTTTGGGTAGCCACGGTCGCCAGACCTTGGGATTCTTGCCGACAACGTCGCTGTCCCCACGCTCGCTTTGTGAGCCGAACGCGGTCGTGTCGGGCAATTCGCCGTCAGCCGTTCACCCACCGAGGCCCGTGGCTAGCGCCATCGGCTCACAAAGCGATTGCCATTGGGCCAACGCCGCCCCGCTCGCCAAAGGATGCGAATCGCACACGGAACGGATTGTTCTCTTCCCACTAACGAACACCCCGATCGACGGACACGAATTGCTGTGCGGCTTGAGCGCGACGCAAGTCGCCGAGATCCTGGAGCCGTTGCCGATCATCCCGGTCCCGTTCGCTCCGTCGCACGTCGCGGGGTTTGTCATCTGGCGCGAACAAGCGGTCCCCGTGCTTCAGTTGGGTCTGAGCTTGGGTGTGACTGACGCGGTCGCAACGTCGCGCATGATGATCGTTCGCCAGGGACGCGAGTTTCTCGCACTGATGACGTCGCAGGTGCTGAGGGCCAGACGTCTGCCGTTGCCTCATCAACCCTGCTCGCCGCCGTTGGGACTCGACTCGGCCGCGATCTTGGGAACATTTCAATCGGATTCGGAAACGCTAGTGGTGCTCAACGTGTCTCGGCTCACACGGCCGCAGTCGCTGGGAGTTTGAAGGTCACGAAATCTCGTTCGCGCGAAAGGTGAAAATCATGAAGGGCAAAGGGGCCGAAGTTCACGCGTGGTTGGTCAGTTTCCTGGCGGGGTCGGATAGTCCTAATCACGCCACTCGCAAAGACTGCGTGTTTCTGACCGACGGAGTCGATCTGGGTCAGCTCCAACAAGAAGTCGAACTGCGCTACAGCGTCGGCGGCCGAAACGTCGAGATCCTGGAGATCAAAGCGCTGGGACCGATTGGGAATAGCAAGACGTGATGGCAGATGGCAAATTGCAAATGGCAGATTGCAGATTGCAAATTGCAAATTGCAAATTGGAGTGCTCAGGCCGTTGAAGTCTCGATAGCGGCAGCCATTCTGCCCGTTGTTCATCAGCCATCAGCCATCAGCCATCCTCGCATCACCTCGTTTGCCTCCCACCTCGCGAGCCTCTACCTTCCCGCCGCTGTCAGCGATCACTTCCTTCCCGGCCCAGGGACTTCTGATGATCCTCTCCGGCAATGAGATCAAAGCCCAACTGGGTGGCAATATCGTCATCGAGCCGTTCGACGAACGGTTGCTCAACTCGAATAGCTACAACCTGCGCCTGCACAACGAGCTGTTGGTCTATGAAGAGATCGTGCTCGATATGCGACGGCCGAATCGCTTTCGCCGCTACACGATCCCGGACGATGGATTTGTGCTGAATCCGAATCAGCTTTATCTGGCTCGGACGATCGAGCGAACCGAGACGCACAATCTTGTGCCGATGTTGGAAGGCCGCTCGTCGGTCGGCCGCCTGGGCTTGTTCGTGCATGTGACGGCCGGGTTTGGCGACGTCGGCTTCTGTGGCTATTGGACGCTGGAGATGTACGCGATCCAGCCCGTCCGAGTTTATCCGGGAGTCCCCATCTGCCAGATTTTCTATCACCAAATCCTCGGGGACATCACCGAGTACCACAGCGACAAATATCAAAACAACAGCGACATCCAACCGAGTATGTTGTTCAAGGAATGGCAGGCTCAGAAGGATCCCCAAATGCGGCTGGCGTTCGGCCGCGAGACGGAATAGCCATGCTCGCAATCGGAACTGTCGGCTGATTTGTTTAACCCCTACGCCAACGGCGTGGGCGCGGCGTGGATGTAGACATGACGCGAACGCGCCATCGTTAAATGCCAACGACCTGGGCGCGACGCGGAATAATTACAGACGTTCGCACGCTCGCCGATGGCGTGGCGGTTAAACAATCAGACCAACAATCCCCATTGGAGTGGCGGGATGACATCGACAAGGACGGTCAAAGACTGGCGACCCACGCAGGTCATCTCCGGCGGACAGACGGGGGTGGATCGCGCGGCATTGGATGTGGCATTGGAGCTGGGCCTCCCCTGCGGCGGTTGGTGTCCGAAAGGACGTCGCGCCGAAGACGGAGCGATCGCGGGCAAATATCCTTTGCAAGAATCGCCAACCGCTAACTATGCCGAGCGAACGGCTCTCAATGTGAAAGACTCCGACGGCACGCTGATTCTCACACGCGGCGCATTACGCGGAGGGACCGCGCTGACCAAGACCTTCGCCGAGCGCTATGGCCGTCCCTGCTTGGTGATTGATCTGCACAGCGCGACGGAGCAACCTGTTCACGATTGGTTGGCGGCGAATTCGATCCGAGTGCTTAACGTGGCGGGACCGCGCGAGAGTTCCCAGCCGGGAATCACGCGATCCGCGACCGAGTTCTTGCGATCGCTCTTGGGCAACATCAACCCGCCACATCCGAGAAAGACCGTCCCTCGTCGCCCATTGAGCAAACGTGGCGTTTGACCCGTAGCTCAGGCGGCCCGCCTGAGTCTCATCGCGAGACGCAAACGGATTGCCTAAGTCGGGTCGCTCGACGCAGTCGCAGGCGGGCCGCCTACGCTACGAAGTGCGACGCACCGAAGAACGGCAGCTCCCGTTCCGCCGCGAGCTTCGCGACCGCGAACGCACACGCCGCATCGGACACGCGCGGGCCGAAGATCTCCGGGAGAGCCGTGATCGTCGCGTGCCGCAGTCGCGGCGTGTTGGCCGCGACTCGGTGAGCCAAGAACGCGCCGCTGCCGGAGATCAGCACGTTGTCGCACGAGCCGGGCATCCGCGAGGCAATGACCTCCACAGCCTCGCACAACCGGCGGAGTTGCTTCTCCGCAATGTGTTCCGCGATGCGGTATGTCTCGTCGAATGTGATTTCGGAAACGTCTCCACCAATCGCTCGCGCGAGCCGATCGTGAGCGGCGGCCTTTGTCGCCGGACGACCGTTCGCCGTCAGGCAATCGGAAACATTTTCGGGGATGTCTCCCAACGTCAGATACACGTCGAAGATCGTGGCGAACAGCTCGGCGGCGACCGAGCAGCTCGCATTACCCAGCGGGACGCGATCGGTCAGAGCACATAACGGAGTGCGACGCACTCCGCAGTAAACCAACTCGTTCGATTGCAGACGTTCGACGTCCGTGCGACCAGTCGAATGCGGCAGACCATCGACGATCGGGATCAAATCGGTGGTCGTCGAGCCGATGTCAATCAGCATGGCCGAACCTCGCGGAGTCAGCCGGCCCACGAACGTCGCGAGTGCGTGCCAGTTCGCTGCGGCGGTCAGTCGCGGTTCGTCGCGTGCTTCTTGCGTCGAGGCAAACTCACCCGACGTTTGCCACACGCGAATCGGCCGCTTTCCAGCGACAACTTCCACGGTTCGCAAGACACGGTCGATGCCATCCGCCTTGGTGGCAAAGCAGTCGGCCAGTTCGGCGGTCATCGTGACGGCCAATATCTCAGCGGCAGAAAAGCGATCCATGATCGGCACCAGCGTATCAACCAGCCGATCGGGCGAGCGCCAGATTTCCAACGGGACCGACAGTGCCTCGCCGGTTTCGGTGGCCGCTTTAATGTTTGCTCCGCCAATGTCGAGGCCAAGGACTTGCATGAGGGTGAGGTCGCCAATTGTTGAAAGGAAAGTGCCGAGCCAGTCGCGGCGAAGAATAGCGGCAGGCAGTTCTGAGTGAGATGTTTAACCGCTACGCCAACGGCGTGCGCGGGTGTCGTTTGGCTCTCGCGCCCGCGCCGATGGCGTGTAGTCCTCGCGCCCGCGCGGGTATCGTTTGCTCTTCTTGCCCACGCCGATGGCGTTGGGGTTAAACAGTTCATTCGAATCGGCGCGTGGCATCGCTGCGGCGATTCTTCCCCGATCACTCAGGAGATCATCTCATGTCAGATCAAGCAACCAGTTGGCATGTTCTCGCGGACGTGGACGACGTTCCGCCGGGTAGCGGCCGAGAGTTCACGGTCGGAGGCCGGATCGTCGCGCTGTTCAACGTCGATGGTCAGTTTCATGCGATCGACGGAATTTGTGCCCATCAGGGCGGGCCGCTCGCGAAAGGCAGGCTGACGGAAGGAGTCGTCACCTGTCCGTGGCATGGCTGGCAATTTCAAGTGGCCAATGGCGAGCACTGTTTGAACCCACGCATCTGTCAGACGTCGTTTGAAATCCGGGTTGAAGCGGGGGCGGTGTTTGTTCGTGTGTAGGCGAACGGCAAAAGATAAGTCACTCGAAGCGTCAGCGAGGGCGAACGCTTCAGAAACCGATCCATTCCCAATTCCGAACCCTGTGTAACCTCCGCCCTCGCTCGCGCTGTTTGAAGTTGCGCGATTTGAACTCGGCTCCGCGTCGTTTTGTCATTTTCTCAGGTTGTCTTCATTCCTTTGACCAGATTCCTTTGATTCACGGGGCCAACCTGTGCCTGAGGATTCGAATCAAAGGAATCTGGTCAAAGGAATGAAACGAATGAATTCGGGCCTTATTCTTGGTGGCGTGGTTGAATTTGTTCGAAAGAGCGCAACTTCAAAACTCGCGCTTCGAGTTATTAATCTGATGTCGTTCGCTGGAATGCGAGACGCGCAGACTCGTATTGACGCAATTCCGTAGGTGTGCAGAATACGCCGCCCTTGGCTAGGACCACGTTGGAGAACGCGATCCTCAACCGAGCGCTGTGACCGAATCTGCTTCCGCGGATCTCGGTTCACCAAACCCGAATCATGGTTCTCGGCAAGCAAAGGAGTGCGTCCGCCGTGAGAAAACTTCTGATTTCGTCTGCTGTGTTGGCCTGCTTGGCCAGCGTGTTCGTCAACGCTTATGGGCAGAACCCGACGACGGGCGGCACCAAGAAAGCCGCAACCACAGCGGCCGCCGCTCCGACCGCCGAGCCGCCTCATAAGATCGCCCTCATCGACATGGGCCGCGTCTTCAAGGAATACAAGAAGATCGAGACGCTCAAGGAGGACTGGAAGTCCGAGTTCTCGGTCAGCGAAGAGCAAGCCAAGAAGATGTCTTCGCAAATCCAGAAGATCGTGGAAGAGATGAAGCTCTTCAAAACCGGCAGTGCGGAATTCATCAAGCTGGAAAAGCAGCAGACTCAAATGGCCGCCGAGTTCTCGTCGTTCCAGAAGAACGCTCAACGCGATTTGATTCGCAAGGAAGCCGACTTGCTCAAGACCGTGTATTTGGAGGCGATGGAAGTCGTCGGCAAGTTCGCGGACAAGTTTGGCTACACGATGGTGATGCGATTTAACTCGGACACGTTTGATGGCGACGACATGAACAAGATGCAGTTGGTGATGAACCGCGTCATCGTCTACCACCGCCCGGAAGACGACTTGACCGACGGCGTCATCAAGTACCTCAACTCGACCTACGACCGCTCGCTGAAGGCGGCTGGTAGTACCCCGGCGACTGGCTCGCCACGCATCGCCAATCAGAAGTAGTCGTTCCTCGCGCTAAGGTCCGCGACATGCAGCTCCGTTCTCAACGTACTCTTCGGCAATCGGTCGAAACGCAGGGCGTCGGTCTCTTCACTGGGTCCGACGTCCGGCTGCGGTTTCTTCCGGCTCCAGCCGATCATGGAATCGTGTTTCAACGTGTCGATGTCGCGGGATCGTCGCCGATTCCGGCTCGGATCGAATTCGTCGCGGCCAGTCCTCGACGAACCGCGATCGCTCGCGACGGCGTGCAGGTCGAGATGATCGAGCACGTCATGGCCGCGCTCGCCGGGCTGCACATCGACAACTGCTTGATCGAGCTTGATGGGCCGGAAGTCCCCGGCTTTGACGGTTCCTGCTTGGAGATCTGCCGGCTGCTGCTCGGAGCCGACAGCATCGAACAGGATCGACTGCGCGAAGTCATTTCGTTGCGGATGCCGGTCCAAGTCAGTGCTGAAGAATACGAGGTCGAGGTCTCCGCTCGGCCGATGAATCACAGCGGTCTCGCGATTACTTATCAGCTCGACTACGGCGACCGCTCGCCAATTCCGCCACAGAATCTGACGGCTGAAATTACTCCCGAAACATTCGTCCGCGAGATCGCCTTCGCTCGCACGTTCGTGTTGGAGTCGGAAGTCTCGGCGCTGCGAGCGGCTGGCTACGGCCAGCGGCTGACGTATCAAGATTTGCTCGTGTTCGACGCGAGCGGCCATGTGATCGACAACGAACTGCGCGCTCCCGATGAGCCGGTGCGACACAAAATACTGGATTGTCTCGGCGACTTGGCGTTGATCGGCTCGGACCTGCGCGGGTACTTCAACGCCTATCGTTCTGGGCACCGGCACAATCACGATCTCGTCCGCCATATTCTACTGACACATCACAATTCGACTTGCTCGGAGGCGGTTTAGACTGAACAGTGACTTGGGGAGCAGTCACGTTGGGAGCCGCGACCGTGAGGGAGCGGTCATCGGTTCGTCAAACAACCGCTCCCTTACGGTCGCGGCTCCAAATCTTCACACGCTCGCCGTGACCCCGAATCATCGGGCCTCGGAGTGGCTCGCGTACTTGGATCAAACCCCCGACTCGGAGAGTCAGGCTACGACGAAAAGGACTTCACATGGCCAACATGATTCACTCGCTTGCTTGCGTGGACCACCGAGCGGAACTCGGTGATGAGATTGAGATCGGTCCCTTCTGCGTGATCGGCCCGCATGTGAAGGTTGGCAACGGCTGTCGCTTTGCCAATAACGTCACGGTGATCGGCCACACGACCATCGGCGAACGCAACCGCTTTTTCTCGAATTGCGTCATCGGGGGGGAGCCGCAGGATCACAGCTATCGAGAATCCGCGACTTGGCTGGATATCGGCGACGACAACGTCTTTCGCGAAGGTGTGACGGTCAATCGCGGAGCCGAAAAGGAGGATCACGGCACCCGTATCGGACACCGCAACATGCTGATGTCGAACTCGCATGTCGCTCACAATTGCTGCCTCGGCAACAACGTGATGCTGGTCAACGGCGTGTTGCTGGGAGGTCATGTTCACGTTCACGACCGAGCGATCATTTCGGGCAACACGGTGGTGCATCACTTCGCGTCGGTGGGGACGATGGCCTTCATCAGCGGTGGCTGCCGCTGCACCGTGGACGTTCCCCCTTTCATGATGGCCGCCGGCAGCGACCATTTTGAGGTCAAGACCGTGAACCTCGTCGGCATGAAGCGAGCCGGCGTCTCGGACTCTTCGATCGCGATCATTCGGCAAGCCTACAAGCTGCTGTTCCGCGAACACAAATCCTTGCCCGAGGTGCGCGAGTTCTTCTCGCAACAGCAAGAGGACATTCATTCGATGGAGCTGCACACTCTGCTGAACTTCATCGACATGACCCACGCCGGCAAACTGGGCCGAGGCCGCGAAGTCGTCCGCGATCTGCCTTCGGTCAACACGCGAGAGCAACGCAAAGCGGCGTAATCCCTCTCGTTCGATCTTTCCCACGCTTCGAGGCGGTGAAGATTTGGAGCCGCGACCGTGAGGGAGCGGTTGTTTCGATCGACTGAGGATCGCTCCCTAACGGTCGCGGCTCTAAATCTTCGAGGCATCGGAGCGTGGGGAGCAAAATAAACTCCTTAGGAAAATGTGTCATGTCTTCTCTGCGAATGGCGGTGATCGGAGTCGGCGCACTGGGCCGGCATCACGCGCGGATTGTGTCTCAGATTCCCGGTGTCGAATTGATCGCCGTGGCGGACCCGAACCAAGCTCAGGGCGAGAAGGTGGCCGAAGCCGCGAAGACGAAATGGGTCGCAGATCATCGCGTGCTCATCGACGACGTGGATGCCGTGACCATCGCGGTGCCGACCGGTTTCCATTTTCGCGTTGCGAGCGACTTCCTCGAAAACGGCATTCATTCGCTGGTCGAGAAGCCGCTGGCCGCCGACCTGTCGGAAGCGATGTTGCTCGTTCAACTCGCCGATCAGACGGGGGCGACTCTGCAAGTCGGGCATGTCGAGCGATTCAATCCCGCGTTTCAATTGATTCGCGAGCGATGCGACTCACCGCGCTATATCCGCTCCGAGCGGCTCAGCCCGTTCAGCTTTCGATCGACCGACATCGGCGTCGTCCACGACATGCTGATCCATGACCTGGATTTGATTCTGTCGCTGGTTCGCTCGCGGGTCAGCCGAGTCGAAGCGTTCGGCTTCAGCTTGATGAGCGAGCACGAGGATGCCGTGCAGGCTCGGCTGATCTTCGAGAACGGCTGCCTCGCGGACCTGTCGGCCAGCCGGATTCACCCGACGACTCGCCGAGCCGCCACAATTTGGACAGCGACAAGCTGCCTGGATGTCGATTTCGGATCGCGGGAAGTGACGAGTTACACGCCGTCGGCTCGATTGAGTCACGGCCTCACTCCGGTCCAGCAAGCTCGGCTACCGGGGGCCGACATCGAACAGCTCAAGCAGGACGTTTTCGGCTCCATGATTGAGGTTCACAAGGAGACTCCCGCGCCTCAAGACGCTCTGACGGCGGAGATTCTGGAGTTCGTCGATTGCGTCCGAACCGGTTCAACTCCAACCGTGACTGGCGCGGTCGCCCTGGAAGCTCTAACGATCGCCGAACGGATTCTGGGAGTCCTGGCGACTCAGCGACTGAACTCGGAAGAACTGCCGGCCTCAGCGGCACGTCGCGCGGCGTAACCGTCAAGCGGTATCATGGGTTGCAGCTTCGATGCGATCCCCGCAATCGCTCGTGGCAGGGGGAAACTGGCTCTCTTTTCCGCACGATCTCGACTGGCTGCTTGATAACGGCGAAGAACCGGTGATAATCCGCCGCTTTTTACCGGCCGATGGACGCGGCTGGGTCGGGTTTCGGCCTGATGTTGCTCAGGGAGGAAGGTGCTCGGACGGCAGCCTCGCGAGGCGCGGCAACGGTTCCCGAACACTCCGCTTGGCGAGCTGTAATGGGTTTCCTCAATGCTGAAAAATACTGAACTGGTTGAGTTTAAGGCGCTCTTGTTGGTCCTCCAGACCCGTCTCCGCGGAGACGTCCAGCATTTGGCGGATGGTGCCTTACGCCGGGCCGATGGAGATGGCGACTCGAAAAGTCCCACCCACTTGGCGGAACTCGGAACCGACAACTACGAGCAAGATTTCTCGCTCCGGTTCGTCGAGAACGAGCAAGAAATTCTGGACGAAATCACGCTGGCTCTGAAAAAGATCGACGCGGGCACCTACGGACTCTGCGAACGCTGTCTCGAAGAGGGCAAGCCTCCCGCCAAAGCCCTCATCATTAAAGAGCGGCTCAAAGCGATCCCCTATGTCCGCACCTGCGTCCATTGCGCGGAACAGCAACGAACCCGTAAGTGGCGACGATAGTCCATCGCGACGAATTCTTCCCCTAGCATTGATCGTCGCGGGAACCATAGGTTTCCGGCTCGGAGGATTTCATGGACGAGCCACAATCACCAACCGCTGTTACTGACCCGATGCCGTTCAATTTTCGACGGCTGAGCTTGATCGTCCCACTGACGGCCTGTGGCGTCGGTTGGGATCTGTATTCCAAGTCGGCCGTGTTCGATTGGCTCGGATTCCCCGGTCGGCAAGGGCAAACTTATCAGTGGCTGGGGCAACTCTCGACGTTTCGGTTCTACACGAGCTTCAACGAAGGAGCCTTGTGGGGCGTCGGTCAGGGACTGACCTGGTTGTTCGCCGCGCTGAGCGTCGTGGCGACCGTCGTCATCATCTATTGCCTGCTGAAGACATCGGCCGGACTGAGCAATTGGCTGACGGTCGCTCTGTGCTTGGTGCTGAGCGGAACGCTCGGCAACCTCTATGACAGGCTGGGTCTGTACGGCTACACGAATGCCGAGACCGGGTTGCCGTATCGAGCCGTGCGAGATTTTTTGCTGTTCACGTTCGGCAACTATTCGTGGCCGGTTTTCAATTTCGCGGACGTGTTTCTGGTCACGGGGACGGGGATGCTGGTGGCCTACTCGTTCTGGGCCGAACGTCACGCGGCCAAGCTGGCCTCCGCGAAACCGCCGAACAGCCTGATGACCCCGACGTAGCCGCCGTTCGCCAGAACGCGGGCCTCGAACATCGGGCCGCGCGCATCCCGCACTCCGGCGAGTGCGGCTACGGACTTCTTCAACAGCCGGTTGTGGCTGAGCATTCCACCGATATCATCGTGGCCGATCGAGTTTCCGAGCTTCATTGCTATTCCAGAGTTCTCGATGTGAGCCAGTCATGAGCACTGTTCTTGAACAACCACCAGTAAGGGACTTTCCCAGGTGGCCCGTTTGAGTTGGGCTCGACCTGTTCGTGACTTTCGTGGTAATGGGCGGCTTTTCCATCGCGTCGCCAAGGAGGGCTTGAAGATGTCGTTTGCCACGCTGCCGTTGAATTGGGTCAATGCGGCTGTCGTCTTTGCTCAGCATAGGCTCGTCAGTCAGCACGCTCGGGAGGGAGTCCGGGCAGAATCGCGAAGCCATCTATCGCGACGCTCGGTGCGTGCAGGAACAGCTTGCAGACGGATCGGCTCGGGAACAGCAACTGCGCGACGAGAATCAGCGGCTGCGTGAAGAGTTCCAGACGCGGCAACAGGCTGCGGCATATAACCCCTTCACCGATCCCGCCAAAGTCGATCAGTATGCCGCGACCGCTCAGGCCGAAGGGGTCAGTCTGCCGGTCGCGCAGCGGCTCTTAAGAATTTTGCAGGCGAACAGACACCTTCCGTAAGTTCGCTGGGACGCCGTTCTCAGGCGGCTCAGCAGAAGGCCGCCGCCGTGCTGGAAGTGCTCGATGAGGTGACTCGGCCGCTGGTCGTGGAAGCCACGTTTGATGAAATCTTCGTCGGTCAGCAGCCGATTCTGATGGGCGTCGAACCGAACAGCTTCTGCTGGACGAAACAATCGCGATCGAAACGGCGTGGCGTGAGGTGTGCTCCGCGCTGGAGTGGTTCACGCCCCTGTCCAACTAGGAGCCTCAGTTGGCAGCAGGCCATTTCGTTTGTTTGAGTAAAACCGTGGGGCATCCTGGCTCGGCCGTAGCGAATGGGGCAAGCCGGGTGGAGGCGGGACAATTCGTCACGGAATCTCACTGCGTGGGAACGAGTGAAACGGTTCGATAGGATCATTTGGTGATTTAAGGATACCTCCCTGTCATCAGGCCGCTTGTGGGCCATCGCGAAATACTGGCATGAGCATCGCCCCCCCTCCGCGTCTGTTTGCTGACGTTGTTGACGCGAATGGCTCGCCTGATCGACGAGTGATTGGGGGGCGCTATCTGGTTCTGCGGCAACTGAAGCAGGGGGATGACACGGAAACTCTGCTGGCCACCGATCTCACTCGTGAAACGAACGTGGTGATCAAGATGGCGGCGGCGGCAGCGTTCTCCGCTTCAGCCCGGATGCGGCTGGAGCATGAAGCTCATGTCCTGTCGCAGATCAAGAACGGGCGGTTGGCACCGTTGCTCGATTCCGGCACCGAGGGAGATCACGTCTTCCTGGTCATGCCGTTCATTCCGGGCATCACCCTGCAAGCTCGATTGAGGCAGGGGCCGCTGCCGGTGATGGACGCGATCACGTTGGGGCGTGCGTTGCTGACCTCGCTGAGTGCCGCGCATGCCGACGGCGTTCTGCACCGCGATGTCAAACCGGCCAATGTGATTGTGAACGAAGAGACTCCATTGCGCGAGGCGACGCTGATCGACTTCGGCCTCGCGCGGAGCACCAATCTGGATGCGAGTATTCGAGACCACTGGGTCGGGACCGCGCAGTATCTGTCGCCCGAGGGTGCGGGGTTGCTCGATCAAGAAGTGACCGCGTGCTCGGATCTCTACTCGGCGGGGATCGTGCTGTTTGAATGCTTGGCGGGTCGGCCTCCGTTTCAGGGGAAGAGCGTCGGCGAAGTCTTGCGGCAGCACATGACGGTGCCCGTTCCCGAATTGCGGAGCCTCGGTCTGCCGGTGCCGCGCGTGTTGGATGAAGTCATCCAGCGGATGTTGCGCAAGGATCCTCGCGATCGTTACCAAACGGCGAACGCAGTCGTCGCGGACCTGACAGTGATTGCCGTGTCCCTGCAACAGGGGGAGTCCGAACCGGCGCTCGTCGTGGGGATGCACGATCGTCGTCAGACGCTGACGGAGCCAGCGTTCGTTGGCCGCGGCCAGGAATTGGCGGTGCTCAATGCTCAATTGAAACGCACTCAAGCGGGACAAGGCGGACTGGTGCTGCTCGAAGCGGAATCGGGTGGGGGCAAGTCGCGGTTGCTCGCCGAGTTTGCACTGCGCGGCGTGCAGCAGGACGCTTGGATCCTGCGCGGCCAAGGCTTGGATCAAGCCGCTCAGCGCCCGTTCCAGCTCCTAACGGGAGTGGCCGAAGGATTGATCGCCACGGCACGTTTGGAGTCCGCCATCGGCGAGACAATCCGGGCCGGACTGGGAGATCATCAGGAAGCGGTGTGTTCCGCCCTACCAGAATTGGAGGAACTGTTTGGTTCCGGCGCGACCGGAAAGCTCGGTCCCGAAACATTTGCGGAAGCGCGTAGTGTGCAGGCTCTGAGTGCTTTCTTGGACGCACTCGGGGCGACGGGCCGGCCCGTGCTTGTGCTGTTGGATGACTGCCAATGGGCGGACCAATTGACGCTCAAAGTTCTGAGCAACTGGCAGCGCCGCGCGGCGACTCTCGACCGTCCCATCCTGCTGGTGGCCGCCTTTCGCTCCGAAGAAGTTCCGAGCGGCCATTTGCTGCGGACGCTGTCAACGGTGGCTCATTTGAAGCTGCCTGCGTTTCAGGGGGCCAATGTTCGCAAGCTGGTGGAATCGATGGCCGGGTCGCTCCCGGACGAGGCGGTCGATGTCATCGAACGCTTGGCCGAGGGGAGCCCTTTCATGGCGGCGGCCGCGTTGCGCGGACTGGTGGAATCGGGAGCCTTAGTGGCCGCGCCGGCAGGTTGGCGCGTCGAACCCTTGGCGATGGCGGACGTACAGTCCTCGCGTCACGCCGCCGCGTTCCTGGCGCGCCGCATCGAATTGTTGCCGGACAGGACGATCAAGCTGCTTTCGGTCGGCGCGGTCTTGGGGAAGGAGTTTGATCTCTTCACCGCATCGAAGCTGGCCCGGCAGACTTCGACGCAGGCGATGGCCGCACTCCGCGAGGCCCAACAGCGACACATCGTCTGGGCCAAAGCGTCGGACAACCGTTGCGCCTTCATTCACGACAAGCTCCGCCAGACCTTGCTCGATCGGATGCCTGAGCACGAGCGTCAAGAATTGCATCGGCGCGCCGCGATCGATCTGGAAGCCGAATCTCCGGAACGTGTCTACGATCTGGCGTATCACTTCGACGCCGCCGACGAGAGTCAACGCGCCTTACCCTATGCTCTGGCAGCCGCGGAACAGGCCCGAACCCGTCATGCCTTGGAGCTTGCCGAAGAGCAATATCGGATCGCGGAACGGAGCAATCCCGCTGACCAAGCCATTCGTTATCGGATCGCCGAAGGGTTGGGCGATGTGCTCATGTTGCGCGGCCGGTACGCCGATGCGGCGCGGATGACGGAGACCGCGCGGGGACTCGCGACGGGAAACGCCGCTAAGGCTCAGATCGAGGGCAAGCTGGGCGAACTCGCCTTCAAGCAAGGGGACATGAAGACGGCGATTGAGTCCATTGAACGCGCACTCAAACTCCTGGGCCAAAAGGTTCCGCGTTGGTCGGTGGGGTTCTTTTTGCAGTTGGTCTGGGAGGCGATCGTCCAAGTCTTACACACCCTCCTGCCACGACTGTTTGTGGCCCGCCGGAAGCTGGATGGCATCGACCAACAACTGCTCGTCATCCGCCTCCACAATCGTTTGACCTACGCCTATTGGTTTGCGAGTGGCCAGATTCCGTGTCTTTGGACACACATGCGAGGCATGAATTTGGCCGAGCGTTATCCGCCGACCCCAGAGCTGGCTCAAGCGTATTCGATCCATGCGCCGGTCATGAGTTTGGTGGCCTACTTCAGCCGGGGCATCACTTATGCGCAGCGTTCATTGGCCATCTCGAAGTCGTTGGGCGATCTGTGGGGGCAGGGCCAAGCGCTGAATTTCTATGGAATCGTTTTCTACGCAGCCTCACGGTTCGAAGAGTGCATTGAGAAATGTCGCGAGGCGATCCGGTTGTTGGAGCGAACCGGAGACTACTGGGAGGTCAGCACCGCTCGTTATCACCTCGCCCTGAGTCTCTATCGGCTGGGCGATCTGCCGAGTGCCGTGGCTGAGGCTCGGCAAATGCATCAAGCCGGATTGGACCTCGGTGACATCCAGGCGTCGGGAGGTTCGCTCGATCCGCTGGTGCGAGCCTCCGGCGGCCAGGTCGATGCGGAGACGATGCGAATCGAACTGCAACGCCCGCGCTATGACGTTCAGGGCAGCGCGATGGTGATGTTGGCCGCCGGCGTCCGGCTGTCCATGCAGGATCTCGCGGAGGAGGCTGCGGTCATCTTCGAGAATGCACTTCAGCTCGCGGCAAAAGCGGGCGTTGCCAACGTCTACGTTTATCCGCATCTCCCCTGGCTCGCGACGGCCATCCGCCGACAAGCGCAGAAGACCTCCTCTTGGACGCCGGAACGACGAACCGCTCGGCTCAAGCGTGCGAGCCAGATCACCAAGAAAGCGCTCAAAGTCACCCGCACGTTTCAAAACGATTTGCCCCACGCGCTGCGTGAAGCCGGACTTATCGCGGCCATGCAAGGTTCCATCGGCCGAGCACGGCAATACCTGGACGAAAGCCTGAACGTGGCGAAGCGCCAAGGAGCACGCTTCGAGCACGCTCAGACGCTGTTGGCTCGCGGCCGTGTTGGCATCGAGGTTGGTTGGCCGGATGCTCAGGCAGAGGTGACCATCGCTCGCGAAGCGTTGAGGTCGCTCGGTGCGGACTTCGCTCTCGATGAGAAGCCGGCGACGCCCACTGAGCCTGCGAAGACCGCCACGCTCTCGCTGGTCGATCGGTTCGATACGGTGCTCGATGCCGGTCGCAAGATCGCTTCAGCTCTGACTCGCAAGGCGATCTTTAAGGAAGTGCGCGAAGCGGCGTTTCGGCTCTTGCGTGGTGAGCGATGTCTGCTGCTCAAACTTCAGGGAGATGATGCGGCCGAAAATCTCACGATGGTTTCCGGCGAGATCGAAGCGGAATACAGCCACTCGATGGCCGAGCGGGCGCTCGCCACGGGACAGGTCATCGTCTTCACCGAAGGCCAGCCCGAAGAAGAAGGTGCGGTGCTCGCCGGTGTTCGCTCGGCGCTCTGCGCGCCGGTGTTTGTGCGCGGGCAACCGGCCGGCTGCTTCTATGTCGATCATCGTCATGTCAGCGGCTTGTTCCGCGAGGATGAAGAACGCTTGGCCGCGTTCATCGCCACGATTGCCGGTGCCGCTCTGGAGAACGCGGAAGGCTTCGCCGAGCTGCGGCTGTTGAATGAGACCTTGGAACAACGCGTCGCCGAACGAACCGCCGCCGCCGAGGCTCGCGCGAAAGAGCTGGCCGTGTCCAACGATGAATTGGAACGCACCGCCGCCGAGCTGCGCCGATCCGAAGACGAACTCCGCGTCGCGAAAGACGCCGCCGAGAAAGCCAATCGCGCCAAGAGCGACTTCCTCGCCAACATGAGTCATGAAATCCGCACCCCGATGAACGGAATCATGGGCATGGCCGAGCTGGCCTTGCAGACCAAGCTCACGCATCAGCAAACCGAGTATCTCAACATCGTCATGCAATCGGCCGACTCGCTGCTGCGGTTGCTCAATGACATTCTCGATTTCTCCAAGGTGGAAGCGGGGAAGCTCGAACTGGAGACGATCGACTTTCCGTTGCGCGACAGCCTCGGCGATGCGATGCACACCTTCGGATTGCGTGCCGCGGAGAAGGGAGTCGAACTCACTTATCTCGTCCCGCCGGATGTGCCCGACACGCTCGTCGGTGATCCCGGACGACTCCGGCAGATCATCATCAATCTGGTGGGGAACTCGCTGAAGTTCACCGATCGAGGGGAGATCGTTGTCGCCGTCACCGTCGATACGCAGCAAGAGTCGCACGTCGATTTGCACTTCGTGGTGAGCGACACCGGCATCGGCATTCCGCTCGAAAAGCAGAAGCAGATTTTTGAAGCGTTCAGCCAAGCCGATAGTTCAACCACTCGCCGCTACGGAGGGACCGGCTTGGGACTCACGATCTCGATGCAGTTGGTCAAACTCATGGGGGGGCACCTTTGGGTCGAGAGCGAAGAGGGCAAGGGGAGCGCATTTCATTTCCTGGTTCGCTTCGGCCTCTCGGCCGGCGCGCCGGCGCACTCGTGGATGCGACTCGAAGGCTTGGCGGGCTTGCCGGTCCTGGTGGTGGATGACAATCGAACCAACCGCCGCATCTTGGAGGACACGCTCACCAACTGGGGGATGCAGCCGACTCTCGCCGCCGATGGACCCGCCGCACTGGCACTGTTGGACAGCGCGGCGACTCGCGGCACGCCGTTCCGACTCGCGCTCCTGGACGTGATGATGCCGGACATGGACGGCTTCGAGGTCGCCGAGCACATTCGACGAAACCCACGCCTCTCCGACTGCATGTTGGTCATGCTCTCCTCGGCGGGACAAACTGAGAACTCCGAGCGTTGTCAGTCACTGGGGATCGCGCGCTATCTCATCAAGCCGGTCAAGCAGTCGGATTTGCAGGCCACAATCTTGCGAGTCCTGGGCGCTCCGGCCGAACCAGATCGCGCGCCGGTCCCGACGGTGGCTCAAGTCCCAGAACCTCGGCGCTCTCGAAAGATCCTGTTGGCCGAGGATGGACTGGTCAACCAGCAAGTCGCGCGCGAACTGCTGGAGTCGCGCGGGCATCAGGTCGTGGTCGTGAACAACGGCCGTGAAGCGGTCGAAGCTCTCGAACGCGGGCTATTCGATCTCGTGCTGATGGACGTGCAGATGCCCGAAATGGATGGCTTCGAGGCGACCGCCGCCATTCGCAAGAAGGAGCAGACCAGCGGCCAGCACATGCACATCGTCGCCATGACGGCCCATGCCATGAAAGGGGACCGCGAGCGTTGTCTCAAGGCGGGCATGGATGCCTATCTCTCCAAGCCGATCCAGTCCAAGTCGCTCTATGAAATGGTCGAGGGAGTAGCCGCAACGGCACGAGCCGATCACGAAACGGGGGCCGACTCCGCCGCGACCGATTCCACCACGATCCCGATCATGGACTGGGAGGCCGCTCTGGATCGTGTCGGCGGACGTGAGGATTTGCTCAAGCAGATGGTGGCCATTTTCTTCAAGGAAGCAGACAAGCTGATGCCGGCCCTGCGCGAGTCCATCGCTCAGCGGGACATGGTCAAAGTGCGGCGAGTGGCCCACTCGATCAAAGGTTCGGCCTCATGCTTCGCGGCCCCACCGACCGTCTCCGCAGCCGTCCGTCTCGAATTCATGGGCCGCGACGACGACCTGTCCGGTGCGGACGAAGCCTATGCAGTCTTGGATCGAGAACTCGCCAGACTCCGGCAAGCCCTGACCAGCTACTTGCCTGGCGTGCCGAAAACTTGACTCCTTCACAACAACGATCCGAATCAAAGGAGTCGATTCCAGACGACCTGCCGAACTACTCCGCACCGAAGACGCCGACTTGGCAGAGATCATCGAACTCGCGAAACGCTCCGGCGGGAAGCGTGGCGGGGGGCCAGAACAAACGATTCGCAATGCCGAGTGCCACTTGCTTCGCGATCTCGTCCGCTTCGGCGAAATCGTCGGGAGACCATTCAGCGAACTCGGCCCCGACACCCGCCAGTTCCTTCGGCAAGTTGATGTAGCCCAACCGCGGCTCGGACGGCAAACCGAGGTCTCGCGCGAGATGCCGATACAGCGGCAGTTGCAGGTCGATCCACTCGCCGTTCCGTTTGCGATGACTGTCGCCCGGCTTCTGGCCTTTGTCCCCGGACTTGTAATCGAAGATCACGCACTGGCCGTTGTCTTCGTGGCAGTCGATCCGATCCAGTCGGCCATGCAACCAGATTTCGATCCCCTCAACGATCAGCGACGGCCGCGCTTCACCCCCTGGCTCGGGGCGGATCGCACGCTCGACATGTTCGATCCGCCAACCGGCGCTGCGCCACTTTGCTTGCCAATGAGCAAACGCCTCCAGTCGCGCTTCCAACTGTTTGAGCTGCACGTTGACGGCCGCTCGGCGACGCGAGCCGTAACACTGCCATGCGACCTCATCCAGCATCTCTCGCAACGATCGCCGCAACCGCGATTCATCAGACGAATCACGAGCGTCCGATTCGCCGAACAACCGCAGCACGTCATGCAGCACGTTGCCGAACGCCAGAGCGTCCAACTCGACCGCGCGATCATCCAGCGACTCCAGCTTCAGCACATGCCGCAAGAAATAGCGGTACGGACACGCGAGATACGACCGGAACTCGGTCACGTTCAGAGTCAGCGTTTGAGTCGGTTGAAAAATGTAACCCGAAGCGTCAGCGAGGGGGTTCGATTTGAGATTTCCCGATGTTACCGACCCTCGCTCACGCTTCGGGTTAAATAATTCTCCATTTTTCAACAAGCTGTGACGGTCGCGGCTCAAATCTTCAGAGGCACTGAGTGACGCGATGATGAGTTGCGGATGCGGGATATCGAGGCCGGGTTTCTCAGGTGAGCCGTCTGCCGACGGCTCGGTCGTTCGCTGCGGATCGCCGTCGCTGTTCATCAACAGGAGCACTCGTTCGGGCAGTTGCTCCGCAGGGACCGCGAACAACAACCGGCTGGGGATCAGCGGGCTGCCGTCCAGATCGCGGCGGCCAACCAGCCACACGATCTCGCGCCGAGCGTGTTGCAGCAGCGTGACCGCATACGCATCGCGGGCGTAGCGCCGAGCATTGTCGTTCAGCCCCAGTCGCTGCCGCAGTTCGTTCGGCAGAAACAAGTCCGAGTTCAAACTCGTCGGCACGCAGCCTTCGTTGAACGACGTGACGATCACGGCGGGTGTGTCATCCAACAGCAACTCCAGCCAGCCGAGCAGTTCGACAGCCCCTTCCTCCGCCTCCGGTGGGACGAACTCATCGGACAGACGTTTGACGGCACAGCGGATTGCATCCGCCGCCGTCACGCGCGGCGCGATCGACGGCGGCACATCCGACAACTCTTGCAAGACTTCATTCAGTCGCTGGAGCGCCGCCACCAGCACACGTCCCTCACGCGTCGATTCGTCGGCCTCGCGAGCACGATAGGTCGCCGCCAGCCAAGTTCGCAGCGGCGTGGCCCAGTCGTTCAAGGCTCGCGACGATCCCTGCAACGGCGCGAACACATCACGCAACGCTCGCAACAACTCTTGAGGAGCACGGCCTCGCCGAGCATTCGCCGCACGCACCTGCGACTGCTCCAGAATCGCGAGCAGCGTCTCCGGCCCCAGCGGCAGATGCGTTTGAAAGAGCGTGTCCAATTCCGCCAAGTCGATCGTAGCCGCGTTCGCCAGAACGCGGGCGTCCCGCTCATCGACTCGATTCCGCAGCGCCACGGCCAAATCGAGATCAGGATGCCGCACGAGCGCTGCGAAATCATCAAAGCGGGTCCGTTCGAGAAAGTCCGCCAGCGCGGTCAACAATCGGCAGGGACCGGAGTCCGCCAGTCGCGTCCCTTCAATCCAGCGCGTCGCGACGCCGCACTCGGCAAGCTGCCGCTCGATGAACGGCCCCAAGTGATCATCGGCCAAACCAATGACCACTTCGTCGGCACGGAATCGTTCGCCCAGCGCCGACAACTCGCGAGCGAGTTGCTCCGCTTGCTCCGTGGGACCATCGCAGACTCGGAGCCGATCCGCCGGAACATCGACGGCCATTTCGGTCCACACGTCGGGCAGCAAGCAGCCCTGTGAATCAAATGCCTCCGCGCGATCCTGCGGCGCGGCGATCAGAGCGGTGACTCGATCCGCCACGAGATCCAGAATCTGCCGAGTCGATTGATTCCGATCGACCGTGCCCACCAGAACGATGTCGTGATCCGCTTGCGGTTCGCGACGTTGAATCGCCACCAGCCGAGCCGTCTGCACATCCCACAAACCCAACTCATCGAGCGCTCGCAGAGACGCGGCCTGCACTTTTTGCATCGCCTCCCATCGAACCGACTCCGCGAAGTCCGGCAACTGCCGACCGAGCTTCACCACATCGCCGAAGTCCCGACCATCCGCCGCCAGTTCGCGATGCTGAGTCCACAACAACGTCCCCAACGACCACCACGCGAGCACATCATCCTCGGCTGGCGGACGCGGAATGATCTTCTCCAGCAGACCGCGATCCGACTCGCGCAGCACCTTCGCCCAAGTCAGTTGTTGCACCAGATCGCTCGCCAGCGGCCGCTGCAACGGATACAGCCGCTCCGGCAACTCGCCGAGCGTCACGATCTGCGGCGGCGTGAGCCGAAGTTGCTCGGACTCCGCCCGCGAGACGACAAGTTCCAACAGTCGCCGCCCCGCACGTCGTCCCGGCACGACGACGATCGCTTCGCTGAAATTTAGCTCGCCATGTGCCGCATATTTCCGCGCCAGCCACTCAACCGCTGACGGCAACAGCGGCTGCTCCCAACCCAGGAATTCTCGTGTGATTGAAGTCGGCATGGCGGCGGATTGTGGGACGATCCGATCACGATTGCCAGCGGCGGAATCGAACCGGGAATCGAACTTTTGAAGTTGCGATCTTTTGGACAACTTCGCCCACGACACCAGGACAAAGCCCCGAATTCAATCCTCATTCATTCCTTTTCAATCCTCATTCATTCCTTTGACCAGATTCCTTTGATCTCACTCCTTTGATCTCACTCCTTTGGCACAGGTTAGACCAATGAATCAAAGGATTCTGGTCAAAGGAATGACGTGACTGACCCCTCTCGCCTCGCCAATCTCACGCGTGCGGATACACTCCGCCCCGCCTCACGGCTGAAAACGACCGACGGTTGCGAGAACTCGACGGTCATCCCATCACGCATTTGCGAATCCCTGCCTATTCCGCTGCACATTGCACATTGCCATCGCGGCCCAGAGTTGCCGCCACTTCCAAGTCTCGCCTTGTGAGGTGCTCTCTTCGCCCATGAAAGGGGCTGATCATGTCGGACGACACCCAAAAACCAATCGAAAACCTCGAAGCCAATTTGTCGCTTGAGCAGGCTGAGCCAATCGTGGACAGCGCCGAGCCTCGTCATGTCGAGGCGAATCTTTCTGACGACTCGATCAGCCGCGAGACGCTCGTCTGCGATGCGATCGTGGAGGCCGATTCAGAACCGGACGCTAGCGCGTGCCGGCTGATCACGGCGGAAATTGAGGCGGCACCAATTCAGGACGCTGCCCCCGAAACGGAAGTCATCGAACACGGGATGTTCGACGATGCCTCCGATGACTTCGCCTACGAAGAGGCGGATGCCGATGCCGCAATGGAAGCGGACGCTGACTCCGAAATGGAAGCGGATGCTGATTCCGCAATGGAAGCGGATGCTGACTCCGAAATGGAAATCGACGCCGACTCCGAAATGGAAGCAGACGCCGACTCCGAAGCGGAAATGGAGTCCGACGACGACTCGGCTCCGTATGACTATGACGGCGAATTCGATGAAGAATTCGAGCCGGTTCCGAAGCAAGAGCGCGAGTCCGCCTACGGCAAGAGGAAAGACAAGAAGCAGAAATTCTTCGTCAGCGATTCCGACTCGCCCGAGCCGAGCGAGTTCGACGGTGATAACGATCCGTCGCCGGGGACTCGCTTGAAAAGGCACGATCACTCCGGGCCAGCGAAGTTTGCTCCGCAGCGGCTCGCGAAGATTTTGGCGGCGGCGGGAATTGATGCTCGGCGGAAGTGCGAAGAGTTCGTCACAACGGGCCGCGTCAGTGTCGATGGCAAGGTCATCACCGACGTGGCGTTCCGAGCCGATCCGTACACACAGAAGATCGAGCTTGACGGTGAGAAGCTCAAGGTGCATCGCAAAGTCTATTTCGTGCTCAACAAGCCGCGCGGCGTCGTCTGTACGAATTTCGATCCCGCTGGCAAGCCGCGAGTCATCGACTTGTTCCCGCAGTTCAAAGAGCGAATCTTCGCGATCGGACGGCTTGACGAAGAATCGGAAGGATTGTTGTTGGTCACGAATGACGGCGAGCTGGCCAATCGGATGGCTCATCCGCGTTACCGCGTGCCGAAGTTTTACATCTGCCATGTGAAGGGAGTGCCGTCATCGGAAACGCTCGCCGAACTGAAGCGTGGCATGTACTTCGACGAAGGCCGATTCGCCGTCGAAGGGGTCCGAATGAAGAAGGCGGTCGGCGATAGCTCGTACCTCGACATCGTGCTGAACGAGGGGCAGAACCGCGAAATTCGCCGCCTGCTGGCTCGCGTGAATCACAAGGTCATGCGATTGAAACGAGTCGGCTTCGGCCCGATTCGGCTGGGTGATTTGCCGGTCGGAGCCTTTCGGCAACTGACGACTCCCGAAGTGGCGTTGCTCAATGATCTCTCGCAACAGCGAGCACATCTCGACAACACCGCTGGCCGCGGCCGTAAGAAGAAGTTCGGGGACAAACCCCAATTTGGCAGCAAGCCGTTCGGTGCTCGGAGCGAGTCTTCCGATGCCGACAAGTCCACGACTGAAGGTTTCCCACCGCGCAAGGCTCAATACGGGAGACCTGCGGCTCAATCAGGAGACTCGCGTCGAGCGCAGTCAGAGGAGCCGCGCCGAGCGCAACAGTCCGACGAAGAAGTCTTTTCATCATCGGGCAGCGACGATGCCGCGCAAGACAACACTCGCCAACGCCGACCGGAAGGCCGGCCGAGACCCGGTGGATATTCTCGGCAAGGTGGGAGCCAAGGAGGACCGCGCCGCGACGACAATCAACAAGGCGGTGAGCAAGCTCCAAGACAGAATCGCTACGGACGGCGCGATGACAATCAACAAGGCGGTGAGCAAGCTCCGCGACAGAGCCGCTACGGACGGCGTGACGACAATCAACAAAGCGGCGAGCAGGCTCCGCGACAGAGCCGCTACGGACGACGCGACGACAATCAACAAAGCGGTGAGCAGGCTCCGCGACAGAGCCGCTACGGACGACGCGACGACAATCAACAGCAAGGTGATTCGCAATCGGGACCGCCCCGTCGGTATTCGCAGGGCAGCCGTCCTCCCAATCGCCAAGGTGGCTACGCTCAGGGAGGTCCACGTCGTTACTCGGCAGGTGACGAGAATTCGCAAGGGGGCTATTCATCGGGGCCGCCGCAGGGGAGTCGTCCTCCGCGCCGCTATCAATCGGATCAGGTAGGTGAGTCGTTCCCCTCGCAGGCCCAATCGCAGTCCAATCAGTCGCAGTCCAATGACAACGACGGTGACTTCAATGGTGGTCGTCGTCGATTCGTTACCGACGACACTCCCGAATCGTCATTCATTCGTCGTCCCGCTCAGGACGGCCCGCCACCGCAGCAACGCCGCGGCGGCAACGACGAGAACTCGCAGACACAAGCGGGTGGATATTCGTCGCAACGGCGGCCTCCCCAGCGACGACGCACTGGCAACGACGAGAACTCACAACCGCAGGAGGGCGGATACTCGGCGCAACGGCGTCCGGCTCGCGGCCAACGTCCTTATGGCCAAGCGGGAAACCGAGAACTGCCCGCTCGTGGTCAGCGCGGAGGTCGGCCACCCAAGCCCATGACCGCTGACGGAAAGGAAATCCTGGAAGGCAAAGTGACCGGCTATCGCACGCTGACCAAAGAGGGTCCGGCTCGCCGCCGCTACAAACCCATTCTGGGAATGCAGGCCAATCGCGAAAAGCGCCAGCAGAAGCGCAAGAAGACTGAAGAGTAAGACGGCGTCGCCGCCATGAGTCTGTGAACTTTTCGTAGAGCAGGTGGCTCGCCTGCCCATTTCTTTCGAGAAAGCGAACAGGTGAGCCGCCTGCTCTACGATTTCTTCACAGCCTCGGAGCGAAAGAACGAGATCCTCACGTCAAATTGGCAACGGCAGATCAACGAGAAAAGAGAAGCCGACAGCCTCAATCAGCCGATGAATGGTCGTGCCTGAAGTTCGACTGACCGGCAGGGATCGCTCAATTGACAAACTCCACCGAAAGTCGAGACAACTTCGGCCGTCTCGCACATGGGCAGGAATTGTTTTCGACATTCAATGCTTTTGACGAAACTTCCATAGCCGTGTGATCTTCCCACCTCGCATCCGCAACTGGCTCAGCGTCTCGTCCGTTGAGCTGTGATCTTTGGCTTTCCCACCGGCAGACCAGGAGTCGCACCCGCAATGTCAACCGCCACCTTGGAAGCTCCCGCATCCAGCAACGGCAAGAAACTGGAAAACCTTGAAACAGTCGTCATCCGCTTTTGCGGTGACTCCGGCGACGGAATGCAGTCGGTCGGAGTTCAGATGACGAACGATTCAGCCATGTTTGGCAATGACGTTCGTACGTTCCCCGATTTTCCCGCCGAGATTCGTGCTCCCGCCGGTTCGCTCTTCGGAGTGTCGGGCTATCAGTTGTGCTTCTCGAATCACGACATCTTTACGCCGGGCGATGATGTGGACACGCTCGTCGCGATGAACCCGGCGGCGCTCAAGACCAACATCGCCGATCTCAAGCGCGGCGGCACGTTGATCGTCAACGAAGAAGAGTTCAACAAGGGGGGCTTGCAAAAAGCCCTGTATGACGCGAACCCGCTCGACGACGAAACCCTGATGGCCAAGTTCCGGGTTCACAAAGTGCCGATGACGCGGCTCAATCGCGATGCGGTCGAGGGACTGGGACTCACATTGAAGAATGCGGACTTGTGCCGCAACTTCTTCGCCTTGGGGTTGGTTTATTGGTTATACGATCGCGATGCGAAAACGACCGAGGAGGCCATTCGAGCGAAGTTTGCCAAGAAGGCACCGGAAGTCGCCGAAGCCAACTTGCGGGCGTTGCGAGCCGGAATGAATTACGGCTTCTCGACGGAATCGTTCACAGTTCACTATCACGTCCCGCCAGCCAAGCTGCCCGCGGGCAAGTACCGCAAGATCACCGGCAACGAAGCGGTGGCGATGGGCTTGGCGACCATGGCCAAGCTCTCTGGCAAGACGGTCGTGTTCAGCGGCTATCCGATCACGCCGGCTAGCGACATCTTGCACGACCTTTCGATGTTCAAGCACTTCGGCGTGAAGACATTTCAAGCCGAAGATGAAATCGCCGCGATGGCCTCCTGCGTGGGAGCCGCCTTCGCCGGAGAATTGGCAGTCACCGCCAGCAGCGGCCCCGGCATCTGCCTGAAGGGCGAGGCGATGGGCCTGGGAATGATGACCGAGCTGCCCATGGTCATCATTGATGTCCAGCGCGGCGGGCCGAGCACCGGCCTACCGACCAAGACCGAACAGTCTGACTTGTTGCTCGCAATGTTCGGTCGCAACGGCGAATCGCCGCTGCCGATCGTCGCGGCGAGCGGTCCGGGCGATTGCTTCACGATGATTCAAGAAGCGTTTCGCATCGCCACCGAATTCATGTGCCCGGTGATCTTCCTCTCCGACGGCTACATCGCGAATGGGGCCGAACCGTGGCGAATCCCGAATGTCGAAGACTTGCCCCGTTTGAAGATCGACCACCTCGCCACTGCAAACGGAGAAAACGGCGAATACCTGCCGTACAAGCGAAACGAAAAACTCGCTCGTCCGTGGGTCAAGCCGGGCACGAAGGGTTTGGAACACCGCATCGGCGGACTCGAAAAGAAGGATGTCACTGGCAACATTGACTACTCGCCGGGCAACCATCAGCACATGACCAACACGCGAGCGAAGAAGATCGCGAACATCGCCAATTACATTCCCGAACAAACGGTGGATGGTCCGGCGTCCGGCAAGCTGCTCGTCATCAGTTGGGGCGGCACGTTCGGAGCCGTTCGGACTGCGGTTCAGCAGGCTCAGGCGGCAGGCAAATCGGTCGCACACACACATCTGCGATACATGAACCCCTTCCCGCGAAACCTCGGGGCGATCCTCAAGAGCTATGAAAAAGTGCTCGTGCCGGAATTGAACTGCGGCCAGTTGAGTTTGCTGCTACGCAATAAGTATCTCGTCGACGCACAGGGCTACAACAAAGTCGAAGGCAAGCCGTTCCTCGTCAACGAACTGGTCAACGTGATCAACGAATTCCTCGGTTAGACAAACTCTGAAATCCCTCGCTCGCGCTACGGGCTTGGTTTTTGAAAACAACTGCGAACACAGCAAAAGGTGATTGTCCCATGTCCGTCGATCTTCCCACTCTTCCGACTGCATTGCCGACTCTTCAATCGAAAGATTTCGCCAGCGACCAAGAAGTCCGCTGGTGCCCGCGCTGCGGCGATTATTCGATTCTCGCCCAGATGAAAAAGGTGCTCCCCACGCTGGGGATCCCCAAAGAAAAGTTTTGCTTCGTGTCCGGGATCGGATGCAGCAGCCGCTTTCCCTATTACGTCAACACCTACGGCCTGCACAGCATTCACGGCCGCGCTCCAGCCGTTGCAACCGGAGTGAAGTTGGCCAATCCCGAACTGCAAGTCTGGGTCATCACCGGTGACGGCGACGCTCTGTCGATCGGCGGCAATCATTTCCTGCACGCGATTCGCCGCAACATCGACATGAAGATCATCCTCTTCAACAACCAGATTTATGGTCTGACCAAAGGCCAGTACTCGCCGACCAGCCCGCTCGGCCAGAAGAGCAAGAGCACGCCGTATGGCTCGATCGATCACCCGCTCACGCCGCTGTCAGTCGCGATCGGAGCCGAAGCCACGTTCGTCGCTCGTTCCGTCGATGTGGACATCAAGCATCTCACGATGGTTCTGGAACGAGCCGCGCACCACAAAGGGACGGCTTTCGTCGAGGTCTATCAAGACTGCAACGTCTTCAATCAGGGAGCGTTCAAATACGCCACCGAGAAGGAGACTCGCAGCGACAGCATCGTTTATCTCGAACACGGCAAGCCGTTGATCTTCGGCAAGAACCGTGAGAAGGGTATTCGCGTTGCCGAAGGGAATCGGGTGGAGATCGTCCAACTCGGCGGCGACGTGAAGGAAGACGATCTGCTCTTCCACGACGAAAAGACTCCGGAGCCGTCGCTCGCGTTCTTGCTCTCGCGGATGCGACATCCAGAATTCCCCGAACCGATGGGAATCTTGCGAGCCGTCGAGCGTTCGACCTACGACGAGTCGGTCACAAAGCAAGTGGAAGCCGCCCGTGCGAAGCTCGGCGAAGGGAATGTCGAGAAGCTGCTCAACAGCGGCGACACTTGGGTCGTGAATTGAAATGCCATTCGGCACGCGGATGCCAATGGCTAGCTTCTTTCGAGTGCTATCACAGGGGCCATCCGCTTCCGGCCGATTGCCGTCAGCCGAAAGCCGGTCGCCGTTATACCGTTTTTCATAATGTCTCAACCTGCGATTCTCCTCGTCGGCGATTGGCAACGCTCGGAGATGTCGCCGATCCGCGTCTGGATCGACTCGCTCGGTGCGCGGGCGATCGTGCGGCAGATTGATCAACTGCCCGAAGCGATGTGCGAGCCGCCCGATTTGGTCATCGTCTGCCAATCGTGGCCGGACGAATTTTCGGCCGAGGAAGTCTCCGCCGTGCTAGGCCGTTGGCCGCTGGCGCAATGGGTCTGCTGTTACGGAGCCTGGTGTGACTCCGACGGCCGCACGCGCACGATCTGGCCGATCAGCGTGCGTGTCCCCGTTCGCGAGGCCACCTCTCGATTGAACCGCGTTTGGCAAGTCGTCACCGAATCGCGTTCCCAACCCTTGCCCCTCACCGCTTCGCGCGACGAGGCGTTTGAGTTTGATCACTGCCCCGGCGGCGACAATTGCAATAGCACCGCTTTTTGAGCCGAACGCGCTAGCGTCGGGCGATTCGCCGTCAAACGTCGCTTACCGAGGCCCGTGGCTAGCGCCATCGGCTCACAAAGCGAGAGTCTTTCGACGACAAGCTTGCCGAATTGATTGACACGTTGAGCTGCTTAATTCTAGTTGTGTGATTGGTCATGGCGATAACGTCGGCACGCGATACATTGCGAACCATCGTTGCCGTGAATGGTTCGCGGCATTGACCGGGGCAAAGCCCGTTGAGATTGAGCGTGCCATGCTTCGCGACCATTTTCGTCCGCCGCTCTCTCGCCGTCGGCCCTGGCATTCCACTCATCACGTCTGGGCAACTGCCATCGCGGCGGATCTCAACGAACGATTGCCGAACGGCTGGTTCGCGGCGGCCAATGTTCAGTTCGGAATCGAAATTGACGTAGCGACATTTGAGGAGCCCGAATCGCTCGTCGCCAACCGCCACGGATCAACCGATCCATTCCACACCGCTGCCTACTCCCCTCCTCCACCCGCAATGACGCTGGAGTTTCCCGTGGAAACGGATGTGGTTGAGGTTGAGATATTTGCTGAAGAAGAAGAGCTCCGGTTGGCCGGAGCGATTGAATTGATCAGCCCGGCGAACAAGGATCGTCGCGAGCATCGACGCGCCTTCTTGGCCAAGTGTGAGACGTTGTTGCGGCGCGGTGTCGGCGTCACCATCATCGACGTCGTGACTACGCGACGAGCCAATTTACATGCCCGTCTTCTCAAGCGATTCGGAGTCGAAGCGGTCGCGCAGCCGGGTGAGTTGTATGCCTGCAGCTATCACCCCGTTTCACGAGGCGAACGCGACGAATTGGATGTCTGGGAAGAACGATTGTTGATCGGCTCCCCCTTGCCGGTCTTGCCGCTATCGCTCTTGGGTGGTCCGACCGTCCCTTTGAATTTGAACGAGACCTACGAACGTGCGTGTCGTGAACAACGCATCGTTTGATAGCTTGTTGGAGAGTACGCACCGATGATCGCAGGAAATCACGAAGCATTCCGCCGTTGGTTGTTCTTGATGGCATTTGTCCTGTCTGTCTTGAAGGCAGCGGGAAATTCACCAACGCTCGTCGCTCAAGAAAAGCTCAGTTTCGCCGAGGCTGACGTCGCTATCTTCGAGAAGGATGTGCTGCCAATCCTCAAGGCCAACTGCTTCGCGTGTCATGGATCGGAAAAGAAGCTGCAAGGGGGACTGAAGCTGACCAATCGCGAAGACATCCTCAAGGGGGGCGAGAGCGGCCCGGCCGTCGATTTGAAGAAGCCGGACGAGAGTTTGATTCTGCAAGCGATCAACTACGACGGCATCATGATGCCGCCGAAGGGTAAGCTCACGAAGTCGCAAATCGACACGCTGACGAAGTGGGTCACGCGCGGCTTGGCGTGGTCGGACAAAGCGGCCGAAGCGGCGAGCAAGTCGCATGGCCCGCCGGTCGTCGATGACGAGGCTCGCAACTTCTGGGCGTTCCGGCCGGTCGTGCGGCCGACTGTTCCGCAAATCAACAATCAAAAATCGAAAATCGAAAATCCAATTGACGCTTTCATCCTGGCGAAGCTCACCGCGAATGACGCTCGTCCCGCGCCGCCAGCGTCGAAAGTGACGCTCTTGCGACGGGTGTTTTACACGCTGACAGGCTTGCCTCCGTCACCGAAGGATGTGGCCGAGTTCCTCAGCGATCAATCGCCGGATGCCTATGAAAAAATCGTCGATCGGCTGCTTGAATCTCGGCACTACGGCGAACACTGGGGGCGACATTGGCTCGACCTTGTCCGCTACGCCGAGTCCAACAGCTTTGAACGGGACAACAACAAGCCGTTCGTTTGGAGATATCGCGACTATGTCATTCGCGCACTCAACGCCGACAAGCCGTATGACCAATTCATCCGCGAGCAACTGGCCGGCGACGAACTCGACGAGGTGACTCCCGATTCGATCATTGCCACCGGCTACTACCGGCTTGGCTTGTGGGACGACGAGCCAGCCGACCGGCCGCTGGCGTTTTACGATGGACTCGACGACATCGTCGGGACGACCTCGCAGACAATGCTGGGCCTGACCGCGAATTGTGCGCGCTGTCACGATCATAAGATCGACCCGTTCTCGCAACGCGATTACTACTCGCTGTTGGCGTTCTTTCATGGCGTCAAACCCTATGGCGGCGACAACGAGATTCTGCGGTTCATCGGCGACGAGGCCGCTCGCGAGCGACAGAAAGCCGCGACCGCCGAATGGGAAGCCAAATTGGCGAGCGTCCGAACCAAGCTCGCCGCCGTCGAAGACTCGATCAAAGACAAACTCCCCGGCGGCGAGATCGACGACTTCAAGTTCGACGGCAAACGCCGCGAGATTCTCCGCAAGCAGCGCGGCAAGCTGATCTCGGCTGAAGATCACGACCAATACGAAGCACTCCATCGTGAGCGAGGTCAGCTCGAACGCGATCGTCCGAAGTCGCTGGAACAAGCACTCGCCGTCAAAGAGGAAGGCCGCCCGCGCGACACGTTTGTTTTGTTGCGAGGCAACCCGCAGTCACAAGGCGATCGCGTCGAGCCGGCGTTTCCGTCGGTGTTGCTCGCGGCGGATACAAAGCCGCCGGAGTTGCCGGCCCGCCGTGAAGCCACGGAATCCTCCGGCCGACGCCGAGTGCTCGCCGATTGGATCGCCTCGCCGACGAACCCGTTGACCGCGCGGGTGATGGTCAATCGCGTCTGGCAATTCCACTTCGGCCGTGGCCTCGTCCGCTCTTCGAGCAACTTCGGCTACATGGGCACACCGCCGACGCATCCCGAACTGCTCGACTGGCTCGCCAGTGAGTTTGTTCGCGGCGGATGGAAGCTCAAGACTCTGCACCGGCTGATTGTCACGTCGAACACTTTTCGAATGGCGAGTCTGCCGGAAGGCGATCAATCGAAAATCAAAAATCAAAAATCAAAAATTGAAGATCCCGAAAACGACCTGCTCTCGCACTTCGACCTACGCCGCCTCTCCGCCGAGGAAGTCCGCGATTCGATCCTCGCCGCTTGCGGGAATCTCAACCTCGACAAGACCGAAGGGCCGAGCGTCTATCCGGTAATCCCGCGCGAAGTGCTCGCCGGCCAATCGGTGCCGGGAAGAAATTGGGAGAAGTCCTCTCCCGCAGAGGCCGCCTCGCGGAGCGTGTTCGTTCACATCAAGCGTTCGTTGGCCGTGCCGTTGCTGACGGCGTTCGACGCGGCCGACCCGGACTCGCCGTGTCCCGTCCGCTTCACGACCACTCAACCCGCGCAAGCGCTGGCGTTGATCAACAGCTCGTTCGCCAACGAGCAAGCCGCGATCTTTGCCAGTCGCCTGCGCCGCGAGTCCGGCACCGACGCGGCAGCCTGCGTGCGAGCCGCCTTGATGCGAGTCCTGCAACGCCAACCGACCGAGCGAGAGATCGCTCGTGGCGTGAAGTTCCTGGACGACAACATTCAGCAAGAGAAAGTTTCGGCTGACGAGGCTCTGCGAAGATTCTGTTTGCTGGCGATCAATTTGAATGAGTTTGTGTACTTGGACTGAGCAGCGACTTGAAGGAAATCAACATGACCGATTTTTGTGGACGCACCCGCCGCGAATTCCTCTGGCAGACGGGGGCCGGATTCACCGGTGTCGCGTTGGCGGGGATGCTCGATCGGCCGTTCTTTGGTCAATCGGCACTCGCGGCCGATGGTGCGAAGAAGGTCTTCGCGAATCCGCTCGCGCCGAAGAAGCCGCATTTCGATGCGCCGGCCAAGAGCGTGATTTTCCTCTACATGTATGGTGGACCTAGTCAAATTGACACGTTTGATTATAAACCGTCAATGATCGGTCGAGATAATCAGACGATCGCCGTGAAGACGTTTGGCCGAGGGGGCAAGAAGAACGAGGGCCGCATCGTCGAGCCGCGTTGGAAGTTCCAGCAATACGGCGAGTGCGGCCACTGGGTCAGCGAGCTGTTTCCGAATCTCGCCAAGCATGTGGACGACATTGCGTTCCTGCACTCGATGACGGCCGACTCGCCGATTCACGGGTCGGCGATGTTGCAGATGAATACGGGCAAGGTGCAGAGCGGCTCGCCGTGCATCGGCTCATGGGTGAATTACGGACTCGGCACGGAGAACGAGAATCTGCCCGGCTTTGTCGTGATGCTCGACCCGCGCGGCGGGCCGATCAGCGGAGCGAAGAATTGGAACAGCGGCTACATGCCGGCGCAGTACGAAGGGACGATCTTCCGCTCGCAAGGGACGCCGATTCTCGATCTCGCTCGTCCGGCGGAGTTGAGTGAAGCGGGTCAACGACGACTGCTCGACACGTTGCGCGATTTCAACGATGACCACGCCGCGCGGCTGGGAAATGACTCGAAGCTTGCCGCTCGCGTCGCGAGTTACGAACTCGCTTTCAAGATGCAATCGTCCGCGCCCGAGGCGGTTGATTTCGCTCAGGAGCCGCAGCACATCCAGGAGATGTACGGACTCAACGACAAGCGTTGCGGCACAGTGGCTCGGCAATGTTTGCTCGCGCGGCGGCTCGTCGAGCGGGGCGTGCGGTTCGTGCAGATTTACTCCGGCGGAGCACACAATGACGACAACTGGGATGCTCATGGCGATCTGAAGCACAACCACGATCTGCACGCGGGGGAGACCGATCAACCGATCGCCGCGTTGATCGCCGATCTCAAAGCGCGCGGGTTGCTCGATTCGACATTGATCGTCTGGGGGGGCGAGTTCGGTCGGCAGCCGACCGCCGAGTATGCCAAGGGGACCGGCCGCGATCACAACGCCTATGGCTTCACGATGTGGGCCGCTGGCGGCGGAATCAAAGGAGGCATCTCGGTCGGCACGACGGATGAGCTCGGCAGCGCGGCGGTCGAGAAGCCATTCCATGTCAAACATCTGCACGCGACGATGCTGCATCAACTCGGACTGGAACCGGATCGCCTGACATACTTCTACGGTGGCCTCGATCAGAAACTGGTCGGCGTCGAAGGAGCGGAACCGATCCGCGAGATCATGTCGTGAGACACCGAGAAAATCTCGGTTCGGATGACAACCCCAATGCGATCGAAGGAACGAGCTGTCACCGGTCTGCGGGCGTTGTTTGAGCAACGCTTGAAACTCCGGCAACTTGCGGAGTGGTGTGAGGTCCGTGTCCTGCTCGATGTGCTCGAAGTTGTCGTACATGGACTGCGGCAGCCTGCTGCCGCTTTGCCTTCGGCAGCCTGCTGCCGAAGGCGACTCAGAACGGGGTCCAACAGCAGGCTGTTGGACCGAAAGCGGCAGCAGGCTGCCGCTTTCGGTCCAAACTGGCGTTAGGGCTTCTTCTGCGGGCGTTGTTTGAGCAGCGTTTGGAACTCTGGCAACTTGCGGAGTGGTGTGAGGACCGTGTCCTGCTCGATGTGCGCGAAGTTGTCGTAGCCGGCGGTGACCGCTTCTTTCAGGCAGGTCAGGGACAGGTCGAGGGACTTCTTCCGCTCGGCCTGTTCCACTTCGGCGGGTTGGTCAGCGCTTTCAGCGAGGACGAGCTCGCCATGTTGTCTCGCGCAGGACATCACGTTCGTAGGCGGCCATCACATCCAACGCGGCTTGGCGGTCAGCTGGCGTGGGCGATTCAAACGCGTTGAGAATCTGCCGGCTGGTTTCCACAGCGGCAATCGCGTCCTTCTTGAGGAAGTCGATCATCACGTCGTAATCGGCGCGGTTCCGCACGGTTCGCAACTGATGCAACTTTGAGCCAGCCGTGCCGCGACTGAGCACTTCGGCCAAGTTGAGCAGATCACGCGAGCCGATCATGGTCGGAAGCTCGTATCAATCGAGAACGCGCTGGCCAAGTGCGCGGGACAGCAATCGAAAAGGTGGTGATGCCATCCCGAAGTGATGGCGACCAATTCGAGGGGGTCTTCGATCGCATGGCGAACCACCACGAGGATGCACCATTCATCCGCCAGCTCGTGGTCTTGATAGACTTCGACTTCCAGTTGGTCGTCTGGAAAGACCGACTGCGTCATTTCCAGCACTTTGGGAAGGTACTCAGTCACACCCAACTGAGCGGCGAGTTGCACGACATCGGCAGACAGTTCGATTTCCGAGGGGACCAGTGACGCTGGCATGAGAATCTCCTTTCAGCTTCCCCGAGAGATATCACAGATCGCCGAGGACGGACAGGCGGGTTTCGCGACAGGAATTGAATGTGGGAGTGCTTCCGGTTCGTCGCGCTACGGCTATGGCTTCGCTTCGGATGCAGGTTTCGTCGGCGGGCGTTGTTTGAGCAGCGCTTGAAACGCCGGCAACTGGCGGAGTGGGGTGAGATCCGAGTCCTGCTCGATGTGCTTGAAGTTGTCGTATCCGGGGGCGACCGATTCTTTCAGGCAGGCGAGTGACAGGTCGAGGTATTTTTTCTGCTCGGCTGTTTCGGAGTCGGTCGGTTGCGGTTCGTCTTTCAGGCTGAGCGTGGCGCACAGGCCGTAGGTGCAGGCGGCGTTGTAGAGCATTCCCCCTTTTTGCTCGTTGGCGCGGCCTGGGTCGGCGGAGGTGGCCGGGTCGCGAATCCGTGCTGGAACAGTGCTGGAACAGTGCTGGAACAGTTGCTTCAACGCCTGGCGAGCTTCGGCGCGGACTCGGCGAGAGAGCCAAAGTGAGGATAGCTCTAAGAGGCTATCCGAAAAGTCGACCTGACCTAACCGAGGAAAACAACTACTGTTAGACCGTCATCAAGCAAAGGAGTGCAACGCCATGACGGAACCGCGAACCGCGTCGAGAAAAGCCTATCCCAGC
>JBJXEX010000345.1:0-2848 GCA_046156195.1 Planctomycetaceae bacterium | reverse complement strand
CTTCTTGCCCTTCGCCAAGCGATCCAACCAACCCCGAGACTTTGTCAGCCCGGCTCATCGAATTAACAAGAAACTGTTTCATCAACATTGGCTTCACAATCTCTACTTGTCCGCCTCAATGCGCGGCTTTCACACCGCTACCTAGATTCGGTTAGAGTCAGCGGGAATTCATGTTTCTGTTCTGTCCGGTTGAGGCGGCGCAGATCGACTTTGGGCGTGTCGAGTTTCTGCGTGAGGAATTCTTTACCGATGTTCGAGGCGGCAGGCAGCGGCGATTGGACCTAGTCGCGAAAGTGCGACTCAAGCGCGGCGGCGAGCGATTCATTCTCGTCCACTTTGAGTTTGAATCCTCACGAAAAGACCGGGACTTTTCACGGCGGATGTACGAGTACTTCTCGCAATTGTTCTTGCGACATGGGTTGTCGATCGTCCCGATTGCCCTCTTCAGTGACGATGCCGAATGGAAGGAGCCGGTCCCGGATTTCTTTGAACTCGCGCTCTCGCCAAAAAGCCGAGTTCGTTTCGACTATCACTTAATCAAGCTCAGCCAGTTGGACTATCGCCGCTTTCTGGAGTCGGACAATCCGCTCGCCTTCGCGCTCATGGCGAAGATGAAATACACTCGCCGGGAACGCGTGCGGCTGAAAGCGGACTTCCTTCGCCTGATCCTGCGAGCCGGCACCGATCCGGCTCGCCAAAGCCTGCTGGTCGAATTCGTGGAAACCTACATGCCGTTGGTGCCCACCGAACAAATTCAGTTCACTCAATTAGTCCAAGTCGAAGAAGCCTATCGCGAGGTCAAGCAAATGGTCACCACCTACGAAAAAGCCGGAATCAAGAAGGGCCGGGAAAAGGGAATCCAAGAGGGAATGGAGAAGGGAAAACTCGAAGCCCTGATGCTGCAGTTGGAGAATCGTTTCGCGAAGTTGCCCGCCGATGTTCGCCGCAAGGTCGAGCGAATCCATTCGAGCGAACGCATTGATGAGTTGTTGCTCGCTGTTCTGACGGCCAAGTCGCTCAGCGAACTTGGACTGTGAAAAGAATTGGCGAGCGGAACGGGTCAGCCCTCCGGCGGTCGCGATGTCCGCTGAATACAGGGGGCTGACTCCACCTCGCTCGCCTTCACGTCAGTTGCTTCACTGCCTTATTACTTCGCGGCCGCGAATCGGCGAGCGACTTCGTCCCAGTTGACGACGTTGAAGAACGCCGTGATGTAGTCCGGTCGGCGGTTTTGGTAATTCAAGTAGTAGGCGTGCTCCCAAACATCCAGCCCCAGGATCGGGGTGCGACCTTCGGACAGCGGCGAGTCTTGATTGGCGGTGCTTTCCACCAGCAATCCGCCACTGGCATCGACCGACAGCCACGCCCAGCCGCTGCCAAACCGAGTCGTCGCGGCCTTGGCAAATTGCTCCTTGAACGCGGCGAAGCTGCCACATGCTTTATTGATCGCGTCGGCCAGTGCGCCGGTCGGTTCGCCGCCGCCATTCAGCTTCATCACGGTCCAGAACAGCGAGTGATTGGCGTGTCCGCCGCCGTTGTTGCGGACGACCGCGCGAATGTCATCCGGCACTGTGGCGAGTCCGCGCACCAAATCTTCAACCGACTTCTCCGCCAGTGCCGGATGTTTCTCCAGCGCCGCGTTGACGTTGTTGATGTAAGCCTGATGGTGCTTCGTCCGATGGATATTCATGGTCTTCGCGTCGATGTGCGGTTCGAGCGCGTTTTCCGGGTACGGCAATTCGGGCAAGGTGTAAGCCATGATCAAGAACTCCTGTGATAAGTCGCGCGGCAGAGCAATCCGATCCGTGCGATGACTCCTCAAGATGCCGAGCAACTCGCTCGACAACAACTCGGCGAGTGCCTCGGCATTCGCCACAACGGGCGGCATTGTAGACGTTGAGCAAAGGCTCACAACCAAGCCTGCGAGACGAGCCGGACGCTCGTTGACTTCACGGATCGACGCTTAAACAATGCCCGCCCTCATAGCTCGACTGCGAACGCGGCTACCACTCAAAACAGGGTCGCGGCCCCCTCATTCTCCCGCTCAGTTTGGATCTCCGATGACGCCCCGATTCCTGACCGCTCTGCCGGTTTACAACGAGCAATCGCACCTGACCGAAGTGCTCGCCACCGTGCGAAAGTATGCGCCGCACATCTTGGTCGTGGACGATGGCAGCACCGATGCGACTCCCGAATTACTGCGGCGCGAATCGGACATTCAAGTCATCACGCACTCGCCGAATCGAGGTTATGGAGCGGCACTCAAATCGGCGTTCGACTTCGCGGTGCAGCACAACTACGACGTGCTCGTTTCCATCGACTGCGACGGTCAGCACGAACCGCGCTTGATCCCGGAGCTAGTCGCCCGAGTCTTTGATGAGGCCACACGGCCAGCGGACATCGTCTCCGGCAGCCGGTATTTGCAGGCGTTCGCGGGAGACAGTCGTCCGCCGGAAGAGCGGCGGCACATCAATCAGCTTGTGACCGCACTGGTCAACGATCGGCTGAGTTTGAAACTGACCGACGCCTTCTGCGGCTTCAAAGCCTATCGAGTCGATGCTCTACCGCGGCTGAACATCACCGAGTTCGGTTACGCAATGCCGTTACAACTGTGGGTTCAAGCGGTGCGTGCGGAGTTTCGGATCATCGAGCATCCAGTGCCTCTGATTTATTTGGACGAGTTCCGTTCGTTCGGTGGCGCACTGGACGATGCGAATCGCCGGCTGGCGTACTACCGCGAGGTGCTCGACCGCGAGTTGGCTATCGGGAGCGAGTCCTCATCGCCGGAACTCTGTTCAACCGCGTTGTGCTGATTTGTCGTGGGGGGGGGGGGGGGGGGGGGGGGGGG
>JBJXEX010000344.1:0-42359 GCA_046156195.1 Planctomycetaceae bacterium | reverse complement strand
GCTGGGATGGAGAGGGGACTGTGACAAAGGCGGTCGAGGCATCGCTCGGACAGCCGAAGTATCACTTTCGCCTGCCGTGGTTCGCGCAGTTGCAGAGCGATGGCTCGGTGCGGATCAACGGCGATTCTCAGGCCATCATGGAGCAGGAGCTCGCCTATGCCGCGGCTGCACGGTTGAACTACTGGGCCGTCGTGAATTACTGGGATGAGGCACCCGGCATGAGCATCGCCTTGAACCGTTATCTCGCCGCAAAAGACAAACGGGAAATCCGCTATTGCCTGGTCGAGGAAGGTCATCGACTGGACAAGATCGGCAGCGCGGGCTGGAAGCGACTGGTCGAACATTTTCAGAAGCCCAATTACCAGACCGTGCTCGATGGGCGGCCGCTGTTGTTTGTGTTTGAAAAACCGGCTCTCCGCCATTCCGGTTGGGGGGGGGCTACAGGTTGTGGTATGAGTAAGTGGGTGTTGGAGTGAAATGTTACGGGCGAGCCAAGGATGGCTGTTATGAACAACAGCAGCAACAGTTGGAGTGGTGGGGTGACGTCTTGTTGGAGGAAGACTTCGAGGTCGTCCACCAGGCCGAAGACCGGGCGGGTCAGTCGTTGCCGTTCACGCTCGTTCCCAAAGTCGCGGCGGCGGTTTGTCCGCACTGTGGGACGCTCCAGAAGGAGTGTCATCAGAAACTCGATCGCGATGGCATTCGCGATCTTTCGACACGGCGATCTCCAGAATGCCGCCGCGTTTCTCAAGGTGCACGAAAAAACGCTCGAATTCTGGTACTACGACTACGTCGAACGGCATCTGCAGCAACCTCCCGCCCACTGGAAACCGATCACTTCGATCGGCATCGACGAGTTGTCTCAAAAAAAGGACACCGCGAATTCGTGGCCGCGATCATCGACCATACCAATCGCCGCGTGCTGGAAGTGCTGGAGAACCTGAACCCCGAGGAGCGGGCGGAATTGCAAACGCTGCGTGAGAAGTTTCCCCAACTGACACGCTTGGCGGACCAACGCGAATCGCTCCGAACCCTCTTCGAGGATCGCAGCAAAACAACCTCGGAAATGGCCCAAGAGCGACTCACAGAGTGGCTCACCGCCGCGCGAAGTCTGCAGCTCAAACCTTTGGATGCGTTCTGTCAGACGGTCGAGAATTGGCGACCGATGATTGCGAACGACTTCACGAATCGTTCGAGCAATGGTCCGACAGAAGGCTTCAATGCTTCAGTCGGGGTTTCCGGACGATCTTGTGCCAAGCTTTTGGAATGACCACCTTCCGCCACTTCCGGTTCCGCATCCTCGACCGCTTCAACCAACCGCAAACACAACTTTCAACATGAATGGCGGAGAGCCGCTGTTCGCAGGTGGTGATCGTGCCGATGGCCAGGTTCTCCAGATACGTCGCGACTTGGCCGACCTCACGGATCGCGTGGAAGACATCGCCCCGACACGGCACCCCCGGCAACGCCAACTGCTGACCGGCCCGCGGCCGCCGTCCGCGATGGTCGTATCGGGCTTCCAGCCGTGGTCGCCCAGTTCCAGCAGCCGCAGACGCCAGGTGTCGGCATCGCGATGCTCTTCCAGGCTCAGCAGGTAGCAGTATGTGGACGCCACATCGCAACCCACCAACACCGGCTGGCCGTTCTGAAAGATCTCGTCGTGTGCTCCGATGCGGACTCCCGACAGCTCGGCCTGCTCGTTGATCCGCCGCGCCGACACCGCCACCGCACACACGAGGTTGTGAATCGTTCCCACCGAGATCGCGATCCCCAACATCTCCGTCAGCAGCGCCATCGCCCCGCGATACGAACTGTGACAACCGAGGATCAGGGACAGCACCAGCCGCTGGATCAATCGACCGGTGACCGGAATCCAGAACAACACCCGCTCGTCCGCGTCGCCCGGCGCGTCGGCGGAATCCGGCTGAAAGGCTTGCTGGACCGCCTGCCGCGCGCTTGACCTGCGCCCCGACAAACTTGCGACTGCCCCCTTCGTCCTGAGCCGCATGGGCGGCCGAACGACTTCCCGTCAACACCGTCAAAGCGAACTCGCCCCGCTGCCCCGGCTCCAATTCCTTGGCCCGACAAGCGCTGTTTGGACACGCGCTGGCTGCCAATCCCGACACCGCCAATTGAGAATCATCCATGACTGTTTCCTCCCTGAAACTGAACTTGGTTTCCGACCCCAACTCGGTTTCACGGAAACAGACTTTACTTACCACCCCAATCTGATCACCACCTGTTACCCGACATGGACCAGGCCCTGTTTCCTTACCGAGTCATTGGCGAATGCTTACTACCACTGAACCCCAATTCCTTGACTCTCTTAGCGTTCAGGCGGAAAATACCGGCGTTATCCCACCAAACTACCCTGCGATGAAGGCTGACAAATGTCGGACGATATCCTCAATAAGTTGTTCAACAATGGGGCTGTCTCAAAAGAACAGGTCCAAGAAGCCAAACAACTTGCGGACAGCCTAGGAATTCGGGTCGAGGAAGCGCTCGTAAAGTTGGGATACGTTGATGCCAATGAAATCAGCAACCTGCAGGCATCACAATTCGGCTTTGAAACCGTCAATCTTAGCGGGTACGAGATTCCTCCCAGTGTCGTCGAAATGGTTCCAGAATCGGTCGCCCGCGAGAATGTTGTCGTTCCCCTTGGACTAGACGGGGACTCCCTAATTGTTGCCATTAACGACCCCATGAAGTTTGAAGTGCTAGACAAGCTTCGCTTTATCTTAAATCGGGAGATCAAAGTAAAGGTTGCTACGAACGAGGCGATCCTAGCTGCAATCAATAGGCATTACGGACAAAGCGAAACTGAGTCAGTGGACTCTATGCTCTCTGAATTCACTGAGACCGCAATTGACATTACCCAAACGGAACTCAAAGAGGCGGAAACAGTCACCGGAGACGACGAGAATGCGCCGATTGTCAGGCTCGTAAATCTAATTATCTCGGAAGCTGTCAATATGCGCGCAAGCGATATTCATATCGAACCATTCGAGAATCGCGTAAGAATCCGTTACCGTATCGATGGCGTTTTAGTCGAACGCGACAGCCCTCCAAGGCGTCTCCTCGCAGCCTTGGTGTCACGACTTAAAATCATGGGAAATATGGATATCGCAGAAAAACGCCGATGCCAGGATGGGCGCATAAAGACTCGTGCCAACGGCAAAGAATTCGATTTACGCGTCAGCATTTTACCTTCGGTTCATGGCCAAGCTGTCGTTATGCGTATTCTTGACCGCGACAGCATCAAAGTCGGCATCCGCAATCTTGGTTTCAGTGAGGAGAACTACCGCAAATTCCAGAATATCATTCGTCGCCCCAACGGGATCTTCCTAGTGACAGGGCCAACCGGTAGTGGCAAAACAACCACTCTTTACAGTGCGCTCGGAGAACTCAATCGACCTGACCGGAAACTTATTACGGCTGAAGACCCCGTCGAATACTTGCTTCCGGGGATCAATCAAGTCGAGGTGAAATCAAGTATCGGGCTAAATTTTGCGTCCATCATTCGAGCAATGTTGCGGCAAGCGCCAAATGTCATTCTTGTAGGCGAGATTCGAGATGCCGAGACCGCCGAAATGGCTATTCAGGCATCTTTGACAGGACACTTAGTCTTCAGCACGCTCCACACAAACGATGCGCCTGGCTCTGTTACGCGACTGATTGATATGGGCGTTCAGCCATTTCTTGTCGCTTCAAGTGTGATGGCAGTGATGGCTCAACGGTTAGCCCGGGTGGCTTGCCCCAAATGCCGTGAGCCAATTACCCCGGATCCAGCTGAACTTGCCACGTTTAACATTACTGCGGAGCAAGCATCGGCGGCGACGTTTATGCGTGGTCGCGGATGCAATCATTGCCAGCACACGGGGTATCGTGGGCGTGTCGCCGTTTTTGAGCTGATGACGATGAACTCAAAGCTTCGCGAAATGACGTTCAATCGCGAGCCAGCCCAAAACATCCGTCGCCAGGCGCGGCTAATGGGAATGAAGTCGCTAGCTGAAGACGCAACAGACAAGGCGCTCAAAGGCATTACCACTCTTTTAGAAGTTGCTCGGCTTCAAAAAGCAGTCGATTAACTAGCTCTGCGGCGCATTGCGATTTAGTTGCCTTATGGCTAAGCACCTCGATAATCGAACACTCCTCACTTAATTCCCACGTGATTGGCAGGTCTCATGGCGTCAATTCAGATCGACAAGCTTCTGGAAACGGTTGTCAAGGAAAAAGTGAGCGATCTTCATATCTCATGCGGGCAGCCTCCTGTCTGTCGCGTTGGCGGGCATATGGTTCGGCTAGAAACTAAGACCCTGGAACCAGAGGACACTGTCTCTTTGATGAAAAGCATAACGCCCGAACGCAATCAACAAGAGCTGCAAGAGGTGGGGACTTCGGATTTTGGGTTTGCCTTTGGCACGAAAGCACGATTCCGAGTGTCGGTTTTCAAACAAAAGGGCAAGATCTCGATGGTCTTGCGGAGAATTCCAACTGATTTTCTTACATTTGCGCAGCTTGGGTTGCCTCCGGTAATTGTTGACTTAATCCAGAGGCCAAGAGGATTGTTCTTGGTAACAGGCCCAACTGGAAGCGGAAAAACCACGAGCCTGGCCAGCATGATTAACTGGCTAAACGAGAATTGTGATCATCACATTATCACACTAGAGGATCCGATCGAGTATTACCACGACCACAAGAAGAGTACCATCAATCAGCGAGAAATTGGCGTTGATTGCCCAAGTTTTGCGGAAGCTCTGCGGAGGGCATTGCGGCAGGATCCGGACTGTATTCTGGTTGGAGAGCTGCGAGATTTGGAAACGATCGAGTCAGCAATCACCGCCGCCGAAACAGGGCACGTCGTGTTCGGAACGCTTCACACGACAGGCGCTCAGGGAACAGTGGATCGGATCATTGATGTGTTTCCGACAAATCAGCAGGAGCAAATTCGCACTCAGCTTTCCTCGTCGATTATCGCAGTGTTGAGTCAACAACTGCTCTCCCGTAAGCCTAAAGGGATGGTGGCCGCTTACGAGTTCATGGTCGTAACATCGGCGATCGCCAATCTTATTCGGGAAGGAAAGACATTTCGCATCAATTCAGCGTTGCAGACCGGGCGCAAATACGGGATGCAATTGATGGATGACGCGCTATTTAACCTTTGGAAGAATCAATTGTGTGAAGAACGTGACGTCATCGTTAAGGCCAACAATCCAGACGACCTTAGAGATAAGATCACAAAGGCTAAAAAAGGGATTCTGGAAGACGAGGGTTCCAGTGACGATGACGATGAATAGTCTTATACTTTGTTCGCTCTGTAGATTGCTGATGTCGAAGTTAGGCTAAAGGGGGTTCATTCAATGGCATCGCGCCGCTTAGGGCAGATTTTGGTTGATCTCGGGCATATTTCCGAGGACCAACTTTGGGACATTCTTGAGGAACAAAAGAAGAGTCCTGGAGAGATCATTGGTCGAGTCGCGCTTAGGCTCGGGGTAGTCAGCGAGACGCAAGTTACAGAAGCGTTGGCTGAGCAGTGGGGCATGGCGGTCGTCAATTTGAAAGAGACCAATATTCCTCCAAAAGTCCTCGAACTTGTTCCTCAGACGATGGCAGAGATCTACAAAATCATGCCAATCTCCTTGAAGAATGATGTTCTCACAGTTGCCATGGCGGACCCACAAAACGTAGCCGCCTTAGATGATCTTAGAAACTTTCTTGGTTACGAAGTACGGGGAGCGGTATCCAACCATCAAGATGTCGAAGAAGCGATCGCCCGCCACTACGCCGACAAAGAAGACAGTATCGAGGATGTGATTGGAAAGATGGAAGAAGATGCCCCTGAAGAGAGAGCGAAGGAAGGTGTCTACGACATTGGTTCTGAAGACGAGCTTGTGAATTCTGCGCCGATTCGAAAATTGCTAAATATGGTTATGCTGCTGGCCATCCGCGACCAAGCGAGTGACATTCATTTTGAACCCTTTGAGGACGAATTCAAAATCCGGGTCAAGGCTGATGGTGTCTTATACGAAATGGTCCCCCCCCCCCGACACCTGGCGAATGCCATTGTCAGTCGTATCAAAATCATGGCGAATTTGGATATCGCCGAGCGGCGACTCCCTCAAGACGGCCGGATAGAGCTTAATGTTGGCGGGAACTCAGTGGACCTCCGGGTGAGTGTTCTGCCGACGATGTTTGGTGAATCTGTCGTAATGCGAGTTCTCGACCGGACGGTCGTCCAATTGGATTTGAACAAGATCGGACTGGATGCGAGAACCTTGTCTCGGTTTCGGCAATGTTTGCATGCGCCCAACGGGATTGTTTTGGTGACGGGTCCGACCGGAAGTGGAAAAACGACAACACTTTATTCGGCTTTGAACGAGCTCAATGATATCGAGACGAAGATCATCACCACGGAGGATCCCGTCGAATACGAAATCGAGGGACTAATTCAAGTACCGGTGAATCATGATATTGATGTCACATTCGCTAACGTGTTGCGTGCCATTTTACGGCATGACCCTGATGTGATTTTGATCGGTGAGATTCGCGATTACGAGACCGCAGAAACTGCCATCCAGAGTGCGTTAACCGGGCATTTGGTGTTCAGCACGCTCCACACCAACGATGCACCTTCAACGATCACGCGACTTCGTGACATGGGGATCGCGCCGTTCATGATTACGGCCACCGTCGATTCTATTTTAGCTCAACGCTTGGTTCGTCGGATATGCAGCGAGTGTCGCACCGAGTTTGAGCCAAGTGACGAACTGTTGATGGAATTGCAGCTACCAATTGCGCAGGCACGACAGTACCGTTTTTACTATGGCAAGGGTTGTGCGCGCTGCAACAATAGTGGGTATAAGGGGCGATGCGGCCTTTACGAACTGTTGAACGTAACCGACGACATTCGCGACATGATCGCCGCCAACGCATCTACCGACGAGATCCGAAATGTGGCTCGCGGCCAGGGTATGACAACGCTTCGCGAGGCTGGCTTAAAATTGATTTTCGATGGAGTGACGACCATCGACGAAGTGGTTCGCGAGACTGTCATGGAAGATATTGAATAGACTTCGACAGCATAACCTTGATCGACGCCAAAATACATTGATTAACGCGAATGTGACCTAGTCCTGTTCCTTTCGACTTCAAGACAAGTTAGGGCTCGCTATGCCATTATATCAGTACGAAGCAATGGACAACACCGGAACCGAGGTCAAGGATTCCATTGAAGCGGGTTCCGAAGCTGAGGCTCAGCAAAAGATCAAAGAGCAGGGGTTTTTTGTTACCAAGATTTCCGAGAAGGGGCGAGGCGGAAAGAAAAAGGACGCCGACAAGAAGAAAAAAACTACAGCAGGCCCGAGAAAGAAAAAGGGGTTCTCACTTGGCAAGGTAAAGTCGAAGCATCTTTGTGCCTTTACGCGCCAACTTTCGACGCTACAGGACGCCGGATTGCCGATCCTTCGAAGCCTGAAAATTCTCGAAGGCCAGTCAAAGCCGGGACCGCTGAAGAATTCGTTGATTGGCGTCATCGAAGACATCGAGTCTGGCAACACTTTGTCTGAGGCGATGTCGAAGCAGCCGAAGGCGTTCGATGGCCTGTACGTCAACATGGTGAAAGCAGGTGAGGCTGGCGGAGCTTTGGAAGTCATCTTGCAGCGTCTGGCGGAGTTTAAGGAGCGATCGCAGAGCCTGAAGCGTAAGGTCCAAGGGGCGATGATTTATCCGTGTGCGGTCATTTTTGTGGCGACTGCAATCGTGGGCTTCATTATGTACTACATTATTCCGAAGTTTAAGCAGATCTTTCTGGGGTTCGGAACGGAGTTGCCTGGTATTACGGTGCTGCTGATTACCTTGAGCGACGTTGTCGTGACTTACTTTTATCTGTTCCCAGCGATTCCCATTGGGATTTGGTTGATCCTGAAGATTATCCGGAAGAACAAAACGGGCGTTTTTGTGATTGATTGGCTCGTTTTGAGAATTCCATTAATGGGGCAAATTCTGAGCAAGTCAATCGTTGCTCGAACCATGCGGACGTTGGGAACTTTGGTGGCGTCTGGGGTGCCGATTCTGGAAGGATTGACGATTGCTCGTGACACGGCGGGGAACGAGGTGTTTCGTAAGGCGTTTGACAATGTTTATGCGGCGATCCGTGAAGGAGAATCGATCGCAACTCCGTTGCGAGAGGCAAGGATCGTGGACGACCTCGTTGTCAATATGATTGACGTCGGCGAAGAGACGGGGGCATTGGACAACATGATGTATAAGATTGCGGACGTCTACGACGAAGAGGTTTCGGTGCTTGTGGACGGCTTGGTCAGCCTATTGGAGCCGATGATGGTGGTTATTCTCGGTTTCATCGTCGGGTTTATTGTGATTGCTTTGTTCATGCCGCTGGTGAAACTTCTCAACGACTTGTCCTAAAACTTGTCCAGGATGTGGCCGTTCGGCATCATCGAGTTGCCGTTCAATTTGGGTCACAGTTAGCTGCTGAAGAACTATCTAGCATGTTGGAAAGAGTTATTGAGTTGCTTTCCGAGAGACCGGGGTTCAAACCGCTTCTGTCTGAAAATCTCATATCGTTTAGGTGCTGGCTTTCAGAGGAGATGTCGCCATGCAGTCTGCGTTGAATTCTTCGTTGAGTCGGCGGAAGCCAGCCTCGGAGTCGTGTTTGGGATTTACGTTGCTGGAGTTGTTGGTGGTTGTCGTCATCATCGCGATTTTGATTGGACTTCTGGTGCCAGCGGTAGTCAGTTCAATTCGGGTCGCTCGTGATGCCGAGGTTCGCTCAGACATCGCCGTGCTGGAAGACGCGATTGCTAAATTCAAGGTCACGTTTGGCACTGAGCCACCGAGCCAAATCGCACTGTATCCGACTCCCGCAGGATGGGAGGCATCAGCGGTCACTAGGCGGCACAAAGGGGCGATCAAACAACTATGGCCTCAGTTTGATTTCGCGAGTTGCGGGGGGTTGAGTAATGGGACGACTTTTGTGTCGCCACTGCTGGCCGTTCAGCCGACACTTGATTTGAGCGGTTCAGAATGTCTAGTGTTTTTTCTCGGAGGGTTGGTGAATCCGACGAGCGGTGCATTCACCGGATTCTCGAAAGATCCGCAGCTTCCGTTTGGTTCCGGGACGACTCGGGAAGGGCCGTTCTTTGAGATCAAGGGAACCTTGAAACTTCCCGTGGCTCCAACGGCTGGTGATAACGCTTGGAATGGACGCCTGACAGATAAAGACGGCGATTGGTTTCCGGAGTATAAGGATACGCTGACGCAACAGCAGAATCCCTATCTGTATTTCAATGGAACCAACGGCTATCGAACGGACTACCCAACCACTCCTTGGCATAACACCGACAATTTTGGCGCCATTCCGGCGACGATGTCGATCAAAAATGCCTATTACTCAAGCGTCAATCTGATGGCCGCGCCTGGGATGAGTGCGCCGCACAAGCCGATGGGGATTCAGATCATCTCTCCCGGAGCGGATGGGGCATATGGGAGCGGTGGAGCGTTCAATCCGGCGTCACCAGGGGCGTTGCAGGATCCAGCCGACCGGGACAATATCACGAATTTCCATACCGGGCGTTTGGGTCGCTAAGAGATAGAAATATCGGGCGATTCGGTTTGGACAAGATCATCATGAATGTGAAACTTTGTAGAGAAGATCGAGAGAGTGGCGGGCCACGCATCAATCGGATTCGTGGGGCGTTTACGTTGATCGAAGTCTTGGTGGTTATCACGATCATTGGTGTGTTGATCACAATCCTCGGAGCCACGGTGGCGACGACCATGCGGAAGGCCAAGGAGGCGGCGACTACGGCTCTGTTGCAGAAGATCGACGCTCTTTTGGACGAGCGAGTTAAGGGATTTGACCGGGCTACGAAGTCGCGAGACTTTCAGACGATCGTGAATAATAGAAAGTTGAGCCTCGAAGCGGCTGGAGTCTTTGGAGTATCACCCAAGGTGATTGCCGCGATTGCCCGGAAGGATTTTTACAAGCAACTCTTTCCCCAGAGGTTTGAGGATCTTGCCAGCCCTGATGCTAACACGAACGGAATCCCGGATGTTTTGGAGGCGGTTCCCGGAGTGAAGCTCTCCGTTCTTATCACGCAGACGGGAGCGGCCAGGCACGTCACGGAGAGTTCCGAGTTGCTGTACTTTGCACTGACACGGATGCAGAGCTTTGGAGTCCCTCCAGTGTCTGAGTCGGAGTTTGGGGACAACGAATTTCGCGACACGGATGGCGATGGATTGATGGAGTTCGTTGATGGTTGGGAGCAGCCGTTGCGTTTCTATCGCTGGCCGACGCGGTTATTGAAGCCGAATGGCTCGTTTGGCGATGATGCCGCGCCGGGCACTGGCGGTGGTTCGTTTCTTGCGTACGGAACGCTGGGGTCGGATGACGTTCGATTGGCTCCGCGGAATCCGCCGTCTGATCCGATTGGACCACCGCGCGACATGCGTCCGATCGGTGGCCTGTTGATCGCCGGTTTGCCGCCGCAGCCAGCCTTTCCTGCGACTCAATGGGATCCGCTGAGCGAAGACCCGGACGATCCTTATGGTCTGATTGCGACTGAAATGAAGCGTCTCATTGCCTCAGGTGTCATGGCCACCGCCAGCTATAATGAAACGAGTTATCCCACGCTTGACACTTATCACACGGCGTTGGTGGTTTCGGCGGGGGCGGATGGTGTCCTGGGGTTATACGAGCCTTATGTAGCGTCTGATGTGAATGGCGATGGTTTAATCGACTATGGGATTCTTTGCCAACCGGAGTACGATGCCACGATCATGCCGGCCAGTCCTTACAACATATCGTTAGCGACGACATCGGCACTGGCGGACAATCTTACAAACCGTAATCGGCGCGCCGGAAAGGGGAAGTGACATGAGGCGAGTGCGAGTCACTTCACGATTAAACGATGTTGTCGGCCAATTCCGAGCCTGTGAGAGGTCGAGCCGCGCCCGTCAGGAAGCGGTTTCAGGCCGTGGGAGAAATCGCTTGCTAACGGGCGAGGCTCCAAAGACCACTGGGTCTGTCAGCGACGCGGGCTTCACTCTGGTGGAACTGTTGATCGTTGTGGCGTTGATGCTGATACTGATCACGATCACGGTGGTCTCGATCGACTATGGGTTCACTTCCGAACGAATTCGCTCTGGAGCTCGACAACTGCAATCTGCGTTGGAGGGTGCTCGTGACCGCGCGATTTTTGCGAGGGAGGCGCGCGGGCTGAGGTTGTTGGTGGATGCGACTGAGCCGCGAATGGTTAGTAGTCTGATTTACGTCGGGGCAGCGCAGGATTGGAAGGAAGGTCAGATTCGGCTTGAGCGGATGGATTTTGAAGAGGACGCGAACAACAACGGCAAGCTCGATGCCGGCGAGGACACGAACACCAACGGGCGCTTGGACGGAAATGGAATGGCCGATGGTCCTGAAGTTTTCATTGTTCGCGGGGATTCGACATGTGGTTGGTCCACGTTGAAGGACCGGGGCTTCCTGGGTGTGTACGAGGATTTGAATTTCAATCGGCAGCTTGATGCGGGCGAGGATCAGAACGGGAATGGATTACTCGATCTGGATGCTCCGCGAATCAAAATTCCGGCGGACGATAACGGTTCATGGTACACAGTGCTGTCGCATCGCTTGACGCCGACCAGCCAAGTGTTGCAGTTGGTCACGCCGTATCGCGATCCGGGAACGACGCCTCCTACTGAGGTCGTTGCGTTCCAAGGGACTGGTCCGAACACCTACATCTTGGAGTTGCCTCCGCGAATTCTTCCCGATGCTCAGCCAATCTTGTTGCCGGAAGGAGTGGTGATCGACTTGGATGCTTCGGACATTCCAGCCGATTGGCGTCCGACTCGGGGTGAAGACGCCAACGGAGATGGATTGCTGACTGCCGGCGAGGACGCCAACGGAAACACCAGGCTCGACGTCGGCACCTATTCGGGGCACATGGACATCATGTTTTCACCGCGCGGAGTTGTGACGGGGCCGCTGGCGGCAATTGGATTGCTGCATTTGTATCTGGGTGAGCGGAAGGATGTGGTGAAGACGGTTGATCTCGGCGTTTGGACGCCAGCTAGTCCACCGGGCCTGCGACGATTGCCGCGCTATGCGGATGTGTCAGTGCCATTGGTGCCGGGGCAAACGGCGACGGGTGGCTATGGCGTGTTCGGCCCCGAAGAGGGGGACATCGGACAGCGATTGCTAACGACGATTTTCACGCAGACGGGCAAGGTTTCGACGCATCCGGTGAATGCCGTGGATGCTTTCATCAACACCAGCGGAGCGGCTGGCAGTGACGGCTTCGCTGACGCTCCGTTCTTGTTTGCGACTCAAGGGGAAGGTCAGAGCCAATGAACACGATGCGAGTGCGAGCCAAGTTCGTCGCCTCGCGGCGCGAGGCGATGCCCAATGACCGTCATCTTGTGTGCGGCCAGGTGCGGATGCCGGTGGGCTGTTTAACCGCGACGCCATCGGCGCGTGCGCGACGGGGCGTCGATCACGAAAACGCCCCCGCCGGTGGCGTAGGGGTTAAACAGGCAGATTTACCATCCTGGACCGTGCGCGAGTTTGCCTCCGGAGTTGGTGGTGGCAGTTCGGCAAAACACCGAGGGCTTGTGCCCTGTCGCTCACAAGATTTCGAGCGAGAAGGCCGTGTTGAGGACTACGGCAGTGTTGGGCGAGCCGGTACTTCGCTGACTGAAGTGTTGATGTCGCTGATGATCATGAGCATTGGCGTCGTGTCGGTGGCGACGCTGTTTCCGATTTCGGCCTTGCGGACATTAGAGGCCAACAAGCAAACCAATTCGACGATTGCACGATTTACGGCCGAGGCGTTGGTGGATGTTGATCCGCAAGTCGTTCACAACCCGGATGGCGTGCATGCCTACCCGGGTGCCGCAGCCGGCGTGAGCGACTCGACTCCATACAACAGTGCGATCAGCGTCGCACAAGCCGGTACGTCGCAGCCAACTTTTCGTGGGCAAACCTATCTGGTCGATCCGATTGGATGGCAGGGATTTAACGAAGATCCATTGGTTCCCGGTTCACCATTGGCGTCACCGTTTTCCGCCTACCCGTCGCCGCTGAGTTCACCACGAGATTTTTTCGGCAACACCGCTCCGGCAGTGGTTAATTGGCCGCTGACGCGGCGATATACCGCAGCGAGTTTGTTTTCGGCACCGTACCCAAGCACGGCTGCGGGGGTGATTGCAGCCAAAGCTCGAGCGGCGGCCTTGGTGGCTCAGCCCGACAATTGGAAAGTGATGGGGGAAGGCCAGTTTGTGGACTCGATTCCGCCGGGTGCCACGACCGCTATCACTGGGGTCTCGCTCGATAACGATGCCAACCTGCAGGCGGTCAGCCCAGCCTCGGTGGGCGTCTATCGGGCGGTGATCTACGATGTCGATGGGAATCACAGCGAGGTGCGCTACGGAATCACTGTCGCTTACAACGCGGGACTCAACGCTTGGGAAGTGACTTGGCTTGATCCGCTCCCGGCGCGGTTTAACTCGCCGGGCGCGGGACTTCTGCCCAATATCGGCAAGGTGCGGGTTGAGGTCGCCGATCAGGTCTATACCTGGACGCTGACCGTGCGGAAGCGGTCGAGTGGTCCCGCCAGCGTTGATGTGGTGGTCTACTTCAAGCGGAATTTCGATCCCAACAACGAACGAGTCTTCGACGGCGAGTTCCGGAAATGGAAGCTGTGGCGAGATGCTCAGAATGACTACGACGGTACTCCGGCTCAGCGTCAGCCTGGTGTATCGGGTGTGAATGACAATGGCGTCAATGGCGTGGACGATGTGGGGGAGATTGGATACCCCGGCATCTACTCGATCGAACAAGACGTTCCGAATGGGACCGTCACGATTAAGGTTCCCAGTGGCGCATTGGATGACGAACGCCCCAAGGTGCGGCGCGGCGGTTACGTCTTCGACACGAAGAACGGGCTGTGGTATCGCGTTCGAGCGGTGCAGAACAAAGTGTTCGGAGTAGGCCCCGGTAGTAACGAGGATTGGGTTGACGTTGTGCTGGATGAATCGATCCGGTTGGACAGTACCGAAGACCTGAATGGGAGCGGCACTTTGGATCTGGCTGGTGAAGATCGCAACAACAACGGCACGATCGACCGCGGCGGAGTGATCGTACATCCGAACGTGGTCAATGTGTTTCCGTTGGAGATTAAAGAGCCGTAAGTGTTGCGTGGCGAAGTCGCCGTATGGCACGACGCTTCGCGTCGTGAATTGCGACGCGGAGCGTCACGCCAAATCTTGCAGAAAAAACATCGCGTTTGGCGATTGACGATGTAGGGGCCGGGGAATTGCAAAAGGCAAGATCATGAACCGCTCGCGACCAGTTTCGACTCGAACACCAAGGCAAGTGTCACGTTCACCGGGTGCCGGTTTTACGCTGGTGGAGATGCTGGTCTCGGTGACGCTCGTGTTGTTGATGTTGGTGATGTTCGGAGAGGTGTTCCAGCTCGCTACGGGGAGTGTCAGCAAGCAGCGGATCATGGCGGACAATGACCAGAACGCTCGCACCGTTGTGACGGTGATGCGTGGGGATCTCGACAAGCGGACGTTTCGAACGCTGATCCCGTTCTTCACGAACGAGTCGTCGGCCACGTCGGTCACGCCGTTCAGCAGCAAGCGTGAGGGATACTTTTCCATCAACTGCAATGACCCCGGAGACGGCACCGATGACGTGCTGCAATTCACGGTGAAGTGCACGATCAACCTGCGGAACTCCGATGAATCGCCGTATTACGGCGCGGCCGCCCAACTGCCGAACTCGGCTGCCGGGATTCTCAATTTCCTGCAAAATCCGAATCAGCCCGATCGTGACGACGGGCAAGTGACTCCGAATGGGGCAGCGGCTTCAGTCGCGGCGGAGGTCAGTTACTTCATGCGTGGCCGCCGACTGTATCGGCGAGTGATGTTGATTCGTGATCCGCCGAAATCCCCCGGCGTCGATTCGGTGCAGCCCACTCGGATCAATCCGAATCCTCCCGCCCCGGTTCCCTATTTTTTGCCTGCTGCGGGACTTTACACGGGTAACTTTTGGGGGCAGTTTGATTTCTCGGCGCACATGATTCCGTCCATTATTCCGCCTCCCAACGGCTATGCTGAATTCTCAGGATTGGAGTACTTACGCAACGACCTGCCGTTGGCTTTAGGTCCGTATGGCTACTCTCTAGGACAGACGTGGTATCGCTTTGGACACAACCACGAAATCACGGCCAATAGCACCTTGAATGGCCGACCGCGCGAGTACAGCGCTGCGGCGGCTCCCAACTTTTTCATCGGTCGATTCACGCACGAGGAAACCTCAAATCCCGGTTTCCGCTATCCCCAAGCGATGATGTTGGGCGGTGGCAATCCAATGGATGCCGGCGCGACGACCTTTGCGGATACGACTCCCGCGGATGGTGTCGTCGATGTCTTCGCGGGTGGGCCGCGGACGGGGGTCGATTTGTTGCTCAGCAACGTGCATGAATTTCGGGTCGAGGTGTGGGACAATCGGCTCGGCGACTTCGCTCCGATTGGGCATAGTCTCAATGTTGGCGGGCCGAGCAATCCGGGTGACTACAACGCAGCTCGTTTCTTGAATGGCTCGTATGGTCCCTTGGGAGGACCGACATGGTCCGGAACGAGAGTGTCTGGAGTGGCGGTCACGGGTGCGTTCGTCGGCGCGTTCGACACTTGGCACCCGCTCTTCGATCGCGATTTCAATAGCGTGGGTGTTCCTGGCAACAGCCCGGATCAACCGCCGTATCGCGCGCTGACTTGGGATCCGACGTTACCAGCAGGGATCACTGGGTATCCTCCGGGTCCGACCCCCACCGCACCGTTCCGGCATGGGCATTGGGCACCAGGGGCGTCCTACAGCGTGGGCGATGTCGTCTTCCCCTGCCGCGAGGATTTGAATGGGAACGGTTTCCTGGATACGACCCTTCCGAATGGCCTCAGTGAAGATGGCGCGAATGGCTTTTCAAGCGACGGTTTTTTGCAGGAGCTAGTCCCGACTGCGTTAGGGCTAGGAGTGTTTTCCGAAGATTTGAATAACAACGGCACTGGTCCCGACGTGGGCGAGGACGGTTCCAACGGATTCCCGACCAATGGCACTCTCGACAAGATTAGTTTGCACGAACCGGGATACCCTGCCGGACTGTCATTGGCTTATCGGTGCATCAAGTTGGGAACGTCCGGCCCGACGCGGTTGAACGAGCCGAATCAAGGAGCTTGGTCCAAGACTCCGGGACAAATCATTCGTGGAACTGCGACCGAACCCGATTGGGTTGTGGTCTACAACGCGCTTCCGTTGCGAGCCTTGCGGATCACGGTGCGGTTCGAGCACCCCATGTCGAAGCAAATGAAGCAGGTCACCCTCGTGCATTCGCTGCGCGATACCACGTCGGTGCCATGAGTCCGGAGGTTGGGGTTAGAGATCAGGGGTTAGATTCGGAGTAACATTGATGTCGCAGACGGTCATGATTCAACTGGATTTTCCCAAGGATTGGCGGACCTTTCGAATGCCGCGTGGCTTGCAATCGAGGTTGCAAGAGTTGTTGGACCGCCAAGATCAAACCGGCAAACTCACGCGACGAGAACGCCAGGAAGCCAATGCTTTGGCGGAATTGGCTGAGATGTTCTCGCTGATGAAACTACGAGTTCGCCTGGCCGCCAAGCAAACAAAATCATGAGCGAACACATCCCCGCATCACTCAGGCGCGCGGTGCGTCAACGAGCGGCGGAATGTTGTGAATACTGTCATTTTCCGCAGAAGTCTCAGGAGGCCGTTTTTCATATTGACCATGTCCTTCCCTTGGGTGGAAGGCGGGGACACAACCGCCGACAACTTGTTGACCGCGACCGGACGAGCGACGATTCGTGCGCTGCGGATTAACCGACCCAAGGTGGTCCGAATTCGCCGGTTGCTTGATCGTCTCGGCGAAGGTTTGCACTAGGCTATAGGAAGCTTCCAACGAAGATTGGGTCACAAGACCGGCACCTTGGACTGACTTACGAGAACACGGTGCCCGGAGAATCGAATCATGAAACGTCAGCTTGGTTTGTCAGAGATGGTGCGGCGGCGGACGGCGCGGGCTTCGCGACGGGCCACGCGCGGGGCGCTGGGGCTTTGGGCTTGGTCGAACGCGGGAGACCTGCGCCGAGCGCGGCGGGGTCGGGAGACCCACGCCGAGCGAGGGCGCACGACGGGGTCGGGAGACCCGCGCCGAGCGAGGATGACCCGCGCCGAGCGCGGACGGCGGGGCAGTACGTTGTTGATCGTGATGGCGCTGCTGGGCATGTTGACGCTGCTGGGGATGCTGTACTTCACGTTCGCGTCGCAGGAGCAGGCCAACGCCACGAACTTCGCCGATGCGGCCAAGCGCGTTGATGACCCTGGCGACGACATTGATGCCATCTTCGATGCGGCTCTGCGGCAATTGATCCAGGGGGCCAGCTATGACGAGAAGAATAGCGCGCTGTGGGGCGGACGCCACTCGCTGATCTTCAACATGCTGGGACACGACCTGCAGCCGTTTAACGGTCCAGGAATCAACGTCTATCGTCCGAATGCTGGAACAGGTAGTGGAGAGTCATTGATTGTTGACCAGGACCGAAACGGTGCGGCGGATGGCGACCAAACATTGCTGGAACTGAACGACTCACCCGCCGTGCGTTATGACGGCAGCGGCAATCCCACATTGCAAGAGCGAAACATCCGAGGCATGCCGGCCCCTGATGTGGACTACACAGCAGCCGACCACAACAACGCTTATCTGGCGTATCTCGGCACCACTTGGAAAACGACGGCGACTACAGCAACCGGATACTCGGTCATTAAGCCATCATTCCATCGGCCAGAGTTGTTTCGTGGCGACGATGGGAAACCGGTGGCTGATTGGGAAACGAAGGGTGGTATGGGCGTCACGGCATCGACGAGAGGTCGGCTCTTTCGTCCGCATCCAGACCATTTGTTTGTGCCACGGGCAGGGCAGAATTTTCCCGCACCGATTCGTCGTTTCCTAAATGATTTCGATCCCGCCGACGCCACGGACATCGCCAGCTTACCTCCGCTGCGCGGCTTTCCGTTTACCAAGGTGCCTCCCTTACCGGGCGTTGTCCCTGGCACTCCCCAACACCGGCAGCAAGGAATTTGGAGCTTAACGGCGACTCCGCCCGCGCCTCCTTTCACATTCCCGGCCTACGAGTGGGACGTGGATAACGACAACGACGGGATCACCGACAGCATTTGGATGGACTTGGATTTGCCGGTGCAAGTCCGCCCGTCCGACGGCGCGGCGTACATTCCGCTCATCGCGTTCATGGTCCAGGATTTGGATTCCTTGGTGAATCTGAACGCGACGGGAAATCTTTCTGGAAATACTCGCACTGCTGCCACCAGCAATTTTGGCAACGGAGGCGATATCAGTCTGTCGAGCACGGGGCTGTCATCTCCGTCGGAGATCAATCCGCTCTGGCCGCTGGATACGTTGCCCAGCGAGGCGACCAGTCTCAGCGATCACGGCAGCTACTTTCACCCACCGACGACCATCCGCCATTTGGCGAACATGGAGTGGTGGTGGCTCAATAAAGGGCGAGTCGAATTCACGACGCCGCGTCAGATTCATGCGGGACGCTATGGCGAAGCGGATCGTATGGTGGGCGTGCTTACCGCTGCGGGAGGCGGGCGAACGATCGGGGTGCAAATCTCGAATAGCAATCTATTCCCTTTTCCGGGGATTTGGGACGACGACGACAACCGAGATAGCAACGAGGGAGGTCCAACCTCGACCACCGGAGTTGCCGGTGGTCAAACCAAGCGTTTCCGCCACCCACTGCTCTTGAATGGCATGGGCCGATTTTCGTCCGCCGCGAGTCCGAAACAACTCGATTTGTTCCAGGCTCTGGGTGGCACCGACCCCAATCAGTGGCTGCGATATACCGGCGCGGGAGTGGGCTACGACGGCAATACCGCAGGGACCGGGAATGTGGAGTGGTTGAATCCCTTCGGTGGAACCTTGATGGTAAATCCGATCACTGGCGTGAACTTCGCGGTCCCAGGTGGTTCCCCGGTGTTGTTTGACGATCCGGGTGAGTTAACTCTGCTCTCCAAGTACCTGCAGCGGCCGTATGACGAACCCTTGGATGCCAAAGAGATCCTGTTCCTGTTTATGAGTCCAAGCGACCGCGCTCGTGTGGGGGCCACATCGCGAATTGAAGATCTCATGCCCGGCAACATCACGCCCAACACCAGCAACTTCTATCAATTGCAAGTGGCCCGGCGGCTCACCACAGAGAGCTGGGACGTGAAACAGTTCGCCATGGCGCGGTTCATCGGCGGAAAGGGAATTGACGGAGCGCCCGGTGTCGCCAATCAAGACGACAACCAAGATGGCACCGTTGATGACGACATTGAACGTGGCTGGCCCGGCTCGGATGACGATCGCGCTTGGGAGCACAACGTCGATCTCGATGGTAATGGCAAACTGGAATTCCCGCCGCAGTTCAATCCTCCCGCCAACTTCCAACCGAGTCAGCCCGAGAACGCCTACGGTGCGATTGATCCTTTCCGTCCACAGTTGCGCCGGCTGCTGACCGTCGAGCACGGAAATACGAGCAGCCGCCAGACTGCCATGCGGCTGAGCATCAACGAATTTCTGGACGTCGAGTACCGTCCGGATTCCACGAGTAATCCCTATACCGATCCGTTGGCCTATCGGCCGCTCACGCCGCACTCCGAGGATACGACGTTGACGACGCTTCCCGCCGTCAACCCGCTGCCGACCTATCCGCCGACCAACGAGGGGGAAAAAGAATTCTGGGCACGCCGTGATCGCCAGCAGATGGCTCGAGACATTTACGTCCTGCTCTACACATTCTGTGGAGGCAATGATCTGGACAGTCCAACGTCCTTTGCGAACGTGACGACCAACAGCGGCAACCAGGTCTATCACGCAGAGGTCCGTCGCCAGATGGCTCAGTTCGCGGTGAATCTGGTGGACGCGCTCGACCGCGACAATGTCATCACCGCCTTTGAGTTCGACGACAATCTGTTGGACGGCTGGAACTTGGACGACGACTTCACGACCAACGACGTGGGCACATTGCCGATAACCAGTCGTCGCTTTGTCGTCTTCGGCGTTGAGGCTCAAGAGCTGACGATCAGCGAAGGCTTGTGGGCGTATCAGGCTAGGAATCCGACGATGGACGCGCCGCTCACGCCGTTCGATGAGACGACTGGCAACCATCACTTCCTGCAAGTGGAGCTACGCTGCGTCAGTCCGACGGCGGTCGATCTCTACGATGCCGGCTCGACCACCTTGAACCGGTCCATCTGGCGGGTCGTTCGGGACGACAATAGCAACGGTGTGATGGATGCGACGGAGAACGCGGCCCAGTTTTTGAAGGGGACTTTCGTGCCATCAATGACTGGCCCGGCGACCGCGCCACCGAGTTCTTTATCGCCAGGTTCGCTCTTCACGTTTGCGTCCGCGGACGCTTCGGCTGTGGGAGCGGCTTCGTTGTATGTCGATACCGCCGCACCGGCGGGCTTCGAGATGGCCGCTCCCAACGGGGTGGGTTCGTTTCCTGCCACACCGGGTTTCGCGGATCTTGATATGGCCCATTCGTCTCACTCCAGCTACGTCGGTCTTGAGCAACCAACCAGCGTGGCGGGTGACTTGCTGAGCCGAAACTTTGAGCCGGCCGCAGGCGACACGACAACGTCGATCCGGTTGCAACGTCGGTTGAATCCTAAGCTCATCGGCCTGAACACGACCAACCAAAATCCGTTCCATTCCGTGGATCGTTTCGACCTCCGTCGGCAAGACTTAAATATCGTGGTCGCCGACACCAATGCGACAGCCACCACGAAGCTGGCAGCGTTGACGTCTCAGGAACGCAATCAACCATTGAATGGTGGCTCGTTAGCCAACAGCACGGGGACAGGAACAGCGATGCCCAACACGCTGACGCTCAAAAATTCCAACAGTCCGGGCAGGTTCACATTGTTCCAGCCGCACTTTGACCGTGACTTCGCATCGGTCATCGAACTGTTCGACATTCCGCTCGAAGACCCCGACCTGCTGACCAGAATCATGGTCAATTCACGCCGTCCGCCCAATTTAGTGGACAGCAGCGGGGCTGGAATCGGTCAGTTGGAAAACGGTGGTCCATTCACGTTCGGCGCGGCTGTACTGATGCAGTCCGAAGATCGCGATAGCGATGACGTAATGGACGCTTCGGAAGACGCCAATTCCAACGGAATCCTGGACATGGGCGAGGACACGAATACCAACGGAAGGCTCGATTTTGAGGACTTCAATAAGAACGGCAAATTGGACGCGCACCCGTATCACTTCCATCGCTTACTGTCTCTCGTAGAAGTTCCGACGCGGACTCATCGCCAACAGGGCGATCCTCTGAAAGTGAATCGCGTTCCGGGGAAGATCAATCTCAACAATGTTCGCGCTCCGCAAGTCTTGGCGAGTCTGATTGATGACCGGCAAGTCATCGGTCCCCCAGAGCGAACGGGAGCGGATCTCGACACCGATGGCACCATCGAACCCGGTTTACAAGATCTGCTGGGAGACACCGTGCAGGACTCGAGTGGAACCGCGATCCAACGAGATTGGTGGTTTCAATTCTTGATTGCTCGTGATGGTTTGGATCCTACGACCGCCCTGCCGCTGCCACTCTCAGGAACATCTCGCCCGTTCCGAGATTTGGGCTATCTCCGTTATGACGAGGAGAATGGAATCCAATCCAGCATTGAGGACACGATTTTGCGAGAGCTTCCGGGAGCGATCAAATACAGCCAAGTCGGCTCAAAAGGAAAAGGAGCTCCGAAAGGGAAAGCGAAGGGGCGAACCGGCGGCGGATCGGGAACCGCTGGGCCAGCCGATGGCCGTCGATTGTTTGAACTGGCCACGGACACGGAATTCGAGAATCGCAGCTTGGAACCCAAGATGCGCTACCGGCTCTTGTCCAAGATGATTGGCAACACCACGACCCGCAGTAATGTGTTCGTCGTCCATGCGACGATTGGAATGTTCGCGTGCAAAGAATACCCGAACGGCTCAGTGCGTATCGGCGGCCACATGGATGTTGATGGCGACGGCAGCCCAGATACTCATCGAGCTGTCTTCATTGTCGATCGCTCAGCCGTTGAAGAAGCGTATGACAAGGCGAGTGGCACGTTTGATTGGAAGAAACTGCTGCTGGCAAAGCAGCGGATCAATTGAGTTTTTGTGCCCCGAGTGAGACAGGCGAGCGGGGTGGCGTCAGCCCTCCGGTTTAGGGCGAAATGCACCGGCTTCCTACGTTCAGGCGAACGCGGCTATGCGCGTGGCACCAGCCCCCGGTTTTGCGGCGAAATGCACCGGGGGGCTGACGCCGCCCCGCTCGCCTGAATCATTCATGAAGGCTGTGCGAGGAATGATTTTCAGAGGCCGACGTGATGCACCGCTCAGCTCTGGCCAGCGTCCTACTTCTCAGTCTCTTTCCGCTGGCTCTGCCCGTTCGAGCACAACAGGTTGGCGACAAGGTTGTGGTCATCTCCGACAGCGTTGAGATCAAGGTCCGTCAGGATGTGATCGACACAACGCGTGCGGGGGCGATCTTCATCGTGCGTGCAGTCCAAGGGGACCGGATTGGCATCAACAGCGAGCATGGCACGGGCTTCATCGAGAATCGGCATGTGATCCCGCTGAGCCGGGCCGTGAGCCATTGGTCCGAACTGATTCGTTCCGATCCTGAGAACTCCGTCGCGTTCATCGGCCGAGGTTTGGCTCACCGCGAACTTCGGGAATACGACAAGGCGATCACGGATTACACTGAGGCGCTGCGATTGGACCGGAAGTCAGTCGCTGCTTTTCTCGACCGAGGCAGCGTCTGGTTGAAGAAACGTGAATTCGACAAAGCCATCGCGGATTACACCGAGGCCATCCGGCTTGACCCCAAGTATGCGGGGGCCTACTCGAACCGCGGCGCGGCTTGGCAGAGCAAAGGGGACCACGACAAGGCAATCGCAAACTACAACGAGGCGATTCGGCTCGATCCCAAGGACGCGGTGGCTTATTACAACCGTGGCCATGCTTGGCAGAGCAAGCGAGACCTCGACCAAGCGATCGCGGATTACAGCAAGGCTCTTCAACTCGATCCGCAATTCGCGTCCGCCTATTTCAACCGTGGCCAGGCTTCCGCGAGCCAAGACCGCTACGAAGATGCTCTCGCGGATTACAACGAGGCGATCCGGCTCGAACCGCAATACGCTCGACCCTACGACGGCCGAGCGTGGATTTGGGCGACCTGCCCGGACGCGAAATGTCGTGATGGCAAGCGGGCGGTCGGGAGCGCCTTGCGGGCCTGCGAACTGGACGCTCGCAACGGGCGCAGCAACGTCGCAACTCTGGCTGCGGCCTATGCCGAGGCTGGCGATTTTGAGAACGCGGTCAAGTGGCAAACGCGGGCGGTAGAACTCGCGTCGGCAGCCGACAAGCCCGCTCTCCAGACGCGCCTCGAATTGTTCCGATCCGGCAAGCCGTTTCGCGAGGAACCGAAGAAGTAATATGGCACGTCGCTCCACGTCGTGAATCGCGACGCGGAGAGCCTGTGATTTTTTCGCGGCGGGACTTGCAAGAGTTCCTTTCTTTCCGGAGCCTGGAAAGTCTTGCGACTTCCGCTGCGGCAAATCTTCGCTGCTTCGAGCCGTATCCCCATCGACCTCCTCGTGCGGATGATGAATCAGAATCTTCGGGGTTCATCATCCATTGATCTTCTTCACCGCAACCTCTGGAATTGAAGGTGCCCGACGAATGTGCCCAACTGTCGTGGCATTCGTCGTCTCCCTTCTTTCGCCGGGCTTCCATTTCCCGTGAAGTCGTTATGGTCCGAGGAGCGTGTCTTGGAGACTGAACGTCATTTGTTGTTCGGCGCGTTGTGTGTCAAATGTGGCTTGATCAGCTTTGATCAACTGGCCGCGGCAGTCTCGGATTGGAATGTCCAAAAGAGCGAGAGTTCTCTGACCTTGGCGGACCTCATCGAATCGGGCCGTCTGATTCAGGGTGAGCAGCGTGCTCATATCGAACGACTCATGGCCGAGCGGCTTTATGAGTTCGGTGGGGATGTTCGCAAGACGCTCGACGATGTGCTGGATGAGCAATCGCTGATCAAGCTGGCGGAGATCGCGCGGGACGAGCTTCCCGCCTCCGACGTGACGCAGATCGAGCAGGTCACGCCGTCAAATTCGACCCCCTCTCGATCCAGTTCGGGAACTTGGAACGTCGGGAGTACTCAGGCTCACTTCCATCTCAGCGAGGAGACGGGGCAAGGTGGCTTCGGACAAATTTGGCTGGCGCGCGATGTTGATCTGAATCGGAAGGTGGCGATCAAGACGCTCAAGGAGAAGTTTGGCCGCAATCAGGAAGCGGTCGCGCGGCTGTTGCGGGAAGCTCAGATCACCGGGCAGTTGGAGCATCCCAATGTGATCCGCGTGTATGAGCTGGCTCCCGGTTCCGCCGAGCAGCGGCCGTACTTCAGCATGCAACTGATCCGCAATAAGCGGACGCTCAAGGCCGCCATTCAGGAGTATCACACGGCTCGCCGCGAAGGGACCGACAACCTCGTCGAGTTCCGGCGGTTGCTCGACGCCTTCGTGGCGATTTGCCAAGCCCTCGGCTATGCGCATTCTCGCGGCGTGCTGCATCGCGACTTGAAGCCGCACAACGTGATGCTCGGCCGATACGGCGAGGCGATCGTGATCGACTGGGGACTGGCCAAGTTCGAGGCGGAGATCGAACCGAGCATCACCATGTCGCAGATCGTCGTCACCGAGTCCGGTCAGGTCGAGGAGTCCAAAACCGGACAAGTGTTGGGGACTCCCGGATACATGGCTCCCGAACAGGCCGCCGGGCAACTCGATCAAGTTGATGTCCGCTCCGACATCTATGGGCTGGGGGCCATTCTGTTTGAAATCCTGACCGGTCAGGGACCGCACGATGACAAGCGCGGTAAAGAAATCTTGAAGCTCATCGTCGAACAGCCCTCGCCGGTCGCCAAGCAATTGGCTCCCCAGATACCGGCGGCGCTGGATGCGATCTGTTCGAAGGCGATCGCGAAGCAGCGTGAGGACCGTTATCAGAAGGCGCTCGCGCTGGCGGAGGATATGCGGAACTGGCTGGCGGGCGAGCCGGTCTCGGCGTACGCGGAACCGTGGCCTGATCGCGTGCTGCGCTGGCTTCGGAAGCATCGTGCGGCGGCGACCGCGGCGGCTGTTGTCCTGATCGCGATTGCCGTGACTTCATCAATCGCTGCCGTCGCGATCAATCGAGCGCGGGGCCGCGAGGAACTCGCCAAGCAAACGGCGGTCGAGCGATTGTCGGAAGCCGAACAGGCCGTCGATGTCTCGCTGACCGGAGTCAACGAGGTGCTCAAGTTTTATCCCAGCGCGCAGCCGGTGCGATTGAAGTTGCTGGAACAGGCCGCGACCGACTACGCCCGGTTCGCTCGTGTGAATTCCGACGACCTCAACCTGCAATTGGAAGCCGCGCGAGCACAGATGCGGCTGGGCAACGTGCGGTTAATGCTGGAGCAATTCGAGCGTGCGATTGCCGACTTCGACGAAGCTGACAAACGACTGTCCGCCATCGAATCACGGTTGAGCATCGCAACATTCGAGCGTGGCCTCGCCGCCGCACAACGTGCCGACGCTCTGCATCGCAGCGGGCGGAGCAACGAGGCCAAGTCCGCTTTCGAGAAGTCGCTGGAGCTCTTGGATCGCGGCGCTTCGTCCTTGCCAGCCGATGCCCCGCTCCGAGCCGAGCGAGCCGAAGCACATCTCGGACTGGCTCGTGTGCTGCAACAACTCGGCGATCTCGACGGAGCACGCCGACAAATCAACCTCTCACTCAAGTTGCTGGACGATCGGCCGGAAGGGGCTGTCAGTCGTGACACTCGTCGCGTCGCAGCCAAAGCCGAACACTCGCTGGCTCAGTTGGAAATGGCGGTCGATCAACTCGACCCAGCCGCTGCCGCGCTGGCTCGCGCGTTGAAGCACTATGCCGCGTTGCTCTCGGTCGAGAAGAACTTTCCAGTTTGGTTGGACGGCCAAGCCTTGTGCCGGATCACACTGGCCAACTTGCAACGTCGGCAAGGTCGCGATGTCGAAGCCCTTGAGACGTATCAGAAAGCGATCGGCGACTTCGACGATCTGGCGCGAGCGATCCCCGGCGTGCCGCATTACGAACACCTTCGCATTCTGGCTCGCACCGATACCGCGCTGTTGCGGCTGACGCTCGGCCAAGCGCCGCTGGCTCACGATCTGTTGGCCTCGTCGATTGGTCGTGTGGCTCAGCTTGCCGAGGGAGACGAACCGCAGCCCGATCTCATCGAGACCGCCGCACTGGCTCATGCCGCCTTCGGTGCCGCGCTTCGCGAGCTTGGTCAATCCGCCGAATCGGAAGAGGCGCTGCTGGTCTCGCGCGAGCTGTTTCAGAAACTGCCGAAAGCGCGGCTCACTCCCGATGTTCGCCGACAAGCGGCCGTCGTCGTCGGACAACTGGCGCGACTCTCGGCCGAGTCCGACCAACTGGCCGAAGGACTCACGCTCTTCCGTCAAGCGGACGAAGAGCTGCGCACGTTGATCGCCGACAACGACGCGGACGCCGCCTCGAAGAACGCTCTCGCCGCGATGTCCCGCCACTGGGCCGACGCGCTCTTCACCGCCGATCGCCGCGAGGAAGCCGCTCCGCTGTACCGCCAAGCCGCCGGCTTGTGGCGCGATCTGCCCGACGAGGTCGATCTGCACATCGGACAGTTGTGGCTGTTGCTGACCTGCGCGGAGGAAACATCGCGCGATCCGGGACTCGCTGTCACGATTGCCGAACGACTTCGCGCCCATGCCCCCGACAATGTCCGGCTGCTGGCCCTGTTGAGTTTGGCGAAAGCTCAGTTGGGCGACACCGACTCCGCCGAGCGATTGGCCAAGCAATCTCAACAACGACTAGCCGCCGGCAACAGCACCGCCGCGTTCGTTCTCGCGCTGGTGCAACATCAACGCGGACGAAAAGAGGACGCACTCGCGGCGTTCGATACGGCAACCAAGCAGATGACCGAACAACATCCCGCAAGCTGGTCCGCACGCCGGCTGCGCGAGTTGGTCGCCAAGGAACTCGGCCAGAAATGAACGTAGCCACGCTCGCCAGAGCGTGGGCCGAGTCGCCAACAAACCAACCCACGCTCTGGCGAGCGTGGCTACGAATCTGGAACTCGAATTGACGAATTCCCGCTGTTGTTGAAAAATACAACAGCCGGCAGGCAATCGAAAGCGATAGAACTCATGGATGACATCCACATTGTCTGGGACTTGGAAGACGACCCTGACGGGAACGTCCAACATATCCAAGAGCACGATGTCACCATGGATGAAGTCGAGGATGTGTTGTACGACCCGGCCAGCGTCACGACGGTCAGCCGGTCGTCGGGGGAGCCGATCTCGTTCGGGTACACCTCCACGGGACGATACTTGGCCGTTGTGTGGGAACACGTTCAAGACGACCCGTTGACCATGCGGCCGATCACGGCCTACGAAGCACCAGAGCCAATTCAACCCCGCCGCAAACGGAAAAAACGATGACCAGTCGCACTCGCATCCATCGGCCTCGCCAACAGACCGCCGCCCAAGCCGCCGCCGAGCGAGCCAAGCGGGAGAAGTTCCAACTCGCCAAGCCCAGCCTGAAGCAACTCCTGGTCAGTGGCGACTATTCGGAGCCGGTCACGTTGGCCGAGTATTGGGATTTGAGAAAAGCGATTGTCTGCCTGAAGGGACTCCGCGAAGCGGCCGGCTTGAGTCTCGCCGACGTCGCCGAACGCACCGGCATCGACCGTGCCGCGATCTGCCGTCTGGAAAATGGCACTCACGAGAATCCGACCATCAGCACACTCAACCGCTATGCCGAAGCCCTTGGCCGCCGCATTTCGTTCCGAGTTGTTGATGTCGGCGGATGAGCGGCAAGACGGCCTCAATACTTCAGCTCGCTGCCGACATAGAAATTGATCCCCGGTTGCAGCACGCGGAAGCCGCTCGTCGAGCGGAAGTCGAGGTGCTCTCGGAAATTCTTGTTCGTGAAGTTCTCGACCCCCGCCACGACCAGGCAGGCGTTGGTCGCTTGCCAGGTTCCTCGCAAATCCCAAGTGGTGAAGCCGGCGGTCGGCGTCTCCAACAAGCTCCGAGCCACACGGTCCTGACGATCGACGATGCGAGCGGAAAGCTCGGCGGTCCAGCGTGCGGAGGGTGTCGGTGGTTTCACACGCACACCCAATCGGCTTTCGAGCGGCAGGATGCTCGGCAACGGTTCCGAGCTTGGTCCTGTCACACCGCTGAAGAAGCCGCGCGGCCTCCCGGCCTCTTGGCGGCTGGGAGTCGCGCCGCTGTGAATCCTGGTCGCGAAGTTTCCGTTGCGAGTCCGGTCTTGCCCTTCGACGTAATGGACTCGTCCGAACAGAGTGGCCCAACTCGTCGCGTCGTATTCGAGGTAGCTCTCAAAGCCCGCCAGCGTGGCCAAATCGGTGTTGACGTATTTCAAGCTGACCTGCTGCGGATCATTCACCGTGGGGAAGACGCGCAGGTTCTCGAAGGTGATGTAGTCATTCACCCAACCGAAGTAGCCGTTGGCTCCCGCTCGCCACTGGTCGCGATCCAGTTGCACACCCAGATCGAGCTGTGTAAGCCGCTCGGATGACAGCAACGGATCTCCGGTGGCGGTGTTCGCTCCGTTTTGCAGCAGGAATAAGAAGGACTCGGCAATATATAACTCGGTCAAGCTCGGCGGGCGTTCCGAGTGTCCCGCGCCGAATGTGAGCGCTAAGTCGTCAGTCATTTCATAACGTCCTGTCAGAAAGACTGCCCACGGAACGAAATCTTGCTCGAACTGACTGGTGCCGAGAATTGCCGCCAGCGAGGCTCCCGGAGTTCCCAAGGAGGTCAGCTTGGCCGAGTCTTCCGTGACATCCGCGTTGACGTAATCGACTCGTGTGCCGGCGGTGAATGAAAGCTGCTCGGTCATTGAGTGCTGCAATTCTGCGAACAGCCCCGGATTGGCCGACTGCGATTTGGGCAGCGGAGAATTCACATTGCTGAACGGGATGATGGCCGTACCCGACGAGAACTCATCGAGCGCTTGCTGGATCACTCGCAGGTCCGTCCCGGCCGTGAGTCGCGTCTGCTGACTCAGCTTCCAAGTTCCCGCGGCACGATAGCCCACCGAGGTCGTGTCCACGTCGGTTCGCCCGACGTAATTGGGAATCCGCTGAAAGAGTCCCGGAAACTGAATTCTTTTCGCAGGCGACTGCGAATCCCCTTTGAACCGCGTGTTGTTGTACCAAGTGTCGATCACCAGCCGATCGAAATGTTCTTGATCGCGCAGCTCGTAGGTCGCTTCAAATCCATCGGTGACGAGGAAGTCGATGTCAAAGAATTGGCCGGGGAACTCCACGTCCGTCTGATCGAGCCGCAAGTAATGAAACTCGATCGAACTGTCGTCCGTCAGGTCGAACCCCAGCGCGAAGTCGATGTCGCGCGACTTGTAGCTCGACGGGATGCCGGTGCCGTCGCCGGATTCATAATCGTTGCCGGTCTTATGCCCATAGCCGATGCGGAAGCCCCAATCCTCTTCGCCACCGACGATTGTCTGACGACCATATAATTGCTCGCCATTCGTCTGATAGTTGAGCGACGTGCTGCCTCCCAGTTGCCAGCCCTCCGCGAATCTCGGCGAGGCCAGCAGTTCGACATCCACAAACCGATGGTCGGGACCATACAGCGCCGAATATGGCCCCTTCACAACGATAATGTCGTCGATAATCCGCGAGTCCAACTTATTAAGCATTGTGTCGAGGTCGATGCGTGCCGGAACCCAGTGTGATCCCGATGCGGCCAACTGACCGACTCGCGACCCACGCACGCGCGGATCGGACACGATCGGGTTTCGTCGTTGACTGCCGACACCCAGCGCGGTCGAGGACTTTCGAAGCAAGCTCCCCGCATCGGACGTCTGCCGAGATTGCGATTCGCCACCGCTGATCACATCCGAGGCGGCTCGCAGACGCTCCTTGCGCACCGGAGCCAATTGACTCCGCGCCGATTCCGAGTTGGCAAACAACGATGTCGAGAGGTCACGGGCCTGAGTGGGCAACTGCGTCGGCGATTCCTGCGCCGGTGCCGTCGGCGGTTGTTGCGGCTGGACGTCCTGCTTCACCAGTCGAATGCGCGGCAAGTCCGCATCACGAGACGAAGCCCATTCCAGCGTGATCCACGGCGCTTCCGGTTGTCGAAAGAGATCGACCCAAGCGTCGTCAGCGAGCGCGCTGCCGCTCAGCAGCCAGAGGCATAGCCCCACCGTCCGTAGCCTGACCCACAGGCAGTCTTCCATGACAACCTGGCCTTATCTAATCGTACTGCGCACGTTGTAGCCGCACTCTCGACTCGTTTCGGGTGCGGCCTGAGTCAGCCATGATCGTCATTCGCGGAAAACCGGTGCGACCGCTGGGACTGAGTGTCATAGTCCGCCAGCCTTCACCAAGCTCGTCCGCGATTAAACCTCTTCGTTTCCGAAACTTGTTGCAATTGAGTCAAGTTTCAAAGCCACGCTCGCCCAAGTGATGGAGTTTAGGTGAATACTCACTGAATGCGGTTTCTCTGCGGCCTCTCTGAATCTGCGGGGGAATGACTTGGGATCTTCCCACAGATTCAGAGAGGCCGCAGAGAAACATGTCCGGTGACGTTGGTCTGAGGCGCAGCCTCGCTGGAGTCTGGACCGTCGAGTCGAACGGACCAAGATGGTGGGCAGCGGCCGACATGAGTGGCTAGTATCCGCGAGCATTCCCGCCTTTTTCGGAGACTTCCCATGCACTGCTGGTTCTCGCCGATCGTGCGACCTTTCGCCTTCCTGTTTGCCGTGACTGCGATCGCGGCCTCGACTCACGCGGCCGACGCGCCGATCGACTTCAATCGAGACATCCGGCCGATCCTGTCGAATCGCTGTTGGAAGTGTCATGGCCCCGATGAGAAGGAGCGGCAAGCGGGACTGCGATTCGACTCGCGCGACGGAGTGCTCGCGAAACTCGAATCGGGAAAGGTCGCGGTCGTCGTCGGCAAGCCGGATGAGAGCGAATTGATCCGCCGAATCCTCTCGTCAGACGAAACCGAGAGAATGCCTCCCGCCGGGCAAGGCAAGCCGCTGGAGGTTCGCGAAGTGGAACTGCTCCGCGCGTGGGTTCAGCAAGGTGCCAAGTTCGCGAAACATTGGTCGTATGAGAAACCGGAGCGACCGGCGGTGCCGACGATCGAAAATCAAAAATCAAAAATCAAAAATCCGATCGACAACTTCATTCTTGCGCGACTCGCACGCGAGGGATTAACGCTGTCACCCGAAGCGGATCGTCATGCACTGGGGCGTCGCGTGGCATTGGACATCACGGGGTTGCCACCGACGGTCGCCGAGATCGAAGCGTTCGTGAAGGACAGCGATCCACAGGCTTACGAAAAGTTTGTGGATCGGATGCTCGCGAAGGAAAGCTACGGCGAGCACTGGGCGAGACAATGGCTGGACCTCGCGAGGTACGCGGACTCGGCGGGGTATGCCGATGACCCGGCGCGGACGATCTGGGGCTATCGCGATTGGGTCATCAAGGCGTTCAACAAGAACATGCCGTTCGATCAGTTCACGATCGAACAAATCGCCGGCGACCTGCTGCCGAACCCGACGCCGGACCAGCTCATCGCGACCGCCTTTCATCGCAACACGCTGACGAACAACGAAGGGGGCACGAACGACGAAGAGTTTCGCAATGTCGCCATCGTGGACCGCGTCAACACGACGATGGCCACTTGGATGGGGACGACCATCGCGTGTGCTCAGTGTCATACGCACAAGTACGACCCGATCACGCAGGAGGAATTCTTCAAACTGTTCGCCATCCTGAATCAAACCCAAGACGCCGATCGACCGGATGAGTCGCCGCGTCTCGACCTGTTCACGACCGAGCAACTCCAACAGAAGGAGACATGGCTGGCGGATGTGGCTCGACTGGAGAAAGAGACCGTCACCGCAACGCCGGTCGTCATGGAATCGCTGGCAAAATGGGACGCGGCGTTTCCGCGAGCCTTGGCCTGGAAGCCACTCAAACCGACAAGCGGCAAGTCGGATGGCGGCGTGACGCTCAACGTGGCGGAAGACGGAACGATCCGCGCGGACAAGGGGGCAGCGAAGGCGACGTATGCGATCGAGATTCCAGTCGCGGCCGGCAAACTCAACGCGGTTCGGCTCGACACTCTGCCAGACGACGCGCTGCCGGGCAAAGGAGCAGGCTTCGGCGGCGGCAACTTTGTGCTGTCGCGAGTTTCGGCGACGCTCACTCCGCCGAACGGAACTCGGCTCAACGGACGTTTCGTGCGAGTCGAGCTTCCTGGCAAAGCTCGCTTCTTGCATCTCGCCGAAGTGCAGGTCTTCACTGGTAATGACAACCTCGCACCGAAGGGCGAGGCCAAGCAGAGCACGACCGATTACGGCGGCGAGGCGAAACGAGCCAACGATGGCAACACGTCGGGTGAGTACACGAAGAACTCGGTCTCGCACACGGCTCTGGAAGACAACCCGTGGTGGGAAGTTGATTTGAAAACCGAACAGCCGATTGATCGCGTTGTGTTGTGGAACCGCACCGACGCTGCCACCGAAGAACGGATGCGGAATTTCAAAGTGCTGGTCCTGAACGACAAGCACGAACCGGTTTGGTCGAAGGATTATGTCGATCCGCCAAAGCCCTCGTCCGAGTTCGCGCTCAGCGGAGTTCGCGGCGTGCCGTTCACGACCGCGTTTGCAGATCACGATCAAGGTGCTGGCTTCGAGGCGAAGGTCGTCCTCGCGCCGCAAGCGAATAAGGGTTGGTCAGTCGGCGGGAAGCTCGGGCAACCGCACTCGCTGACATTGCTCACATCGGCTCCGGTCGAGATCGCGGAAGGTTCGACGCTGACGATCACGCTCGAACAAACCTCGTCGTTCGAGAATCATGTGCTCGGAAAATTCCGGCTGTCGCTGACCGACGACCCGCGCGCGGCGGAGTCGGCTCGCGTGCCGGCTCCGATCTTGGCGATCCTCAACACGCCGAGCGAGAAACGCTCCGACGCTCAACGTGATGAACTGACGAAGTTTTATCTGACAATCGCTCCCGAACTGGCCGCCGCTCGTGACCAGTTGGCGGCGACTCGCAAGAGTCTCACCGACCTTAAGCCAGCGACCACGGTGCCGATCCTAAGAGAGCTTGCGGCCGACAAGCTCCGCAAGACGAACATCCAACTGCGCGGCAACTTCATGGACCTCGGCAAAGAGGTGACTCCCGGAGTACCCGCCGCGTTTCATCCACTGCCGGAAGGCTCGACGCCGGATCGGCTGGCACTGGCCAAGTGGCTGATCGACGACAACAACCCGCTGACCGCACGCGTGCTGGCTAATCGGTACTGGGAGACGATCTTCGGTAACGGACTCGTGCGGACAAGCGAAGAGTTCGGTTCACAAGGGGACCAGCCGACGCATCCGGAGTTGCTCGACTGGCTGGCGGTGGAGGTCGTGCGATTGAAGTGGGACACGAAAGCGTTGTTGAAGTTGATCGTCACGTCCGCAACATATCGTCAGTCATCGAAGATCTCGCCGGAGTTATTGGATCGCGACCCCGAAAACTATCTGTTGGCTCGCGGCCCGCGCTTCCGACTTTCGGCCGAGATGATTCGCGATCAAGCGTTGGCGGTCAGCGGGTTGCTCAGTCCGAAGATGCACGGCCCGCCGGTGAAGCCGTTCCAGCCGAACATGGGCGTGAGCGCCGCGTTTGGCAGCGGCATCGACTGGCAGGCGAGCGCGGGTGAGGACAAGTTCCGTCGCGGCTTGTACACCACTTGGCGACGCTCGAACCCATACCCGTCGATGTCGGCGTTCGACGCGCCGAATCGTGAAGTCTGCACGGTTCGCCGAGCACGCACGAACACGCCGCTGCAAGCACTGGTGACGTTGAACGACCCTGTCTACATCGAAGCGGCTCAAGCGTTGGCCCGCACGATGGCCAAGAGCGGCACGACTCCCGCCGATCACATCCGCGCCGGCTTCCAACAATGTGCGTCTCGTCCGCCGAGCGACTCCGAACTGGCGAACCTCACACAACTCTTCCACAGCGCCCGCGAGCGGCTTGCCAAGGATGTCGAGAAGGCCCGCAAGCTGGCCACGATGCCGCTCGGCCCACTGCCAGAAGGGGCGGACCCGGTCGAGCTCGCAGCCTGGACCGTCGTCGGCAACGTGCTGCTGAATTTGGATGAGATGTTCATGCGGCGGTGAACTAGAATCGGCTTACCAAATCCCGTTCCGTATGAGGAGATTTTCTGATGACGGCCCTCCAAACATTGCTACCCACCAAACGCCGCAACGTGCTTAAGCCACCACCGCTGCTCGAACAGGGCGACCGACTTTCTCGCGATGAATTCGAGCGGCGCTACAACGCCATGCCAAACCTCAAGAAGGCCGAACTCATTGAAGGAGTCGTTTACATGGCCGCTGCTGTGAAAGTTGAGAAACATGGACACGAACACAATCACTTGAATGTTTGGCTCGGCATTTATGAATCGGAAACTGGTGGCACTCTTGCCGGCGACAATTCGTCTTTGAAGCTCGACCTCGACAACATGCCGCAGCCGGATTGTCTGCTGATGCGGTTGCCAGAATTTGGCGGGCAGGCGGATATCGTCGATGGCTACATCGAAGGCGCGCCGGAGTTGATCGGCGAAGTCTCGTCCAGCACGGTCAGCTTCGACTTGCACGCGAAGCTCAATGTCTATCGCCGCAATGGCGTTTGCGAGTACGTCGTCTGGCGGACTCAGGACGAGGAGATTGATTGGTTCGTTCTTCGCGAAGGTCAATTCGAGCGATTGGCTCCTGATGCGGACGGCATCTTGCGCAGCGAGCAATTTCCCGGCTTGTGGCTGGATGCCGCCGCGATGACGTCGGGCCATCTCAAACGAGTGATTCAAGTCCTTCAGCAAGGTGTGGCGAGCGCGGAGCACGCCGAGTTCGTCAGTCAGTTAGCGAAAGAGAAGCGTTCCTGAAGCGAAGGGATCGAGGTGAATTCGATGGACAACATCAACGAACTGGCGGATGCGATCTATGCGGATCGATTGCAACGTGCGCGCGAACGTCGTCCGATGCTGAAGCTTCTGGATGGCTTTGAATTGTTTGACGAGGTTTGCGGTCGGATGCGAGCCGGCATCCGCTCGCAGTTTCCGAATGCCGATCACCGGCAAGTTGAGACAATCTTGCGGGAGCGAATTGATCGCCTGCGCGAAATCGAGGAGTTCGGGCTTTATCACCCGGTCGAAGAAGGAACCAATTGATGGAAGGCAAAGACGCGACAATTCGGCTCATCGTCACCGTACAGGACACATCGTTTCGGATTGAGCTGTTTCAACTGAGCGACGATTTGCACGATCAAGAACGCTTTCGACGTCGAATTCGAGTCTTCGACCCCGCGCTGGAGCGAGAAGTTTTCATTGCGGCAGCCGAAGACGTCGTGATCATGAAGCTCCGCTGGGCATTGAATGCCGCAAGAAGCAAAGACCGAGACGACGCTCGCGACGTGGTGGGAGTTTGCGGCGACGATCTCGATTGGGACTATCTCTGGAAATGGACCGAACTGCACAACACACGCACACTCTTGGAGGAAATCCGAGCGTCGCTGCCACCACCAAAACGAAGTCGCGAAACTCACAATTCGTGACAACCACAAAAGGAAACCGAAAGATGAATCCGCACCTCGAACAAATTCAGAATCGCACTCGACGACATTTCTTCAAAGAGACCGGAGCCGGACTTGGCGGGATCGCACTCGCCGCGATGTTGGCGAAGGAGGCTCCCGCCGCAACGGGAAACAAAGCAGTCGATCCTCTGGCTCCCAAGAAGGCGCACTTCGACGGCAAAGCCAAGCGCGTGATTTACCTCCACATGACCGGATCGCCGCCGCATTTGGATCTGTTCGATTACAAGCCGGAACTCGTCAAGCATGACGGCGAGAACTGCCCGGATGCGTACCTCAAAGGGAAGCGGTTCGCGTTCACGTCGGGGGTGCCGAAGCTGTTGGGGACGAAGCGGACGTTCTCGCAGTACGGCAAGGGCGGCGTCTGGATGTCCGATGCGATTCCGCATCTGCACGGACTCGCGGATGAGATGTGCGTCATTCGCTCGATGAACACCGACCAGTTCAATCACGCTCCGGCCGAGCTGTTGCTTTACACCGGTTCGCCGCGATCAGGGCGGCCGTCGTTCGGATCGTGGGTGACTTACGGACTCGGCACGGAGAACGAGAATTTGCCGGGCTTCGTGGTGCTCATCAGCAGCGGCGTCCAGCCGAATGGTGGGAAGAATTCGTTCGGGACCGGCTTCCTGCCATCGGTGTTTCAAGGAGTGCAATGCCGTTCGCAAGGTGATCCGGTGCTGTATGCCTCCGACCCGGAAGGGATGGATCGCGAGATGCGGCGGCTGAGCCTCGACGCTCTGCGCGATCTCAACGAACAGCAAGCCAAGGAACTGGGACATCCCGAAACGGCGACGCGGATCGCTCAGTACGAACTCGCGTTTCGGATGCAGATGTCGGTGCCGGAAGTGATGGACATCGCCAAGGAACCGCAAGCGGTGCTCGACGATTACGGCGCGAAGCCGGGCGCGTCGAGTCTCGCCAACAACTGCTTGCTGGCTCGGCGGCTGATCGAGGCGGGTGTGCGATATGTGCAGCTCTTCGATTGGGGCTGGGACTTTCATGGCACTGGTCCCGGCGAGGACATTCGCGACGGCCTGACTCGAAAGTGCGCGACGATGGACAAGCCGATCGCCGCACTGATGAAAGATCTCAAGCAGCGCGGATTGCTGGACGACACGTTGATCGTCTGGGGTGGCGAGTTCGGCCGGACTCCGTTCCGCGAGGGCCGCACCGCTGGCAGCATGAACCTCGGCCGAGACCACTATCCCGATTGCTACAGCATGTGGCTGGCAGGAGGCGGCGTGAAAGGGGGGACGATGTACGGCGAAAGCGATGATCTCGGCTTCTCCGTGGCGAAGGACAAGGTCCACGTCCACGACCTGCAAGCGACGCTGCTGCATCTGCTCGGCTTCGACCACGAGCGTCTGACCTTCCGCTTCCAAGGCCGCGACTACCGACTGACCGACGTGCATGGGAAAGTCGTGCAGGGAGTTTTGGCGTAAACGACGAATGAGTGGTTCGATTCATCAAATTCAGAGGGAAAACTCCATGAGCGTTTCCACATGGACCGAGGCTGATTCGGCCAAAGCGAAACAGTTATGGGTGGACTATCAGCGACAGCACGATGTGTCCGCGCGAGTCGGGGAAACTGTCGGGATCGATCCGCACGCCGAACAATTTTGGTTTGGGGAAACCATTGCCGATGTCGTCGCACAACACGACGCGAACGGACTTTCTGGACCGCTCTTTTTTGAACGGGTCGGTGCCCGAACCTATTGGCGCAAAGGAGGTCGGCGCGACGTTTGTAGACGGCGACGAAATCCTTGTTGGAACGCACCTGCTGCGACGCCATCGTGTGACAATCGACTTCGTCGCCGAAACGGTCAAGGTGGTTCGTGTGAAATGATCCGAGAGTCTCATCCATGTTCCCGCGAATTGTGACTGCCTTTGCGTTGTTGATGTTTTGCGGCGCAGTCGCGCAATCAGCCGACTTCGTCAAAGACATTCGTCCGATCTTGCAGCGAGCCTGCTTCGAGTGTCATGGAGCTGAGAAGCAAGAAGGTGGCTTGCGGTTCGATCAACGCGGCGCGGCGTTGCGAGGTGGCGATAGCGGGCGCGTCGTGATCGCGGGCAAGCCGGACGAAAGCGAATTGCTGCGTCGCGTCCGCCTGCCTCGCGGCCACGACGAGGCGATGCCGCCGCGCGGGAAATCGCTGACGGCGCGAGAGATCAAACTGCTTCGCGACTGGATCGCTGCCGGAGCAGATTGGCCGGAGAACGCGGAGTCGGCCAAGCATTGGGCGTATCTCAAACCGGCGCGGCCGGAGGTATCGGATTTGAAATCTCAGATTTCAAATTTCAAATTTCAGATCAGGAATCCGATTGATGCCTTCGTGGCCGAACGATTGCTTCGCGAAGGCTTGCCGCCGTCGCCGGAAGCGGATCGAGCGACTCTCGCACGGCGGCTTTCCTTCGATCTGATCGGCTTGCCTCCGTCACCTGCCGAGGTCGAGGCGTTCGTGCGGGACTCCGATCCCGACGCTTACGAGAAGCTGGTCGATGGGCTGCTGCGGTCGGAGGAATTCGGAGTGAAGTGGGCGCGGCCGTGGCTCGACCTCGCGAGGTACGCGGACTCGCATGGGTTTCAGCGGGACGATTTGCGAGACCTCTGGGCGTATCGCGATTGGGTCGTCAACGCTTTCAATGCGGACATGCCGTTCGATCAATTCACCATCGAGCAAATCGCCGGTGACCTGCTGCCGAACCCGACTCAGGAGCAACTCGTCGCGACCGGCTTTCATCGTTGTTCGCCGACCAACGTCGAGGCCGGGACCGAACCGGAAGAGAGCCGCATCAATCAGGTCATCGACCGAGTCAATACGACCGGAGCCGTGTGGTTGGGAACAACGCTGGAATGTGCTCAATGCCACAATCACAAGTACGACCCGTTCACGCAACTCGACTACTACCGCCTGCTGGCGTACTTCAACAACACCGAAGCCGAAGCCGAGCGAGCCAATCCGAAGGTGCCCGGTTCGATCAAATTCTTGGGGCCGTCGTTGCCGTTGACCGATGCCGGGAAGAAATCCGGTTCAAGCTTGGTGATGAAAGAATTGCCACAGCCGCGCCGCTCGTCGATGTTCCAGCGCGGCGAGTACACGCAACCGGGTGAGCCTGTCACGCCCGGCACTCCCGACGTGCTGCCGCCTGTGGGCGATGGGCCGCCGAATCGGCTGACGTTGGCGCGGTGGTTGGTCTCGCCCGACAACCCGTTGACCGCGCGAGTCACCGTCAATCGCTGGTGGGCCGAGATCTTTGGACAAGGACTGGTCTCGACCGTCGAAGACTTCGGCATCAAAGGGGAATCGCCGACGCACCCGGAGTTGCTCGACTGGCTGGCCGTCGAATTGGTTGAGGGTAGCCGAATTCGTGGTAGCCGAACTCGTGAGAGTTCGGACCGAAGTCTCACGACTTCGGCTACTCTCACGACTTCGGCGACACAGCGCTGGAGCATGAAGCACATCCTCAAGCTGATCGTCATGTCCTCGACGTATCGGCAATCGTCGCGAGTCACTCCCGAACTGTTCGCGCGAGACGATCGCAACCGGCTGTACGCTCGCGGTTCGCGATTCCGATTGGATGCCGAAGCGATCCGCGACAACGCGCTGAGCATCTCTGGCCTCTTGAGCTTGAACAAAGGCGGCCCGTCGATTCGACCGCCACAGCCCGAAGGCTTGTGGCGCAAGGTCGGCGGTCAGCAATACAACTACGAAGTCAGTCCCGGCGAGCAACAGCATCGTCGCGGTCTGTACGTTGTGCTCAAACGGGGCTCGCCCTATCCGAGCTTCGTGAACTTCGACGCCTCCTCGCGCATGGCCTGTGTCGTGAAACGCTCGCGGTCGAACACGCCGTTGCAGGCGCTGACCCTGCTCAACGATCCGGTGTTCGTCGAAGCGGCTCGATCGTTCGCGCGGCGGATCATCACCGAATGCCCGCAGGCCGATGTCGAGTCTCGGCTCGACTACGCCTTCCGCATCGCCTTGTCCCGCTCGCCGAAAGCCAACGAACTGGCCGTCCTGCGAAACCTCTACGATCAGCAACTGCGACGGCATGAGGTTGACGAATTCGCCGCGTTGTACGCGGTGGCTGCGGCTCTCTTGAATCTCGACGAAACCATTACGAAGGGATGACAGCCTCTTCGCGTGGGAATGGGATAAAAGGGTATAACGGCTATCGGCTATCGGCTATCGGCTTTCGGCCGGGCAATACGAGGCAACTCGATGAGAAATCACACGCCGGACTTCTTGGATGTTTCTCGCCGCCGATTCTTCGGACAGAGCGGTATGTGTCTTGGCTCGTTGGCACTCGGCTCACTCCTGGCTGGCGATCTGCGTTCGGAGGAGGGCGGCACGTCCGGCGAAGATTCGCTGCTGGCTCAGGCGACGCATTTTGCTCCGCGAGCCAAGCGGGTGATTTTTTTGCACATGATCGGCGCGCCGTCGCAATTGGACCTGTTCGACGAAAAACCGGCGCTCCGCGAACGGGACGGCCAAAAATGCCCGGATGAGCTGACTCGCGGCAAACGCTTTGCCTTCATCGGTGGCGAGATGCAACTGGCTGGCCCTCGCTTTCGGTTTCGGAAACATGGCGAGTGCGGTCTCGAACTGTCGGAATTGTTGCCGCATCTTGGCTCAGTCGCGGATGAAATCTGTGTCGTGAAGAGCCTGCACACGAACGAGATCAATCACGCTCCGGCGCAAATGTTCCTGCACAGCGGCTTCGGCCGAGGCGGTCGCCCCAGTCTGGGAGCCTGGCTGACTTATGGTCTCGGTTCCGAGAGCCAAGAACTGCCGGCGTATGTCGTGCTGCTCTCCGGCCCACCTGGCGGAGCGGGGACGTCGTTGTGGTCCACCGGGTTTCTTCCGAGCGTCTATCAAGGGATTCCATTCCGCTCCAGCGGCGAGCCGGTGCTGTTTCTCGGCAATCCGTCGGGCCACTCGCGCGAGGATCGTCGGCAAGTGCTCGATGCGGTGCAGTCGCTCAACCGGATACAGCTTGATGAGGTTGGCGATCCGGAAATCGCCACGCGAATCAGTCAATACGAGATGGCCTATCGGATGCAGGCGTCCGTCCCCGACTTGATGGACCTCTCGCAGGAGACATCGAACACGCTGGAGATGTACGGAGCCAGTCCCGGCAAAGCGTCGTTCTCCAACAATTGCCTGCTGGCTCGGCGGCTGGTCGAACGCGGAGTCCGCATGGTGCAACTGTTCGATTCCGATTGGGATCATCACTCTGGTCTGAGCAAACGCCTGCCGGAGAAGTGCCGTGACGTTGATCAGCCGATGGCCGCGCTGATCCGCGATCTGAAGCAGCGCGGGTTGCTCGACGAGACATTGATCATCTGGGGCAGCGAGTTCGGCCGCACGCCGCTGCGTCAGGGCATCGACGGTGACGGCAAGAAGACCGATCCCGGCCGCGATCACCACAAAGATGCCTACACCATGTGGCTCGCTGGCGGAGGCATCCGGCCCGGCCTGTCCTACGGCGAGACGGATGACTTCGGCTTCAACGTCGCCAGGAATCCGGTCCACACGCATGACCTCAACGCCACGGTGCTACACTTGCTGGGGCTGGATCACGAACGTCTGACGTTTCGGTATCAAGGCCGTGACTATCGTCTGACCGACGTGCATGGCCGAGTGGTCCGCGACATCTTGGCATGAGAGTGCCGATGTGGTGGCCGTGAATGTAGTATCTGTCGCAGTAGAGTTCAATATGGAAGGTGTACTCGGCACCAATGCTCGCTGGATCTGTTTCTTAGTTCCACGTTGTGGCGTTTTCATCATTGTGGACACGTGACTGATACTTGGACCGACCGTTATTGCCACGATACATAGTAGGGCGGTTGGAATGATGCGTTGGATGAGGATTCGTCGTATCAATTGTAAATACTTCGATCGCAGAAACAATGATGACGACACGTCCTGTGATTGTGGTTGCTGTGACAACAACCAATGCGACGGTATACCCTCCGGTGGACGAAATAAATTATTCCTCACAATAATCTGTGCCACCTCTGGTATCAATTGATCGACTTCCGTCGGTTTATATTGTAATTTTTTCACTAATATTTGGCGCATTGCATCGTCTAGTTCCACAACCACCGGTGATTCTACGTCCGGGACAATGTTCATTGTTGTTGCTGCTGATGATGACGATGTGGTGGTGGTGGTAGTTTCAGAGTCACTATCTCGAACATCATCATCGTCACTTTGTTGTTGAGCTGGCGATGGTGGCGTTGCCAAATTGGCATCGCTAGTACGTTCCATGTGGCGTTCGTCAGGATCGTCATTGTCAATGTCATTCATTTCGCGGTCAGTCTCGTCGTCGTCGTCTTGTTCAGCATCACTTTGTCCTTCGTCATTCTCATCGATCGGTGATGGACGTTTGATCCGAACGTCGGGATCATTAATGAGTGCATGAATCAGCGTAGTATCGATGGAAATCTCGTCGTCCTCCTCGTCATCAAAGGTCGTATTTTCACTGTTATC
>JBJXEX010000343.1:0-12433 GCA_046156195.1 Planctomycetaceae bacterium | reverse complement strand
TTCGGCGATCGGCTTTCGGCCGGACACCGTTTGATGATCGGCCGAAAGCCGATCGCCGAAAGCCGACAGCCGACAGCCGTAATACCGTTTTTTTAGATGGCAGATGACAGATGGCAGAACTCAAATTTTGGAGTCACGCAGATGTTCGACTTGCTGCAAACGCCGTTGCACGACTGGCACGCCACGCACGGCGGCCGAATGGTTGAGTTCGGTGGCTGGCACATGCCGGTGCAGTACCGCTCGATTACCGAAGAGCATCACGCTGTCCGTCGCGCGGCCGGTCTGTTTGACATCGCTCACATGGGGCGGCTGCGGTTCACTGGGCCGGACTCGGTGAGGTTTCTCGATCATCTGCTGACCAACGACGTGGCGTCGCTCAAGCCGGGACAGGTCCGATATTCGTTGGTCTGCAATGACGACGGCGGAGTGCTGGATGATGTCCTCGTGACGCGATTTGACGGCTGGCATCTGCTGGTGGTGAATGCGTCGAACCGGCTGAAGATTGTCGATTGGATCGAGCAGCATCGTGCCGGGTTCGATGTGCGTGTCGAGGACTGCTCGGCCAATTGGTCGATGCTCGCGCTGCAAGGTCCGAGGTCGCTGGAGTTGCTTGAGCCGCTCGTCAGTGCCGACATCGCTCCACTGAAATACTACTTCGGTTGTGAGGCAGAATTGCTCGGCGCGCGAGGTGTCATCAGTCGCACGGGCTACACGGGCGAGGATGGTTTTGAAGTCATCCTGCCCAACGAGTCTGCGAACAAGCTGTGGCAGTTATTGATCGATCGCGGAGCCTCTGCCGGTTTGTTGCCGTGCGGACTTGGCTGTCGCGACACGCTGCGGTTGGAAGCGGCGATGCCGCTTTACGGGCACGAGTTGTCTGAGTCTCTGGACCCGATCTCGGCGGGGTTGTCGTTTGCGGTGAAGCCTCAACTGAAAGAGTTCATCGGCAAGCAGGCTTTGCTGGCGAAGCCTCAACCTCCCGCGAAGCAGCGAGTCGGTCTCGTGTTGGCGGGACGTCGGATCGCTCGCGAAGGTGCCAAGGTTTTCGCGGGGCAGGTCAACATCGGCGAAGTGACATCGGGGACATTTTCGCCGACGCTCGAAAAGCCAATCGCGATGGCGTACCTCGAACGAGCGGCGGCGATCCTTGATGCGAACGTCGAGGTCGATATCCGCGGTCAAAGCGAGCGGGCCACCATCGTCGCGCTGCCGTTCTATCGGCGGGCACGCTCGTAGTCCGCCGTAGCCGCACTCGCCAGAGTGCGGGCGAACGGGGTCAAACCCCGCGTTCTGGCGAACGCGGCTACGAACGTGCGCAGTCGCGCTAGTTTTGTCGGGCGCGTCAGTCAAAGAACGATGTCCTGCTTACTGACCGATCGGCGAGATCGACGCTTTGCCTCGATCCAGCAAAAGTTGGCCGATCACCTGGCCGTCTTTGGTCGAGACGACGACTGCTCCGTGATGTACGGAGCTGAGGCCGGTCGTGCTGCGAATGTCCCAAACGTGGTCGCGCGGGTGCAGGCTGCTCGCGGCGATGGGGATCGGTTGGCTCTGCGAATCGGTGATGGCCAAGCAGTCTTCGGGATCGGAGACGGCACGTCGGATGTTCGCGGTTGGCCAAGCGGTAATGCTGTCGGCGGGAAATTCGGCCGGACGAAACAACGCGAGCGAACCGAGCCGCTCGATACGCTCGGCGACGAGCACCAGGTCTTGTCCCGCGACCTCCAGGCGAATGGGACCGAGAGCGTTTGTGGTTGGCAGCAGCACATCGGCTGGGCCGAGCAATTGGCCATTGCTCAACAGCAGCAGCCAGCCGGCTCGTTCTCGCTCGCGGCGAAATCCGAACGATCGCTCTGCCCAGCGTGCGACCGCTCGTTGAGGCACCGGCAGCGACGAGTTGGTCGGCAACGCCGCATCAGACGAGGCGATGCGTGGCTGCCAACTCAGCCATTCGTCTTTCGGAGATTTCGTATACGCGAATCGCTGACCGGTATTCGCGGGCGAACCGGGTTCCGGCGGAGTGGCAAACGCGACGCCTCCTTGAGCAATCGAGGTTAGCGTATCGGCAGTGAACTGAATGCCGGTCAGCCCGACGCTCATATCCACTCCGCTGCTGCTCCAGAAGAGGCTGTTCTGTCGCACGAGCGAGCGATAACGGGACTCGACATACGCGTGTGCTTCCAGACTGGTCCCATCGGATGACAGTCCGACCGAGAGCACTTGTCCGACTTGCAGGCCGCGATAGGTGACGGGGACGCCCCGCTCGACGCCCCAGCGCTGCGGCGCGTGAAGGACGATCTGCAACGCGCCGGCCGGAACTTCGGCGACGGGGGCCGTATCGAGTCCGTCGAACTCGGCACATGACGGGGACTCTTCGGGACCGGGCATCACGGCGAGATAGCGGCCACCGACCAGCGTCTCCAAGCCCCGCACCTCGGCCACGCTGACGCGCGGACGTTCGACCCAGAACCGCGTCCCCTCGCGAGCCAGGTGATGAGCCTCGCCAACCAACCGCACGCGAACGGCGACAGAAGACAGCTCGTGATTCAACGCGACGGTGACGACCTCGCCAACGGCAATGCCTCGATGCCGCAGAGTGTCGCCGACTTGCAGACCATGTCCCTCGCGAAAACGAATCGTGATCTCCAGCGACTCCGCTTCGTTCAAAGTCGGCGGTGTTTCGATCCCGTCGAACACCGCCACGACTGGCCCGTCGCTCGGCCCCGGAATCACACCGAGAGACTTGGCTCCGACGACCGTCTCCAATCCACTGACGCGTGAAAGACTGACGCGCGGCCGTTCGATCCAAAACTGACTGCCGCGCCGAGCCACATGCGCGGCCTTCGGCTCCAACCGCACTTGGACGCTGACTCGTCCCAGATCGGGAGTCAGGACGACATCGGTCACGTCACCAATTGCGATGCCTCGAAACCGCAACACGTCGCCTGCCTTCAGTCCGTGTCCTTCGGCGAAGTGGATCGAGATCGTCGGGCCGTGCCCCTTCAATGACATGACCAACAGCACGATCGCCCCGATGACCGCGGCGAGCGTCACCCACCACAGCCGAGTCGCGCGGATCGCTTTCGCAGGCAGGACGAGGGCCGTGGGAATTGGGCCAGCGGCAGAAGAAGTCGAGGACTGACTCATGGCGTGAATCTCAAATCAAAAATCAAAAATCAAAAATCGAAAATCAAAAATCACAGTTCCTCTTCCCAAATCGCGTGCGGATTGAAACAGAGCGACGCAGACATGCTCAGCACGACACACGCGACGAACGCCACCACGGCGGGACCGAGATGAAATTCCACCAAGCTGCCGAGCTTCACGAGCATCACGAAAAACGCGAGCAATAACACATCCATCATGCTCCAGCGGCCGACGTGCTCCATCAGCCGATAGGTCGATGCCTTGTGCCGACGATGCAGCAGCTTCAGCAGACTCAGTTCCAACAACAGAACCAATTTCGTCACGGGGAAGACGATCGAGAACACCAGAACGACGACACCGACAAACCAACTCCCGTGACGAAATAGATCGAGCGTTCCGATCAACAGACTCGAAGCGTGCCGATGACCGAGCCGTTCGATCTCCACGATCGGCAGCAGCACGGCCGGCCAATACAGCACGAACGCGGCAACCGCCAACGCCGCCGTGCGAGCCGCCGCCCGCTGGCCTTGTCGCCCATCGCCGAACACCGACTGACAACGAGTGCAGACCGCAGACTGCTCCGCCGCCAGCTCCGGCAGTTCATGAATCAGACCGCAGCAATGACACGCTTGAAGTTTCATGGGACGAGACCATAGCCACGTTCGCCGCAGTCTGCTGAAAAATGTAACCCGAAGCGTCAGCGAGGGAATTCGGCTCCTGAATTCTCGGAGTTTCCGTCCCTCGCTCACGCTTCGGGTTACTTATCTGTTGCCATTCGCCTACAGCACGCGGCGGAACAAATCGCGAGCGAGACCAAAGCACTGCCGAGCGAGCGCGGGATCAAAGCGTTCCCCTTCATCACGCATGAAGGCATGAGCCGCGTTGAACTCGTGCCAGGTGAAGTACACGCCGGACTTCGCCAGGGTTTCGTGAATCTTCACGCGACCCTCCAGCGGGACGTGTGGGTCTTGGCGACCGAAGACCATCATCAGCTCGCCGCGAATGTCCGCCATGCGCGCCAGTGAGTCCGCATTCTGGCCAACTCCGAGCGTGCCGGAATGAATGTCTGTCGGATAGAAGCAAGCCGTCGCGAGGATCTCTGGATTGAACCCCGCGCGAAACGACAGATGACCGCCGATGCACACGCCGAACGCGCCCAACCGACCGTTACACCGCGGGTGTTCCTGGAGCGCCCGGATCACCACCTTCGCATCGTCATCGAACGTCGAAAGTTTCGTGAGTTGCTTGTAGGCGTTCCCCTTATCCCTGCCGACGTTGTCGTAGCCCAACACCGTGCCGAGCGGCTCGTGCTCGTGAAAAATCTCTGGCACCATGACCACGAATCCTTCGCCGGCAAACTGCACGGCCAACCGGCGGATCGGCGCGGTCTGCTGAAAGATCTCCGAATACAAGACCAGTCCGGGCACGCGCTCATTGCGACCATTCACCGCGGCCGGTGTGTAGACGTAGGTTCGCATCGGGCCGGTCGGAGTTTCCAAATCCAAGATTGAGTCAGTCACGTTCATTGCAGTTCTCCAGGAGGTTGTTGGAACATCGCGCGATGATATCTTGTGCCGCCGAATTTGCCCCACTCGTCGAACACGAAGGATCTCTCATGCCCGAATCTCGATCTTCGATTCTGTCTCGCTTCCGCCAGCAAGTGGCCGCCGGTCGGCCGATTGTCGGCGGCGGGGCGGGGACCGGCATCAGCGCGAAGTGCGAGGAAGCCGGGGGCATCGACTTGATCGTGATCTACAACTCTGGCCGGTTTCGCATGGCGGGACGCGGTTCGTTGTCCGGCATGATGCCGTATGGGAATGCCAATCAAATCGTGAAAGAGATGGCGTTCGAGGTGCTGACGGCCGTCACGCACACGCCGGTCTTGGCGGGAGTTTGCGGCACCGATCCGTTCATGATCCGCGACTGCTTTCTGCGCGAGTTGCAGTCGCTGGGCTTTGCCGGCATCCAGAACTTTCCGACCGTCGGCTTGATCGACGGTACGTTTCGACAAGGACTCGAAGAGACCGGCATGGGCTACGCTTGCGAAGTCGATCTGATCAAAGCGGCTCGCGCGCTCGACCTGCTGACGACGCCTTATGCGTTCACTCCAGCCGAGTCCGCCGCGATGACACAGGCCGGCGCGGACATTGTGGTCGCTCACATGGGCCTGACGACCAGCGGCTCGATCGGAGCACGGTCGGCGAAGTCGTTGGACGACAGCGTGCGTTTGGTCGCCGCGATTGCCGACGCGGCCAAAGCGGTGCGCGACGACGTCTTTGTGCTCTGTCACGGCGGCCCGATCGCCATGCCCGCGGATGCTCAATACGTCCTGGACCGCGTCCCGGCGTGCGATGGTTTTTACGGAGCCAGTTCGATGGAGCGTCTGCCGGCCGAAGTCGCCATCACCCAGCAGACGCGCGATTTCAAATCGCTGCGCCGCGGAGCGTGAGCGGCACGGCGCTAGCCGCCGGTCAGGTCATAACGCGCATGACGGTCGCAGCGAGATCATGCCGATCGGTTGATGAAATCCACTCGGCAGACAGTCCCAACGGCGGAGGGCCGCCGATCGTGAACTAGTTTCTTGCGGGCCAAGGTTTCTGATTTCTGCCCCGTAGTCTTCCGCGAGCCAATCATGACCGACAAGAACGCCGTCAAGAGATTTTTGATTGTGGATGATTCCGCCGTGGAGCGAGTTCTGCTTCGCGGGCTTCTCAAGCAAAATTGGCCCAACTGCGAAATTCTGGAAGCGGTGGATGGCGAGGATGCCGTCGTTGCGGTTGAGCAAGGGATGCCGGACTTGGTGTTGACCGACATTTGCATGCCTCGGTCGGGTGGCTTGGAGTTATTGGCCGCGCTGCGTGACAAACAGAGCGTCGTGCCTGTCGTGGCGATGTCCGGGACGGGCGATGAAGAAATGGCGGTCGCCGCGTTGCAAGCCGGCGCGGCCAGCTATGTTCCCAAGCAAAAGCTGCCTCAGTTACTCGTCCCCACGATCAAAATGGTTTCCGAACTGGCGTCCACGCATCGCAATCGCCGCCGCATCATCGGATGTCTCAATAGCATGGACCTGCGGTTTGAGCTGGAAAATGACAGCTCGCTGGTCGCACCGCTCGTGCGGTATCTCGAAGACCACATCGGATCGTTGCGGCTGTGCGACGAACGGGAACTGGTGCGGATCGGCGTGGCCCTGCACGAATCGCTGTCGAACGCGATCAATCACGGAAACTTGGAACTCGATTCCGAACTGCGTCAAGAAGAAGAGAGCCTCTATTACGAACTCGCGGAGGCTCGCAAAGTGATGTGGCCCTATTGTGATCGCAAAGTTCAATTCATGGCCTCGCTGAATGGCGACCGGGTCAAGTTTGTGATCCGCGACGAAGGCCCCGGCTTCAATCACAAGAAAGTGCTGGACCCCACCGCTGCGGAAAACATCGAACGCATCGGCGGACGGGGGCTACTGCTGATCCGCAGCTTCATGGACGAGGTGACCTACAACGATCGCGGCAATCAAATCACGCTTCTGAAATACACAACCGCCGGCCGAAAGCTGTTGGCCAAGATGCCCGAAACAACGCTGGCCGATTCCCAGTTGGAGATTCGGCTCTCTGGCGGAGTGGCGGTCGCGTTGGACGAAGAACCGGCTTTGGTTCACTAAAAATCCGCGCTCTTGGGGACGCGCGGGAACGGGATGCAGTCGCGGATGTTCCCCAGGCCGGTGACGAGTTGAATCAGCCGCTCGAACCCCAGTCCGAAACCGGAATGCGGCACCGTGCCGTAGCGTCGCAGATCGACGTACCACCAATACGTCGCCGGATCGAGATGGCATTCGACCATCCGTTCCAGCAGCACATCGAGCCGCTCTTCACGCTGACTGCCGCCGATGATCTCGCCGACGCGCGGCACCAGCACGTCCATCGCGCGCACCGTTTTGCCGTCGTCATTGCAGCGCATGTAGAACGGCTTCAGCGTCCGCGGGTAGTCGAACAGAATCACCGGCTGCTTGAAGTGCTGCTCGGTCAGGAAGCGCTCGTGCTCCGATTGCAGGTCGCTGCCCCATTCGACGTGGTACTCGAATTTTTGGCCAGAGCTTCGCAGCAACTCGACCGCCTCGGTGTAGGGCAGGCGAATGAACTCGTGATCGAGGATGTTCTGCAGCGTCGCGAGCAACTCGTGCTTCTCGTCGATCCGTTCGTTGAAGAACGCCATGTCCGCTTCGCAGTTCTTGAGCACGTTGCCGACCACCGATTTGATGAACGACTCGGCGAGCTGCATGTTGTCGGTCAGCTCGTAGAACGGCATCTCCGGCTCGACCATCCAGAACTCGGCGAGATGCCGCGTGGTGTTCGAGTTCTCCGCGCGGAACGTCGGGCCGAACGTGTAACAGTCGCCGACCGAGGTCGCGAAGATCTCCGCTTCGAGTTGCCCGCTGACCGTGAGTGATGCCGGCTTGGCAAAGAAGTCGAGTTCAAAGTTCACCGGCCTGCCCGACGCGGCCAGCTTGTGCAGGTCGAGCGTCGTGACCTGAAACATCTGCCCGGCTCCCTCGCAATCGCTGGTGGTGATGACGGGCGTTTGGATGTAGACGAACCCGCGCGATTGAAAGAACTGATGAATGGCCGCCGAGGCCGCGTTGCGAACTCGCGTGACCGCTCCGAACGTGTTGGTCCGAGGCCGCAGATGCGCGATCTCGCGCAGGAACTCCATCGAGTGTCCCTTCTTTTGCAGCGGGTACTTGAGCGGGTCTGCCTCACCGAGCACTCGCAGCGACTTGGCGTGAACCTCAATCCGCTGTCCTTTTGCCGGCGAGTCTTTGATCTCCCCTTCGATCGCGATGCTCGCCCCGGTCGTGACATGCTTGATCGCATCCGCATAACCTGGCACGCCAGCGTCGATCACGATCTGCAGGTTGGCCAAGCAACTGCCGTCGTTAAGTTCGACGAATGAAAACGCCTGCTTGGAATCTCGCCGCGTGCGGACCCAACCGCGGACGTCCACAATTTGTCCCGCTTGACCGGTCTTCAATGCTTCAACAACTTTGGTCCGAACCACGTCTGCACTCCTTGATTTCTTGCGCACCGCGTGAGGTCGATTGGCCCCGACGAACGAATCAATGCTTAAAGTGTCTTCGGCCGGTGAAGATCATCGTCATGCCGTGTTCGTTGGCGGCGGCGATGACATCGGGATCGTTGCGAGATCCTCCCGGTTGAATGGCGGCGAGGATGCCGGCCTTCGCCGCTTGATCGATGCCGTCGCGGAACGGGAAGAACGCATCGCTCGCGACGACTCCGCCTCGACAACGCTCGCCCGATTTCTGAGCGGCAATTTGCGACGAATCGAGCCGGCTCATCTGTCCCGCGCCGGTGCCGGTGATCGCGCCGTCTTTCGCGAAGACGATCGCGTTCGATTTGACGTGCTTGCAGATTCTCCAAGCAAATCGCAAGTCGCGCAGCTCGGCGTCGCTGGGCTGACGCGCGGTCACGACTTTCCATTCGGATTCCGGGTCGGAGATGTCGTCTCGCGTTTGAACCAGCAGGCCGCCGCTGACTCGCCGATAGTCCAGACTGGTGCTCGTTGCGGAAGTGGATGACGGCCAGCCGGGGACTCGCAGCAGACGGACGTTGTTCTTCCACTTCGGTTTGGTGGTCAGCAGTTGAATCGCCTCGTCGGTGAAGCCGGGAGCGATGATCGCTTCCACGAACCGATCGGGCAGACAGAATTGCTCGGCGGTCGCGAGATCCACAACTCGATTCAATCCAAAGATGCCGCCAAACGCGCTGACCGGATCGCCGGCATACGCCCTCTCGAATGCGGTCGCCAGAGTTTCGCTGATCGCACAGCCGCAGGGGTTGTTGTGCTTGATGACGGCGACGGCGGGTTGATCGAACTCACGAACAATGGCCATCGCCGAATCGAGATCGAGCAGGTTGTTGTACGACAGCTCTTTGCCGTGCAGTTTCTCAAACTCGGCGAGCGTGGCTCGATGTTTAACCCCAACGCCATCGGCGTGGGCGCAGGCATCATCACCGCTCCCGCTCCCGCGCACGCCGATGGCGTTGCGGTTAAACATCTTGGAACTGGCGGTTTCGACATAGAACGCGGCGGCTTGATGCGGATTCTCGCCGTATCGCAGCGGCATCCGTCGCTCGAAGTCGAGGTGCAGGACTCGCGGGAACTTCGTCGCATCGACGGTGATGCCTTCGGGAACTTCCTCGGTCACCAGCTTGCCGACCATGCCCGCCATGTAGTCGGCGATGGCTCGGTCATAGCGAGCGGTGCAGGCAAACGCGGCGGCGGCCAGTTCGCAGCGGAGAGCGTGCGAGAGCTTTCCGGCGCGGAGTTCGGTCAAGACGCGGTCGTACTGCGATGGGCAGGTAACGATGCCGACGTGCTCGTGATTCTTCGCGGCCGAGCGAACCATGCTCGGCCCACCGATGTCGATGTTTTCGATCGCCTCTTCGGTCGAGCAGCCGGGCTTCGCGATCGTGGCCTCGAACGGATAAAGGTTCACGACGACCAGCTCGAACGGAATGATGCCGTGAGCGGCGATGGCCTCGGCATGATGCGGCACATTGGGTCGGCCGAGGATCGCTCCGTGAACTTTCGGATGCAGCGTCTTCACGCGGCCATCCATGATCTCCGGGAAGCCGGTGTACTCGGCGATGTCGATGACCTTGGCTCCTTGCTGCTGCAAGAAAGCTCGCGTCCCGCCGGTCGAGACGATCTCGAAGCCGAGTTCGTTCAGCCCTTTGGCCAACTCGGCCAATCCAGATTTGTCACTGACACTGATCAACGCTCGCCGCGGAAAACTGCCCGCCATGAATTGAACTCCGTAGCACAGGCGGCCCGCCTGTGATTCTTGCAATCGCCCCAACGGAGCAGGCGAGCCGCCCGCTCTACGTCACGCGGCCGATGCTAGTGGGCGGCACAACCACTTCAAAGCGTCAGCCGCTGAGCTGCTGCAGGATCGCCTCATGCAGCGCGGGGACCGTCGCCTTGTGGTCTCCTTGGACGTAGAAGCTCTGGCCGCCGTCGGCGACGGTGCGGACGAGGATCGTTTTGAACGGGCGGAAGTAATAGCGCGGGTCGTTCTTGGGTGCCTCCTGCGAAAGGTCATCGCCGAGACTCGGAAGATCGAAGACGGCGGTCGTGAAGTGACAGATCTTCTCGTCACGCTGATGTGCGACGTTGCGAGCCATCGCCAACGCCTTGAGATACACCTCCGGCCCCATCACCGCCGAGCCGATGTTGAGAAACACGCCCCCTTCCAGGTTCATCACCGACTGCGTGAAGATCAGGAAGTCGCTGTAGGAGGTCGCTCCGGCGGCGGCTCCGTCGAAGTTGGGATGCTCGTGAACGATGTCCTGGCCGATGCAAACATGAACGGTCACGGGGACTCGCTGCCGATAGCCGGCGGCGAAGATGCTCGTCTCGCGAAACGGGAATTGCTGTTCTTCAATCGCGCGGCCGACCGCTTCGCCGAAGCCGAGTCCGTCCCGATGCCCGGCAGTCACGGCGTCGTTGAGCTGCGAGGTCTCATGCCACAAGCCGAATTGCCCCTCGCGGACATACTTGGCGACGCTCTCACAGGTCTGACCGATCATCGCCAACTCGAAGTCGTGAATCGCACCCGCGCCGTTGAAGCCGATGTGCGTCACCAATCCGCGCTGCATCAAGTCGATCAGCAACGGAGCATTTCCGGCTCGCAGTACATGCGCGCCGCACAGCAGGATGATCGCGCGGCCGTTCCGTTTGGCCTCGACGATCCGCTCGGCGAGGATCGGGATCGCGGGATGTTCAAATGGTGCTCGCGAGCCGCCGGGCTGGTTGAGAATCGCCTCGCGGCGCAAGTCGTGGATGCGTTCACCCAGCGGCAGAATACGAAGCTGACGGCGGTCGAATTGGGAAAACGGCATGAAGGACTCCGTGGTGCAAATGTGGGAAACCTGGTCGGCGCGAGCAGTCTCGGTTGAGCGACAGGCTCCCCCGCAGCATCACTGACGACGAACGCTCAGATCATCACAACGATCGGCGACGAGGCCAACTCCGGGGCGGATGCGGCTCGACATCTTCACCGCCTCGGAGAGACTGATCACCGTTTTCGGCGGCATTGTTTTGACACTCCAAACCGCTATTCTCTCGGCCCGAATTAGGAGTCATTCCACGAAGGAGCCGACCATGAGCGCCAAGATCAAAGTTGCCAAAACCGATGAACCCGCCGAGCAGAATCCCACTCTGACCAACGCGCTCGGACAGATCGAAAAGGCCTTCGGCAAAGGCTCGATCATGAAGCTGTCGGACAAAGTGGGAGACATGAAAATCTCCGGCATCCCGACCGGAGCGTTATCGCTCGACTTGGCGATGGGCGGATTCGGATTTCCCTGCGGACGCATCATTGAACTCTTCGGCCCGGAATCCAGCGGCAAGACCACGCTGGCTCTGCACGTCATCGCCAACGCTCAGAAGCGAGGCGGCGTGGCCGCATTCATCGACGCCGAACACGCGCTCGATCCCGCCTGGGCCAAGAAGCTCGGAGTCAACCTCGAAGAGCTGCTAGTCAGTCAGCCCAGCCACGGCGAAGAGGCTCTGCAAATCGCCGAGATGCTCATCAAATCCAACGCCGTCGATTGCATCGTGATCGACTCGGTCGCCGCGCTAGTTCCGAAATCGGAACTCGACGGCGAGATCGGTCAGTCCCACGTCGGTCTGCAAGCCCGCATGATGAGCCAAGCCATGCGCAAGCTGACCGGCATCATCTCGAAAGCCAAGACGGTCGTGATCTTCATCAACCAGATTCGCGAGAAGATCGGCGTGATGTTCGGCAGCCCGGAAACGACTCCTGGCGGCCGGGCGCTCAAGTTCTACAGCTCCTGCCGGATCGACGTCCGGCGAATCGGCCAGCTCAAGGAGGGCGAAGAGGTGGTGGGCCAGCGGGTGCGGGCCAAGGTCGTAAAAAACAAGGTGGCACCCCCGTTCCGCGTGGCAGAGTTTGATATGATGCATACCAATGGGATCAGCTACGAGGCGGACGTGCTGGACCTGGCCCTGCTGCAAAAGCTGGTGGTCCGTAGCGGGGCCTGGTTCCGCTACGGCGACTTGCAGCTTGGGCAAGGCCGCGAGCGGACGCGGGCTTACCTCGTGGAGAATCAGCCGCTGGTCGAGGAATTGAAGAACCGCATCCTGGCGGCCGGGGCTGTGGTCGGTCCGGTGGCCGCGGGGGCCGCCGACTCGGATGGGTCGGATGAAGACTAATCGGGTCTAACTGGCGCCTGAGACGCTGTCAGTCGTG
>JBJXEX010000342.1:0-9233 GCA_046156195.1 Planctomycetaceae bacterium | reverse complement strand
CCCCCCCCCCCCCCCCCCCCCCCCCCCCCCCCCACCCCTCTTCTATTGGTGCTTCCGTTCGCATCAGGCACTGAAAGCCGCCGTCGGACGTTTGGCCCGGCTTGAGTTCGTGTGGCTCGATGGATTTGAACTTCGTGCGGAAGTGACAGATGGCTTCGATGACGGAACTGTTCTCGTCCGGTTCGATGCTGCATGTCGAGTAGACGATGCGGCCCCCCGGCTTCAACCGGTCGGCGGCGGCCATCAGCAGCAGCAGTTGGATGCGAGACAACTCTTCGAGGTCATCGGGTTGAATGCGCCAGCGAGCATCCGGTCGCTTGCCGAGCACTCCGGTGTTCGAGCAGGGGGCGTCGATCAAGATGGCGTCGAACGGGCCGGCCGGGATGTTCAAGCCTTCGAGCGTGACCGTCGCGGTCTCGATGATCGACAAGCCCAGACGCTCGGCGTTTTGGGTGACGAGTTTCAGCCGAGTCTCGCTGCTGTCGGTCGCGATGAGGCGGCCTTCGTTGCGCATCAACTCGGCAAGATGCGTTGTCTTCGTGCCGGGCGCGGCACACAGGTCGAGCACCGTCTCGCCCGGTCGAGGGGCCAGCAGCTCGGCCGCCTGTTGAGCGGACTCGTCTTGAACGACGAACTCACCTTCCGCGAAGCCGGGCAGTTGATCAATGCGTGTCGGTGAGTCGAGCCTGATTGACATCGGCAACTCGCCCGCATGGGCCGCGACGCCCGCTTCCGCAAACTTGGCGAGCAGCGTGTCTCGATCGGTGCGCAATCGGTTGACTCGCAGAGTCAGTGGCGACGGAGTGTTGAACCAGAAACCAAGCCGGCAGAGTTCGGCGAAATCGAATCGCTCGGACCACCGTTCGAGCAGCCAATGCGGCAAGCTGAACGCTTTGGAGAGATACGTCAGCCCGCTTGGAGTGGACTCGGCCGGGTTGGCGAAGACCGGTTGCGACAATCGGCGGTAGCGACCCGCCGTCAGCGGTAACGCGAAGGGAGATGGCTCGTCGATCGGTTGTTCGGTAACCAATCGCGCGACGCTGCGCAGGCAGCCGTTCGCGAAGCCGGTCCAATTGTCTCGGCCGATCCAGCGGCATAGCTCGACGGTCTCGGACGTTGCCGCGTAATCGGCGACGCCATCGCACAGTGCAAGTTGATAAACGCCGAGTCGCAGAATCATCCACAACGCCGGTTCGACATTCTCGCGCGGCCGAGTCACCGCGATCGCCAGCAGCGCATCGAGCGTGTTCTTGCGACGCACGACTCCGAACGCCAACTCGGTGGCGAGTCGCCGTTCGAGCGGAGGCAACTCACCGCGCGTGATTTCCGATTCCAGATGCTCGTTGACGTAATCGCTTGAGTACGCCGCCGCGAGCAACGTCGCCAGCGCGACTTGCCGAGCCGTCTTGCCCGGCGGAACTGGCGGCATCGAAGGCTCACGATTTTCGGAGTCGCGCTGCTCGAATCGCGGACGCTGCTCGAATCGGGGGGGCTGACCATACTGACCGCCACGCGGCGGCCCGCGCCGTTGATCGTCACCGCGCGATCCGCGACCTCCGCCTCCTCCACCACCGCCGTAGCCACCGCCACCTTGACGGCCTCCGTATCCGCCACCACCCGAACGTCCGCCGCCGGATCGTCCACGTCCGAAACTGCCGCCGCCTGAGCGACCGCCGCCACCGCCGGAGCGGCCACCCTGTTGAGATTCAGTCATCAGCGCCCGCACAATCGTTCGAGGTCTGCGAAGTAATTCGGATAAGTCTTGGCCGTACAACTCGGATTCGCAATGCGAACGCCCGGCGCTTTCAAACCGATCAGCGAAAAACTCATCGCCATCCGGTGATCGTCATAGGTCTCGATCGTCGCGGGTTGCGGCGATCCCGGATGAATCGTCAGCCCATCGGGACGCTCGTCCGCTTGCAGGCCGAGTCGTTTGAGTTCGGTCACGACGGCGGCGATGCGATCGGTTTCCTTGTGTCGCACATGAGCGATGTTGCGAATTGTGGTCGGCCCCGTCGCGAAGACCGCGACAGCGGCGAGCGTCTGAGCCGTGTCGCTGATCGCATTCATGTCGATGTCGATCCCGTGCAACTCCGCGCCATGCACGATCGTGCGATCCTCGCCGATCAAAACATCGCAGCCCATTCGAGCCAGCGCATGGACGAAGCTCAGGTCACCTTGCAGCGAATCCCGTCCCAGTCCCATGACGGTGACGGTCCCGCCGGTGATCGCCGCCGCCGCGAAGAAGTAACTGGCGGCGGAAGCATCCGGCTCGATGTCGTAGGTGGTGCCGACATAGCCGGTCGGCTGAACGCGAAGAGCCGGAGTCTCACGCGTGACCTTCGCTCCGAAGCGTTTCATCACGCCGAGCGTCATGTCGATGTACGGTTCGGAAACCAAACCGCCCGCGATCTGCAATTCGACCGGCGACTTCGCACACGGCGCGGCCATCAAGAGAGCACTGAGGTACTGACTGGAGATGTTGGCCGCGACCGAGGCCCGTCCGCCGACTAGGCCGTGAGCGACAACCTCAACCGGAGGGCAGCCGCTATCGGTCGCACATCGGACGTCCGCGCCGAGTGCATTCAACGCGGTGACGAGATCCAGAATCGGCCGCTGTCTCATGCGAGCGTTGCCATCGAGCCGAAATCGTCCCTCGCCGAGCGCACAGGCGGCGGTGAGAAACCGAATGCTCGTGCCGCTGTTTTCGAGCCACAGTTCCGCTTGAGTTGCCGGGAATCGACCGCCGCAACCGGTCACTCGCACGTCGCCCTTGGCCGGATCGTGTTCGACGGCGACACCCAGCCGACGACAGCTTTCGAGCATCACGCGAGTGTCTTGGCTATCGAGCACGTTGGTCAGCCGCGACTCGCCACGCGCCAACGCGGCGACCACGAGCGCCCGATTCGTCAGGCTTTTCGATCCCGGAGGTTGCACGCTTCCATTGAGCGGCTCGGTCACGGGCAGGACTTCGTAAAAATCGGCAGTCACGGATGGCGGTCTCTCACGTCGATTCGCTGATTGGCGGACACGCGCCCGGCACAACGCGCGGAGAGTAACGCGCCGCTGGGCAAGCGTCGAATCGACCGTTCGTTGCCAGATTGTGGCGTGACGAAGTGGCGGCAAACGGAACGGAGTCGGACTGCCCAAGGCTTTGTCTCATACGCTGGTGAGTTGTCCCGTGGATTGGGACTGCTCGGCACGAACGCGGTTCGACAGGAAGATTTTGGGACAGGAAACTTTGAAGCACCGCTATGGGACCCGAAGCGCGAGTCCTGAAGTTGCGTGAGCGAGGTTGGCTTGCAGATGAGCCAAACTCAGTCCGCCGACGATCACGCTGGCGACGTGTGGATTGGCTAAGACGAATCGAATCGCGTTCTCCGGCGGCAAGTGTCCCGAGGCCAGCCCTTTCTTGACGACCACTCCAAGTCCGCGACTCGCCGCCGACGCGATGACACCTTCGTGTGACGTGTCTTGCAGGTGATACTCGACCATCACGATGTCCGCCCAATTGAGAGCGGCTTCGGCACCGGCGGGGCTTTTGCCAGAGAATCCGATGGCTCGGATGTCGCCGGTGCGTTTCAGTTTTTGCAGCGTCGGCACGACGTCCGTCTGTTGCTGAATCGCGAGGTCGTCGCCATTGGAATGCACGAAGACAATGTCGAGCACCTCGGTTCGCAGTCGCTTGAGACTTTCGGCAATGCTGGCTCGAACTCCGGGAGCGGTGAAGTCGAACGAGGAGTCGCCGTTGACGAACCGCTCGCCGACTTTGGTCGAGAGCACGAACTCGTTTCTGCGCGACGCGAGAAACTTGCCGATCCGTTCCTCGCTGATGCCGTAGGCCGGCGCGGTGTCGATCAAGTTGATCCCGGCGTCGAGAACTCCGTTGAGCAATCGTTCGGCCACCGATTCGTTCGGAAGATCGTAGGGCTGCGGGTATTTGACCTTCTCGTTACGCCCGATCTTGAATGCTCCGAAACCGAGCGGGGTGACGAGCAATCCGGTTTGTCCCAAAGGTCGCATCGCTGATTTCCTCGCGGGACTTTTGCCGTCGGGTCAGAACGAAACACGGTACAACGGGCCTCGGCTCGCCATCGCGAGTCTAATATCGCCCGGCAACTTTGGAACGAGCTTGGAAACAATCTGATGCTCGGTACGCTACCTCAACAACCGGAGAACAACCACGGGCCAGGGGTCAGTCGATGCTACGAACGGAATCGGTGGAGGCATTCCTCGCGCTGCTCAAACGCAGCGAGTTGCTCGCACACGAGCAGCTTCTGGAAGCCAGGGACGTCTCCCGCTCACTGTCGGATCCGCGCGAGTTGACGAGATGGCTGGTCAAGCAACGCTGGCTGACGCGCTGGCAGGCGACACAGTTGCTCGACGGCCATGAACAACTGCGAGTTGGCGAGTACCGTCTGCTCGATTTGATTGGTCGCGGCGGCATGGGCCTCGTGTTCCTCGCCGAGCCGATCACGAAAGCTCGCACCGTTGCCAGTTCGTTCGCCACTGACCGATCAGACGGCAGATCGAATTGTTTGCCACAGCTCGTCGCTCTGAAAATCATGACGCGGATCGGGAGTCCGAAGGGACTCAAGCGTTACCTGCAAGAAGTCAAAGCGGCGTCCGCACTGAGTCATCCACATATCGTGCGGACGTTGGACTCCGGCGTCGCGGACGGCTGCCATTTCCTCGTGATGGATTTTCTGCCGGGACGCGACCTGTTCGCGATCATGCGCGATCAGGCTCCGCTACCGGTCAGTTGGTCGTGCGAGGTCGTTCGTCAGGCGGCGCTCGGCTTACAGCACGCTCACGAGCATGGACTCGTTCACCGCGACATCAAGCCGTCGAACATTCTCGTCACGCCCGATCCAGATTTTCTGACGCCGCACGCGCACATCCTCGACTTCGGATTGGTTCACATCGCACGCGAAATGACCTCCCTCCACGACGTGACTCAAGCCGGAGCAGTTATTGGGACTCCCGATTACATCTCGCCCGAACAAGCGATGAGCGCCCAGCACGCCGACATCCGTTCGGACATTTTTGGCTTGGGATGCACGCTGTTCCAACTCATCACCGGCGAGCTGCCGTTCCCCGGCCACAACGTCATGGAAAAGCTCATGGCCCGCCTCACGACGATCCCGCCGTCGGTCAGCGCGATGCGCGCGGAAGCTCACGCCGACCTCGACGATCTGGTCTCCGACATGCTGCGGACGAACCCCTACGACCGCCCACAAACTCCGGCCGAGGTAGCCGCAGAACTCGATCGACTGTCACTCAAGATTCACCGCCACGAAACGCGCATCGCCAGAATCAGTCCCAGAAAGATCACGCCACATTCGCAATCACGCTCACGACTACGCCGCTCGTTGTGACCCTTCGGGCCAGCCCATTCGACACATCGCCATCATCTGTTGAGATCCTGCTCACGAACCTTTGATGAGTTGACTGAGCTTCTTGAACTCCGTTGAGCCAGCCGCCGCGCACCATTCGAACATCACCGATTCGGTCGTGGTGATGATCGCTCCGCTGGCGGACAGGCGGCGAAGGGCGATCTTCCAGTCGAGTTTGGCTCGGCTGGCGAGGGCGTCGGCGGGGACGAAGACTTGATAGCCGCTCGAAAGCAGGTCGAGCACCGTTTGCAGCACGCAGACGTGAGCTTCGATTCCCGCCACGACGATTTGATAGCGGCCATCGGGATGCTCGGCCGCTGTCCCCCAGCCGAGGCACTCGGCCGCGCTGAAGCAGACTTTGTCCGGGATCGCCGCGCCGTCGAGCAACTCGCGCAGTTGCGGCACCGTCGGGCCAAGTCCCTTCGCGTACTGCTCGGTCGCCGTGACTGGGACGCCGAAGAGTTTCGCGGCCTCGATCAGCTTGCGGCAGTTCGCGATCAGCGACTCGCGCACGGGGATCGCCGGCATCAGCTTTTCTTGCACATCGACGATCAGCAATCGGCTCTCGCCGCGACCGATGAGTTCGTGGCTTCGTTCGTAGTTCATGTGGTCCCTTCGTAGCCACGCTCGCCAGAGCGTGTTGAATTTCTTGTTTAACCCCTACGCCAACGGCGTGGGCGGATCGAGGAACAACGACGGACGTTCGCGCGCACGCCGATGGCGTGGCGGTTAAACAACTTTTTCGCCACGCTCACCGGAGCGAGGCGACTCCACTGTTCTTCGCGGCCGTGAGATGAATCGTGCAAGCTCGGACCGACGGACGTGAGGCGATTTGTTCACGGCAACGAATCGCCTCAGCTTCATCGCGGCAGAGAACCCACAGCGTCGGTCCCCAAGAGGATTGGCCAACTCCGACGCAGCCTTGAGCGATCAGCCAGTTGGCCAACTCGGCCATTTGGGGATCGGCGAAGATCCCTCCTTGGACCGGCGCGAAGTGCGAGCCGTTCAACTGTCCGAATTCTTGGAGGGCGGAGGCGGTCGATGAAAAGTCGCCGGTCGCGATGGCGGGTAACAACTCCATCAACACGATTCGGCAAAGCGATTCGGTCAGCGCGGCGGGCATGGGAGTGAGTCTCGCGAACGCGGCACGTTCCGCGTCACCCGAAAGGCCACGACGATCGTTGGGGGTGACGAGCAACACTCGCCACTCTTCGGGAAGATCAAGTCGCGCGACGAGTGGGCTGATGTCATTCGGTTCTCGCTTTCCCCCTTCAACCAACAGACCACCACGTTCAAAGCCGTGAATGCCGAGCGCGGATCGCGCGCCGCGACCGACTCGGCGAGCCAACTCCGTCGCGGCGACTTCGTGTTCGCCACTGAGTTGAGCCAACGCGGCGGACAACGCGAGCGCGGTCTGTGTGCCCGAACCCAAGCCGGAGTGTGATGGCATCGCTCGCAACAGTTGGATGCGACACGCGGGGGGCCGACGCTCGACGGGACATTGGCGGCGATACTCATCTCGCCAAGCGGTCAGTCGTGATTGGAATTCCGGCTCGGCCGAGCATTCGTCGCGGTCGGCGGCCATCACCGACAACTCACATCCGGGCGACTGAATCATCAAGCCGACACCGCCGAAGTTCCGGCCTCTCGCCGCTTGAACGGCGAGCAAGCCGAAATGCAGTCGCGCACCAGTCTGGACCGTGATTACCGACATACTAGGCGAACGGCAACGGGAACGGTTCGAGCGAGAAAGGAAAGACGCGAGCGGCTTTGCCGGCGGCATGTCGCTCTTTGTACGCAAGCTGTGCGGCACGATCAGCGGCGAATTGCAGGTGCGTCAATTCGAGACCGCAGTAACGCTCGTCTTCATTCTCAGCAGCGACATCGGCGAAAACTTCGCCCGCGGAGGCGGCGTGACGGCGGACTCCGTGAATGCTGTGCTCGCGGACCTTCACGCCGGCGGCGGCCATCTTCACGAGACCCTTGAGGAAGCGGCCCACAACAGACTCGTTGCCGGATGCTCGCAGCAGGCGGTCCCACTCTTCGTGAGCCTCCCAGTAATAGCCGTGATTGAAGAGATCAATCGCCAGCAGATAGCTCCGGTTCTCTTGCCAGTTTTCGGGCGAGAGCGGCTTCACCACGCGGTTCTTGCGACCGTAACTGTGACCGCTGGGATGCCGAATCGGGTGTGGCGTGGACGAACCGGGAATGTAGGTGTACGCAGGCAAAACTCCGGGCAGGAGCTTCACGACAGCAACGTCAGCTTCAGGGGTCGGGGTCACAGTGGCGGCAGTCATCCGACAGGTCTCCATTCGTGGGTCAACAAGAGGCGGCCAAGTTCCAGCCCAGGAGCGGGAGTATCTGACTCAGCCCGGTCAATCGGGGCAAACAAAATATCGAGGTTCGACGAGGTTTCTGGGTTCTAAGGATGACTAGGCCGATACGGATTTCGTCATCGGCAGCGTTGGCAGGGATCGTGACCGTCATAACAGTCAGGCGGGATCGCGGAAGTTCGTTCGCCCGCGAGGGGGGAGAGAATATCGGCCGATCTCCAGTTGAGAAGACCGGTTCCGAGCTTCTGGTCCAGAAATGAGCAACTCTGGCGTACAACCGCTGCTGCCGGACTAACTTGCCGCCGCCGCCTGTTTTCGGACTTCGCGTTTAATGCGAGCAATTACCCCCCGAAACCCCTGCTGCCGCTGCATTCCCAGCGCGGTCTCCAAGCCGAGGTGCCCGACCATGTCGTCCGGGATCTTCGCGATCTCTTCGGGTGAGGCGTTCGCCAATCCCTGAACCATCAGCGTGACCAGACCTCGAACGGTCGGCGATTTCTTGGGAACGTCCGCCTCCAACCGTACCCGCCCATCGACCACATCAACCCACAGATAAACCGGCGTCTGACACTCCTGCACACGGCAACTTTCCGCAGGAGGCCCCGCCACGCGACCGGCCGACGGCGCAGGCAGCTCGTCTGAAAGCTCGACGAGAAGTTCGAGCTTTTCGCGGTCGTCGAGACCATCAAAATCAGCGATCAGTTCTGAGAGTTTCATGGTTCGTTCGTAGCCGCGTTCGCCAGAACGCGGGATCTTGTCGAGGTCAATCCGCTCGCCCTCGCTCACGCTTCGGGTTACTTAAGTCCTGCCGTTCGGCTTACACATGTGGCTGCCCGTTTTCGGCAGGAACGATGAAGCTCATGTGCATTTCGCAATGCCGGAGATGCAACTGCATGATCTCTTCGCTCGCCAATTTGCCGAAGGCTGGGTGCGATGCGGTCGGAGTCTCGTGCGACAGTCGCTCGACCGCCGCCTTCAAGAGTCGCAATCCCTCTTCGGCGGGCACCGAGTCGTCTGGCAGGAACGCCTTGCCGTATTCGGGAATCTTGAAGCCAGGTTTCATCGGCTTCGTCAAGAAGGAGTTCTTCACCATGGGAGCAACCAACCACCTGACCCACCACGGAGCCTGAAACCCAAACCCGTCAATCGAGGCGTTCATCGTCTTGGAGAGATGCTGACAAATCTGCCCGAACGACCAATTCCCAACCGTGTGATGGTTGCCGATCAAATGCTCGGCGTCTTGAACGACTTCGGAGAGCGCAGAGTAGCGAACGGTGCGTCGGGTGGACATAAAAAACCTCGTGTTGGATCGTAAGAGGGGGAGCATTCTGGCGGGGGCTGCTCCGCTTTTGAAGGCGCGCGGCGATTGGGCTATAGTGGCTCTCCGCCATTCCTGTTGGGGGGGGACTACAGTTTGTGGTATGAGTTATCTGGTTTTGGGGTGAGATTTCGAGTTCAAGCCAAGGATGGCGGTCATGAACAACAACAGCAACTTACAGCAGCA
>JBJXEX010000337.1:0-9012 GCA_046156195.1 Planctomycetaceae bacterium | reverse complement strand
TGCTTGCCGGAAGTCAGCAGAATGATGGGTGGGCAGAATGATGTGAGATTGTTTGGCGTCTTCCCAATCGGAACTCGGCAATGTTTTGGTTGCGGCTCCGCCGGGCCAAGCTCTTCGCTTCTCTGCGATAAAAGAGCCGGCAACTTCTCTTTTACCGCAGAGAAGCGAAGAGTGCAGAGGTGGTGAAATTGCCGACGCTTTCGAGTGGTATCCATACCAATGGCTCACAAGTGGTCGTGCCGGACATGGCTACGAACTCGGCCGCACGCGCAAGGCTCGGTCGAACCATTCCCCGATCGAGATTTGAAAGCCCGGCAGAACATCTTCGCCGTCGAGCATGTCTGCATCGGTCAGCGTGACGCAGGACTCCGGTGAGCGATAAACCCGCACGCTGCGAGTCGGCGGATCGACATACCAAACCAGTTCGACTCCCGCTTCAAAGTAGTCTCGTAGTTTGCGCGCCATTTCGGCTTTCGTGTTCTTCTTGCTGATGACTTCGACGGCAAGCGTGGGAATCCAGTCCGGAACGGCCGTATGCGGGTCAGCCTCTTCGGGGATGTTGTCGTACGCGATGAAAGCCAAATCGGGAAACCGAATCTGCTCCGGCAAGACTTGGTGTGGCCCATCGGCTCCGACAATGATCCCCAAGTCATGCTCTTCGAGGTATTTCCCCATGTGAATTCCGAGCCATGTGGCCAATCGCGCTTCCTCGTGTCCCATGACTTTCTCCACAAGCACGCCATCAATCAGTTCGCACAAACGCTTCGGTTCGCGGTCGCACAGCCGGAGGACGTCGTTCACAGTCGCCTTTCCGGGGAACGGGTGCATGCGAATGCGGTCGAGCGGGACGTTGCCCAGTCGATCCATCAATTCGGCCAGCGTCTCTGGCGGAGCAAGTTCGGTCGCGATCATCACAGGATTCTCCAAGTCACTTTAATTTTCACGCGGCAGTCTATCGCGATTCGACTCGTGGCCAAGCGGTGACGGTTCAGGGGTCTGGCATTTCGGAAATTCGAAATTGGCCCCAGCCAATTCCGAAATTCCGAAGTGCCTGACCCCGGTTCGTTCATTTCTCAGAGTCCACAGGCGCGACATCCATCGGCACTGTCGTCTTGAAATGAAACCCATCCACTTTGCTGACCGTCGCGGTGCAGACGATCGCTTGCAGAACCATCAGCAGCAACCAACCGCGAGCCGGCGTGCCGGTGTATTCGGGAAGAGTTTGGCCGGGGCCGTTGACGATCTTGGCGGTGATCTCCGGTTCGCGGCTGGAAACCCACAGCAGCCACGGCATCAGGAAGATCCACAACCGAGCTGCCTCGCCGGAGTTCTTGCCGGTCAACCACAACACGGCCAGAGTGATGAAGCACCACAACCGAAAGCTCGCCAACGAGCGGCCCGAACGCAGGCTTCCTTTCGTGCTGGTCAGCCAACTCGAAACGGCGAAGAGAAACACCGGAGTGCCAGCCGCCAGAGCCAACTCGATCGGGTTCACCAACAGCCATGACGAAAACGTCCGTGGGTACTTCGCGTAGAAGCCGGCGTGATTCCGAAAGTTCTGCATCCACACGCTCGGCAGATCGAGCGAAGACAACCACCAGGTCAGTCCCACGCCTACGCCGAACGTCGCCAGCGCGGCCGCGACGCACTGAGCCAATTGCTTCGAGCGAGTCCCGATCGGTTCGATTTGTTCTCCGAACGCACAGTCGGCCAGCGTCCACATCGCCGCGAGAAACGCGATCGGCAGCATCGCGAGGCTCAACGTCATCCCCAGAAACATCACCAATCCAGCGAGCAATCCGGCTGCGACCGAGCGTTGAGACCACGCTCGGCCCCAGACCGCCAGGAACGATGTCGCGAAGAACGGCAACCACAAATCCGACACTGGATAAAACACCGCCAACGCCGGCACCAGCGGCCAGAGACAAACCGCTCGCCAGGCCACCTCGCGACCGCATGTTTGACGAGCAAGAAAGAACAGCGGCACCACCGTGCTCATCGCCGCAAGTGCGGCCAGCAATCCCGACAGCCACAACGCCGCGCGATCAAGCTCCGTCAGCGGGATCGACGATCGCACCGAGTTCGCGGCGATGATCCGCAATCCTTTACGCACCGAGTCCGGCTGGTACTCCAGCAGCCACTCTTGCAATCTCGGAAAGCGATGCACAACCGCGATGACCGACTTGTGCAGCAGAATGAAGCCGGGCGGATGCGTGCCGAAGTGCAACACGTCCCCCTCACGCATTCGATCGGCGTACTTGGCGAGGTAGTCCGGTTCGTTACTCGCGCGGCCTTTCGCCTCTTCGTAGTAACCTTGAAAGCCGTGATACCACAGCACGAAGCCGACCTTGTTGAGACTATTTGGCTCCGGCGGGCATTCCTGAACGATGCCGTGCCACGTCGCGCCGACGATCACGAGCGCCGCCAGCCAACCGGTCATCTCCCAACGATTCGCCTCCAGCACTCGGCGATCGGCGAACAAGCAGAACAGCAAATAACCGACGGTCGCCAACCCCACGATGCCCCAGCCCCACGCGGTGGTTTTCAAATCCGCCTCGTCGAACCGAATGCGATCCCAAGTCCATTCGTGGGGAACTCCCAGCGGCAGATTCGATCCCCACAACAACCAGATCGTCGCCGCCACGCCCGCCAACTGAGCCAGCCAAAACAACACTTTCGTCGCACGCATCGTCGCTCCTCAACAGTTCAATTCCCCGCTCCATCAACGGCGCGGGACTCTATCGAAAGACGAGCTTGCGACAACAGAGAGTTCCGAAGCACGGCTATTCTCGTCGCCACGAACTCGCTCGAATACCCGCCTTATGCCACCGATCACGATTCCGCCGTTTCAATCTCACTGGGCCTTGGCGGGAGGTCATCGACAGACGCTCGCCGGAGCATTCTTCCCCGGCCGCTTGCCCGCGGAGCGAGCCGTGATTCGCCACGTCCCTCTGCCGGATGGCGATACGCTGGCCGTTCACGACGACTGCCCGCCCGATTGGCCGAGTGCCGGGCCGATCGTCGTGATGTTGCACGGGCTGGCGGGATGTCATCGCAGCGCGTACTTGGTGCGAATGGCCGCGATGCTCAATGAACGCGGCGTGCGGACGTTTCGACTCGACCTGCGCGGCTGCGGAGCCGGTTTCGGATTGGCAATCAAGCCGTACAACGCGGGCTGCTCGGACGATGTGCTGGCCGTGTTGCGAGCGGTGATCGAGTGGTGCCCCCATTCGCCGATCTCGTTGTTCGGCTTCTCGCTGGGGGGCAACATCATTTTGAAATTGCTCGGCGAGGCACCTGAGCGAGTCCCCTTCGAACTGGTCCGAGCGGCGGCCGTCAATCCTCCGATTGATTTGGCGACGTGTACTTACGGCCTGTCGCGCTGGCCGCTGCGGCATTACGACGCTTACTTCGTGCGACAGTTGTTGCAGCGACTGAGCGAGCTTCAGCAACAGCGCTCCGACTTCGTTCCCCCGGCGTTTCCTCGGAGACCACGTCGGCTCGTCGAGTTCGATGACCAGTTCACCGCGCCTCGCTCCGGCTATCTCAGCGCCGACGATTACTACCAGCGATGCAGCTCCGAGCAATTCATTCCCGCGATTCGAATCCCCACGCTGATTCTGACCGCTCGCAACGATCCGCTGATTCCGGTTGCGTCCTTCGAGCGTCTGTCACCGCCAGCCAACGTGCGACTCCACATCGCCGAGGGAGGCGGACATCTCGGCTATCTCGCCCACAGCAACGGCACACGCGATTGGTTGCAGACACAGTTGCTGGAATGGGTGCAACCGCTGTGGCGCACGCCAGGACTTAAGTAACCCGAAGCGTGAGCGAGGGCGAGCGAGGGCGAGCGTCACAAGATGTGATCGACCCGGATTTCAAGCCGTGTAGAGCGTTCGCCCTCGCTCACGCTTCGGGTTACTTATCGGTCGCCGTGCGCCACAAACCGCCACCTACCCGAACCACTTCCGCACCACGTCGTAACCAGCGATCAACGACATCGTCCCATACGCCGCTGAGCACAACAGCAGCGCCCCCTTGCGCCACCAACTCGGTTGCAGCTCGCGAGGCAGCAGGCGGGTGTTGACCAAATAGAGTTGCACGCTGGCAATCGCCATCACGACTCCGGCCATTGTCCCCAGGTACTTGAAGAGCGTCATCGCGCTCCCCAGATGCACGGCGATCAACCCCCACACCGTGAAGACCGCCAGCAACGAGTAATAGACCTTCGCGATCGAACCGTCGCGCCACGAGCGGACGCGCGAGCTGGCAGTCCACAGCGTGTCGGTCAGCGTGCGGATCAACACGTCCGTGTTCCCCAACTGTGTCGAGAACAGAATCCAAAAGCCGTTGAGCAATCCCAGAATCCACAACGCCGACCAGAAGTGGTCCCGCATGTATTGAGCTTGAAACGCGCCGGCTCCGATTTTCGAGAGGTCCGTGCCGGGAGCGATGATCGCTTGAGCGAGGTTCACGTTCAGGAACATGCCGCAGAAGCAGCCCAACGCCCAGACCCACATTTGGTCGAGCATCACATACCGCCACCAGATTCTCCAGCGCCGCAGATTGTCAGCCGTGATCGCGAACACCTTGCCGACATGCGAGAGTCGAATCTCCTTGGCTCCGACCGCGCTGGGGATCGCCCCAACCACCGCTCCCATGCCGAAGCCTTTGTCGCGAATCCAATTCGAGATCGTCAGATTGCCGATCCCGCCCGATCCCGCCGTCGCGAAGAACGTCGCCATCAACAGCGGCTCGATCCCCTTTGGCCACTCGCCGAAACTCACGAAGCCGCGCAGCGTCACCAACCACTGTGTACTCGGCACAAACCAGACATTGACCGCGATCAAGAAGAGGAAGATGTACGCGATCATGAACCACGACGACCATTCCAGCATCCGCTCGATCGTCCCGCCGAACATCAGCATCAGCAGCGTGACCACGATGATTCCGTAAGTGATCTTGAGGTTGAAACCGTTGTCCGCCGTCGCCGTTTGCTGTTGATCGTGGAGCATCGCCTCGGCCGCGACCGCCCCGGCATGAGCCACGTCTTGCCACTCTTGATCCGAGGGCGCGGACACTGGGACTCGATCCCGAATCATTCCGAAGACCGTCACGGCCGCCGCCGGAGCGAGCGCGGGAACTCCCAGTTGCATGGCCGTCAGCAAGACATACGCCCCGCCCCAAAAGCGGCAGCCGGGCTTCAAGCGCATGATGCCAGAGATCGCCGGCTCGCCCGTGTAGAGCGTGTAGCGAATCCCTTCGAGGTTGAAGATCAATTGCAGCACGATGGCGACGGTCGCGATCCAGAGCACCCCTGGCCCATGCTTGATGACTGTCGCCGGCCCGATCAACCACTCCCCCCCGCCGATCGACGCGGCCAACATGATCGCGCCGGGGCCGATCACTTTGAACGCATTCCGAAACGAGAACGGCAACGGTTCAGGAAGCTCGGCCACTTCCCAAGCGGGGAGTTGCCCCGGTGCGAGTGGCTTGATCTCGGTCGATCGTGTTGTGTCGGTCACGGAGTGGTTTCCTTTTTTGATCGTAGCCGCGTTCAAAATGTTTAACCGCTACGCCAACGGCGTGCGCGTTTCGTCGTGGGGACCGCGAGTTTGAGCAACGCGGGGTCGGGGGGTGCGAATTTCAGAAAGCACCGTTGTGTGCGTGGGAAGCGGAAAAGTCGAGTGCGGCGATTTCTGAAATTCGCACGCTCGCCCTCTCATTCTTCCAGCATCCATTCCCAGGCAGGCCGCACGGTGACTCCGGGTGGGGCCACTTGTTGAGCGGCGGCGGCATCGGTGCTTGAAGTCGTCAACAGCAGGCATGTCAGCTTGCGATAAACGGCACGAGCGGACTCGAACGCGCGGAACTCGCGCTCCCGAACGTCGGCCTGACTGAGGTCTGCACAGACTTGGATGAGCGTCGGTTTTCCTGAAAGTGGAGTCGCCAGAAAGTCCACTTCGAAACCGTCAGGCGTCCGCACATAGGCCAACTCACAGCGCCGACGCTGCAACTCGATCAGGACCGCCGTCTCCAGAGCGTAACCCTGATTGGCTCGACCGGTGCGATCGAAGGCGGCGATCAACCCAGAGTCGATCGGATAAACCTTGCGCGGATTCGATTGCCGTTGCCGCTCGCTGGTCGTCGCGATGGGGACCAGTCGAATCAAGAAGGCGTCTTCGAGATGCGCGAGCATCGCGTGCAACGAGTCTTTCGAGACCGAGACACCTTGCGATTTCAGGTCGTTAAAGACGCGATGCACACTGACCAAATTCGCGGCCGCGCCGAGCAATTGCCGCGTCAGGCTGCGGATCGCGATCACATTGGGGATCCCGTGCCGCTCGATGATGTCACGCAGTACGACCGAATCAACATATCCCTGCAACAGCGGAATGCGGTCTTGCGTTTCGACTCCTTGAGCCTCTGGAAATCCGCCCATCCGCAAGTAGTCGGCAAAGGCCCGTTCCACCGCCGATCGTTTGGCCTTGGCGAGAAAGCTCGCATCGCCAGTCGGCTCTTCATCACGATGCCGCAGGCACTCACGGAAGCTGAAGGGATAGATGATCGTCTCCATCGCCCGGCCGCGCAGAGCGGTCGCCACTTCGCGGCTTAACAACTTCGCCGAAGAGCCGCTCACGAAGACATCGACCTTTTCGGTGTCGATGATGCGACGGATGAACTGCTCCCAGCCGGGCACCACTTGCGGTTCGTCAAAGAAGAATGTGACTCGCTGTTGATCGCGGAACTGAGGGAATCTCAAGAAGTACTCTTCGAGCACCCACGGCAACTGCGCCCCCTGCAACCCCGCGAGCCGATCGTCCTCGAAATTGAAATACACGAGCGACTCGCGCGGCGCTCCGGCTTGCAGCCGATCGAGTTGGCACTGATGCAGAAAGCAGGTCTTCCCACTACGGCGCATGCCGATGATCGCCTGAACTTTCCGAGGCACCTGCGGCAGCCGGACATCACGCCTGGTGAGCTGCGTCAGTTCGGCCGTGACGGCGTCGGCCAGTTTTTCCCGAATGACATCCCGCATGATGTGTCCCTTTCAGAAGGACACGTTAATCACAATCGGTCCTTAATCAAAGGATCGCCACGCACCAGAAAATACCTCGGTGGGGCGTTCGGCCTCTTGAAGCCTACCAGTCCCACCGAGGCGGTTTGATGTTTGGCCACACGAGTCAACTCGTGCGACGCGGGGCGACGATCTGGACTCACGCCACGGCACGCCCGGCGGGTCCGTGAACCCGACGGCTCTGGCCTGAAAGCGGCTCGGCACATTGCCGAGCCGCCCGTGGAGTGCTGGGCCGCGAAACACAGACAACGCGGAAGCCTGTGTTGTTGTTCCGGTTGTCGGGAGTGTTCCTGTTGCGATTGGCCGAGCGGGTGTTCCTCGGATTGTTGTTCCAGGAGCCCCCACGCAAAACACGATTCGATCGTCTCCCCAAGCGCAGCGTTCGAGGCAACATTGTGGTGCGACGCTCCGCGTCGCAACTCACGACGCGGAGCGTCGTGCCACAATGTTTGCGGCTCTGCCGCTCTAAGAATGCTCCGCTCGGCCGAAGGTTGTCTCGGTAAATAACCGCGTCCGCAAGCCATGCGTGTCGGCATGACCGGCGTGGCCGATCCAGCTTCGAATCCGTTGCGTAATTTGTTCCGCCGAAATCAAGCCATCCGCGAAATCGGCCTGCATCTTCCGTAGACGGCGGCGAGTGCGGACGACGTTCTCGCGGGCCAACAAGCAGTGATCGGGAAACACGCGATAGCCCAAGAAGCGTGTGCCATCGACGACTCGTGAGATGACCGACTAGAACTGGGGTCGGGTGTGCGAATTTCAGAAATCGCCGTTCTCGATTTCCCCATTTCTCAAACCTCCAGCGGCGATTTCTGAAATTCGCACACCCGACCCCTCTTCGCGCGACCCCTGCTCGGCCAAACGGCGCGCGGCAACACACAACACCCGATACGACGCGATCGCCTGCTGACGCTTGTCGCAGCGGCGGACGGCATCGGTGACGGCACTGCGAGTCACACCGCCGAACTCAGCCGAGATTTCGTCGAGCGAATGGCGGGTCAGTTCGCGACACAACCAGATCGCCGCATCACGAGGCGCATTGCCGTGGCGGCCGACCACGGCCAATGACTCTGGAGTCACTTCAAAGGCAGAGACGACGGCGGCGATCGCGTCGGCCAGAGTCACGCGGCGGCGCGGCTCGCAGGGATTTCCGTTGGGGTCATCGACCAAGTGCCGAAAGCGTTCGACGAACGGTTCGCTTCCCAGTAGCACTCCTGCATACGCGTCTTTGAACGGGTCATCCGTTGGCCCGTTCATGTCCTGCTCGACAAACCGTTTGTAGGCGATCCGAGCCGCTGCTTCGGTTCCGCCGAACTCCGCGAAGATGGTGCGCCAGTCCAACCATTCGGGAGCGTTTTGCGGATCGAGATACCAGTGATAGCTCGACCAACGGTACGCGGCCGGTTGGCTGGCCAGTTTGGCTCGGTAGGGATTGAGATGCACATATCGGCTCAGCGACCAAGCGTGTGACTCTTGCTCGACCAGCACGGCGTGAAAACGACCTTGAAACAGTGCTCCATGACGGCCGTGTTGTTTGTTGAAGTAGGTCGCGTAGCTGCTCTCGATTGCGTGCATTCCTTCGGACAGATTCGGTTCGGGAGTCTTGAGGAAGATGTGGAAGTGATTGGTCATGAGGACTTCAGCAAAGACTCGCCAGTGGCAACGGACGGCGGCGCGGGTGAAGTAGCGATACCACTGCTCGCGATCAGCGTCATTCCGCACGATGTCGGTGCGATCGACGCCACGATTGGTGACGTGATACACGCCACCCGCCATTTCGATCCGCAAGCGACGAGGCATGAGTTGCTCCTTGGTGTGGGAACGCGGGGTCGGGTGTCGGCATTTAGAACGGAGAACGCGGGGTGGGGGGGGGGGGGGGGGGGGGGGGGGGGGGGGGGGGGGGGGGGGGGGGGGGGGGGGGGGGGGGGGGGGGG
>JBJXEX010000333.1:0-12037 GCA_046156195.1 Planctomycetaceae bacterium | reverse complement strand
AAGCCCAACGTCTCACTCCGCCCTCAAGATCACAGCCAACGTCACAGCCCAGCACATGCTCTCGCGCGTGCGTCCTACCGGTGTGCGCCGAACGCCAAACATCCAGCGCCGCAGTTCCACTCGAATGTGGTCTGAGTCGCACGCCTCGGCAACATTCGGTCGCCCTCGACGCCTGCCTCGAAACGCATTGCGGCGAGGGCGTATGTCATCATTTCACGAATGCCATAAGTCCTTGCGGCGCTAGCGGCAGTGCCATTCTAGTCTGTCACCCATTGCCGCAGGCGCGTGTTGATCGCCTGCGTGTGCGCCTTGTGGGCTTGGAAGGTGTCCCATTCGCGATCCGCCGCCGGGCCGGGATTGGCTCCGCGCCAACTGCTGAGTGCGCCTTGGACCGCGGACAACTGACCGTTAGCCGCCCCGATCTGAGCATTGACCATCGCCAAACGGTGCCTGTTGCTTGCGGTGGTCCTGCTGATCCGATTGTCACGTTGCGCATCGGCCAGATCCTTGGCGTAGTTCTGCTCCGCCGTCGCGAGGCGCGTTTCGTACTGCTTCTGAGCGACGATCCGGTAACTCTCCTTCAAGTGGGCGTCGTTGGCGCGGGCATAGGACTTCGCTCGTTCGGCCTGGAAGTTTATGCAGCGCGGCTTTCTGAGCGGCCACCGTTGTCGCGGCGGCCGCGTCGATACCGTATTGAGCCACAGCCGCGTACCGCTGGGCCGCGTAGTCGGTATCGACCGGCAGCAGCGCGAGCTTGGCCTGTTCGATCGCGATGCTCTGCATCAACGGATCGGCCACCCCAGACAAGATTTGAACGATCGCGTCCAGCACGACCTGCAACTGCGTCGAATCGTAATTCTTGAGCGTCGCGGCTTGCTGATGCTGGGCCGCCATCACCGCGTCTTCGTATTGGTTCTCGGCGTTGGCAATCACCGCTTCAAACCGATTTCGTGCGTCCCGTTCCTCCCGGCGGAGATTCGAGTTCGCAGTTCGCACCGCGTCCGCGTACTGCGCCTGCCCCACGTTGGATTGCTGGCGGAACATTGGATCGAGTTCAAATTGTGGCGCGGGAACATTCGCTTCGGGGATGTCGTACATCGAATCGGCCGGTGGCGTATCTGCGGGGTCGTCCCATTCCAGGGACGCGGGCAAATCCTGCCAGCCAGAGGTCGCCGTCGGGATCGAGGTGATGTCCCCCGTCCACGCCGCCAGCTCGCTCGTCAAGACGGTCTGCACCGTGATCAGCGAAGAGTTGTAGAGGCCTGTCGCGTTACTCAGGATGGTCGTGAAAGAGTCGATCGCCGTTTGGATCGCGTCCTGTCGATCATCGTTGGCGTCATTCACCGCCGAGTTGAGGTCCGCGGCCGCCGCGGCCCCTCCCGCAATTTGACCGGTCACTTCCGGCCGCCTTGACGCTCCGTCGTGATCCGAGTCGTCCAACAGCGTCAACGTGTCTACATTGGCCACCTGCCGCGACTCCGGCGTGAATGTCACCGAGGCCCAGCCGCCATAGTTTTCCAACCCCGTGATTTGGTCGATCACCACGCTGCGAGCCCACACGGTCGCTGACGTGTGCGGCAATCCTTCCGGGTCATAAACGAAGACCCCGTCTTGATTCGACGTCGCGAAGCCCTCGATCGTCAGGGGATTCGAGTCGTGATTGAACTGGATCGTCACAAACGAAATGTCATCGCCGCTGCCGTACAACCGCCCCAGCAGCCGATTCGGCGCAGTCTCTGGCAGGACTTCCGCCTCTGTCCCCGGCATCGGCATCGGGGGCATGGGAGGCGTCGCGACACTCGCCGCATTGTGCAACTCCAGCAACTGAATGTTCGGAGCCACAGTCTCCGTGAGATTCGCGCCCACCGAGTGGATGGGACCAGGGAGGCCGATCACCATCACGCGCGCCCGCGCGAACCTCGCGCCGTAAGTCAAACCGGATGGTGAAATCACCACGTTGGTGATGTCCGTCGCGCTCACGGTGACCGGCTCCAAAATCTCGAAACTTCCGTCTCCATCAGCATCCAGTTGCAGAAATGCGAAACCGGTATTCACCGGGCCGATGATCGCTGTGAACCGCGGATCACTCGTCACACCGTCGGAGGCAACGAAGGAAAACGAGTCAGTATCGGTGAAATCCAGTGCGGGCGAATAAGAGAACGAGCCGTCGGAGTTGAGCGTGAGAGTCCCGTTCACCGTCGTCAAACCAAACAAGCTGACGAACAACGAATCTCCCTCAGGATCCGACGCTGACACACCGGACGACAGCGTCGAATTCCGCGACACAGTGACTGTGCTGTCCGCCGCCGTAGGAGCGGAGTTCGTGACGTCGATCGTGAACGTCGCGATGTTGGAGTCCAGCGCACCATCGAACGCCTGGAACGAGAACGAGTCGGTGCCGATGAAGTTCACGTTCGGCGTGTAGAGGAATGATCCGTTTGGAAAGAGCGTCAAGTCGCCGTGGGTGGGTGAAGCTCCGATGAGACTGACGGTCAGCGGATTTCCATCGGGTTCCCAGACGGGGACTGCCGACAACAGCGGGGAATTCATGTGGACGCTGGAGGTGCTGCTCGTGGCGGACAAGACGACGCTCGGTTCCATCGCTTCGATGCTGACGATTGTACTTGGCCAACATTGATACTCGCGCTTGCGAAGGCGGATGTCTCGGCGAAATGTGCGGCGGGTCTGGCGAAGAACATTGAGCCAATCGAACATACGCATGGCCAAACTTTCGCTTTATTGAGAGACAACGGCCTCGTTCGCCACGGCTCGGTCAGCCCGATTTCTTCGAACTCAATCACTTATCCACGACGTTCAACAGCAGTACACGCTCGGATGTCCCCGTTTCATTACGACATCCCAATCCTGGACTCTCCGATTTTTGACCGATACCGTCCGACAGCGGTCCCTCAATTCCGACGACCGGGGTCACGTCTCATCAAACAAGTTCGTGCCGAGCCAAGGAGTCTGCTCATACCATGTCCACCGTTTCCGAGTACCTGCAAACCCATCAAGCCGAGTCCCTCGAAACGCTGAAAGCCCTGCTGCGAATCCCCAGCGTCAGTGCCATCACGGCTCACAAGCCGGACGTTCGCCGCGCGGCGGAATTCGTCCGCGAGCAACTCGCGTCCGCGGGCCTGGTGACCGAGTTGGTCGAAACTGACGGACATCCGATCGTCTACGCCGAATGGCTGAAAGCCGGCAACGCCCCGACCGTTTTGATCTATGGCCACTATGACGTGCAGCCGCCCGATCCGCTCGACAAGTGGGTGACGCCGCCGTTCGAGCCAGACGTCCGCGACGGTTGTGTGTGGGCTCGCGGCGCGACTGACGACAAAGGCCAGATGCTGACTCACGTCCTGTCCGTCGCCGCGTGGCTCAAGTCTGAGGGGCGACTACCGATCAACGTCAAGTTCGTCATCGAAGGCGAAGAAGAGGTCGGCAGCGAAAACCTCGACAAGTTCCTCGCCGCGCGCCGCGAGCAACTCCGCAGCGACATCGCCGTCATTAGCGATACCAGCCAATACGCACCGAACATTCCGGCGATCACTTACGGACTGCGCGGCATCCTGGCCTGCGAAGTCCGCTTGCACGGTCCCAAGCAAGACTTGCACAGCGGCATCTTCGGGGGAGCAATCACCAATCCCGCGAATGCGCTCGCGCGGCTGATCGCGTCGCTGCACGATGCTCATGGCCGAGTTCAAATCCCCGGCTTCTATGACGGCGTCCTGCCGCTGACCGCTGCCGAGCAAGCCAGCTTCGCAGCGTTACCGTTCCAGGAATCAGACTTCTTCGCGAGCGTGGGAGTCACCGCAGGTTGGGGCGAAGAGGGGTTCACTTCCACCGAGCGACGTTGGGCACGCCCGACGTGCGACGTCAACGGCCTGACTGCCGGGTATCAAGGGGAGGGACCGAAGACGATCATCCCCGCGTGGGCCTCGGCGAAGATCACCTGCCGGCTCGTGCCGAATCAAGACCCGCACCAGTTGCTCAAATCACTCGGCCAGTTCTTGCGGGAGCAAACTCCACCCGGCTGCCGCTTGGAGTTCATCGAACAGCACGGCTGCCCCGGCTTCGTCGCCGATAGGAACAGTCCCTTCATGGAGGCCGCTCATGCCGCGATTCGCGAAGCGTTCGGAGTCGCGCCGGTGATGATTCGCGAGGGAGGTTCCATCCCCGTGGTCGGCACGCTCAAAGAATTGCTGAGCGTGGACACGCTGCTGCTCGGCTGGGGCCAGAACACGGATAATCTGCATAGCCCCAACGAGCATTTTTCAATTGCCGACTTTCATCGCGGGACACTTGCTAGCGCGACGTTGTGGCAGGAGATCGCTGAACGATTTCAAAGTGATACCGCTCGCTGAACCAGTTGAATTGTGCGACTCGTTGTGAGAATTGTGTTGGCCTGTGCGCATTGTGACGCGACGCGTCGCGATTCTCGACGCGGAGCGTCGAGCCACATTGGTTCGAGCCAACGGTGTGGGCGTGATAGCCAAACGAGTGCCGCGCACGCCGATGGCGTTGCGGTTAAACATTTCGCAACGTCCAAGACGGAAGTTGAAGTCAATTCAACTTGAAGTCCGCGCTTTTGCTCCCTGCGGCGGGAACGTCAAAGGTGAGTGTGCTCTTCTTGGGGTCGCTAAATTCCTTGGGAACGAGTTCTTTGACGAGCTTTGTCTTTACCTGTCCGCCAGAGGCTTCGGCCGCCATTGAGGCGGCGCGAGCTTGTTCAAGATCCAGTCCTGAGGTGGGGTCCGTGTTGACACTCTCGCCACCCTCAATTTTCGAGATGGAAATCTTGTTCTTGCCCGGAACGGCTCCCTGAACGAGTTCGTAGCGTCCTTCGGCATTCGTCTTGCCGGAGCCGGAAAACTTTTCCGAGACAAAATAGACGGTCGCCCCTTCGAGCGGTTTGCCTTGATAGGTCACCGTTCCCGAAACGGGCGCGGTTTGGGGGTGATCGTCGCCGCTTCCCCCACCTCCGCACCCGACCAGGGACAGCAACATCAATGGGGCGACGATCAATCCACAATAGCACTGCTTCTGCATTTGTAGCTCCCATCAAATACTAAAGCTGAGAATCAATTTCCCAAATTCACCGTCTGCCGGTCGTGGATATACATGGAGCGGCATTGCATTGTGTAATCCATATTTGAATTCAGGAACCTGACGGCTCCATCGCACATCACAAAATGTGCTCCACCCGTATGCCGGCTGCCCCAGCCCCAGGCGTATTGGGACTGCGTGGCGTTCAAGCCGTAGTTGGCGTTGATCTTCCAGTCGCGATCATAGTTGCTGACATAACAATCCGCGGGATTCACGGTGCTCGCCGAGGCGCTCACGATGCGGCCGTGACAGCAGGTATGGACCCCATCCAGACCCCAGGGGCCATAGTGAGTCGAGGTCTTATTGAGACCTCCGCCCCAGGCTTCGCCAATGGCCACCGCGTTACTGGTTCCATCGGTAATGTCCGACAGTTTTGCAGCGCCGTTGTTTCCGAAGGGGCCTTGTCGAACGTCGCTTTTCTGAGCGTCGTACGGGGCGTCGTAGTCTGTGAAGACACCTGTGTTGAAGAGATAGCTGGTCCGCCGCGCGCCGAGGCGGCTGTAGAAATCGGACTGCACGCCCGCCTGATAGGTGTCGATCAGCCCGGCTTCGGAATGCGAGGGGCACTGAAGCACGGCGAGCGCCAACGAGTAGATCGTTTGATTGGTAGTGTCCAATCCGGCCACCGTGTGACCATAGGGCGAAGAGACGCTGGAGCAAACATTGTAGTTGTAGGCCTTGGCCGCTCCCTGTTGGTCGAGATATGGCAAGAGCAATGCCCATCCGGTGGTGTTCAAGACTCGGTTCGGGGCGGTATAGAAGGCCGCGCTGTTATAGCGGCCGGAATTGAGCAGTGCCGGCGGAAACATTTTGGTGTTGTCGTGGTAGTTCTGGATTCCCAATCCGAACTGCTTCAGGTTGTTCTTGCACTGACTGCGCCGGGCCGCCTCGCGAGCTTGCTGCACGGCCGGGAGCAACAGGGCAATCAAAACCGCGATGATGGCGATCACGACAAGCAGTTCAATCAGAGTGAACCCTCGACGGTTTGTGGACATGGCGCAGTTCCTTTATTTGTAGTCCTGAAGGATCGACAAGTGACGACGGCGAGAATCTAGGGGCGGGATTCTTAAGGCAACATGAAGCCAACGCTAAATCGTTCAGGTGTTGACTTCCTCCCATAGATGCCGTTCAGCCAGACGAATGCTGGCCACATCGGCTGTGTGATTCCACCAAATGTTCCAGAAGGTCGCGGCCGGATCGAGCTTCAGCGTAGCCCGGCAAGGTCTTGCAACGTGTGCCAGTTCGCCAAGCGGTCGGCTTTTGCGTGCAGCAGCGTTTCGGAGGGATTGCCGTCTTTGTCGAAGTGCTTGGCGAAGCGGCCTTCGCTGCGAGCGAAGTCAATGAAGTCAACGATGGCACCGGTCTTGGGGTTCTTATACCAATCTTCTTTGACGGCGGGATTCCCCTGAAGCGAGAGGCACTTCTTGATCGTATCTCCTTGGCGCGGATCGAAGAGCACCAGCGGGAACGCTCGCGTATCGACCGCGAGGCGTGCTTGCTCGGAAGCCATGTTGTCGGCGACGCCGTGTTCCGGCTGGCAAGTCGTGTAGCAGTTGATGATCGCGGGACCGTCGAACTCCAACGCACCGAGCACCGCTTTGTAGAAGTGGTTGGTGTGGGCACACGTCGTTTGCGCGACGTAGGTCCGCGGGTGCATCATGGCGATCTGAGCGATCTCTTTGCGGCGTTCTTGCTTGCCGTCGTACTTCTTGCCGTGGAGGCTCATCTTGGTGTTTTGACCGGTGTAGGTAGCGGTTGAGGCTTGGCCGCCCGTATTGGAATAGACTTGCGTGTCGAGCACGAACACCTTGATCGGCATGCCCGAGGCGAACATTCGCGAGAGCGATTGGAAGCCGATGTCGAACATGGCCCCGTCGCCGCCGATGCACCACAGAGGCTTATCCTGCCAGCCGATTTGGTCCCAGCGAGCGCGCACGCCCATCGCGTCGGCCGGAGCGTTCTCGAACAGCGAGTTCGTCCACGGCACGAGGTATGGGTTATACGGGTAGGTCGAGGTATAGACCGTGTTGCAGCCGGTCGCGGCGATGATGCCCCATTGATCGCCGTACTTTGCTCCGGTCGCCGCGCAGAGCATTCGCAGCGCGGTCCCTTCACCGCATCCGGCGCACGATCCCGCGCCACCAACGTAGATGTGAGACTTCTCTTTCAGCATCATGTCGATCAGCAAGTTGTCGTTGATGTACCGCTCATCGGACGGGCCGAACTGCTTGAAGAGGCGATGGCTCTTGCGGATGTCCTTCATCAGCGGATCGGTCTTGGCGACCATCTTGAGAGCGTCGTCATCACAGACGGTGACGCACTCTGCACAGCCTTTGCACTTGCTGGGGTCGATGATGATCGCGAAGCGACCGCCTTCCTGGCCTTTCTTCTGCGGGCCTTCGTAGTACTTGCGAGTCTTCGACCATTGATGAGCGAAGGCTTCTCGTTCGGCCGGATCGGTGATCGTTTGGAGGCGTTCTTCGAGCGTCGATTCGGCCAGCACCTTGCCGAGGATCGCGGTATCCGGGCACTCGGTGACGCAGTCCATGCAGCCGGTGCAGTTCTCTGGGATGTACTCTGGGATTTCGGGAGCGACGTAGCTGAAGTCGCGGAGCGTCGCGCTGCCGGCAGCGATCAGAGACCGAGCGATGTGTAGATCGGCCGGGAGGTCTTTCTCGCCGGTTCCGTCTTCATAGCCTCGGACGACTCGTTCATTGAAGTCATCAACGTCGAGGATCGGCAGGCTGCACAGCTTGTAGGGCGAATCGACCAGAGTGCCGTAGCTGTTGTTGTTAAATGGATCGCGTGAATTCGCCTCGTTCATTGAGGGGAGTTTGGTGGGGATTTCGGCAACGGACATGACGGGAGTCCTTTAGATTTTTGATTTGTGATTTTCGATTTTCGATTTGTTGGAGTTTGAATTGTCGGCTTTCGGCTGGAGTTAGGCGTTGATGATCTCCGCAGGGATTTCCTGCATGTCGCTGTAGCCTTGTCGGACGCAGTTGAGGTTGTCTTGGACGACCTGATCTCCGCGCTTGCCGAAGTATTTTTGCAGAGCCTTTTCGACACCGGCGTAAACCTCGGTGTCAGTCATGCCGCTCTCTTTCGAATACGGCGTGAGCTTCAAGAACCCACCCAGCAGCACGATCCCTTGCATGCGCATTTCGAGGTCCGCTTCCGACGCGACGGTGCGGGCGATCTTGACCATGTCGATGAAATAAACTCGGAGGCGTTTTTCGCGAATCGTCTTCTTTTGATGTTCGGGAATGCGTTGCCAGACTTCCGCGGGAGTCGTGTAGGGGCTTTGCATGAAGATCGCCCCGCCTTTCACAACACCGGCCAGCGGGTTGCCACTGAAGAGCGCATTCGTGTCGTTGAGCACCACGAGATCGACGTGTTCCAGTTCGCTGTGCGTGTAGATGTGCGAGTCGGCGATCGTCAGGTAATACGTCGTCGGCAGTCCTTTTTTCTCTGAGCCGTACTTGGGATAGGCCTGCACGTCTTTGCCGAAGACCTGTCCGCCGATGGTGGCGATGACCTTGTTGGTCGTCACGGAACCGAAGCCGCCGACGGAGTGCCCGCGCATCGAGAAGCCGCCGTGAGGCCGCAGATCCGGGTCTTCGGTGATGTTCAAATTCAACGGATGTTTGATGCCGATGCAGAAGAAGTCCGGGCCGATCTCGACCATGTTGTCGTAGACGGCGATCAAGTCGCCGGGACGGACGTCGCGGCTGCCGAGTCCCGCCGCTCCGTAGTAGATGTGCGGGACTCGGCCGATCTTTTCGATGCCATTCTGTCCGACGATCGCATCGCAGAACGCGGCCTTGATCTCGCGAGTCAGATGATTGCCGGTCGTCGAAAGCGGATCGTCCATGCGTTCCAGAACCGTGAACGCTTTGCAATCTTTGAGCGCGTCGATGATCGCCTGCGACGGGAACGGCCGGAAGCAAGTGACGTTCAAGCAGCCGACCGCCATGCCACGTTTCTCGCGGAGGTAATCGACGGTCGCTTGAGCCGTTTCCATGTACGAGCCCATACCGACGATGATGTAGTCGGCGTCGTCGCAGCGGTACGGCGTCACGAAATCGTATCGGCGGCCGGTCTTGAGATAGAACTCCTCGAAGGCATCGCGGAGCGCGGGTTCGCAGTGCTCGTAATACCAACGCTGAGCGATTTTGCCCTTCATGTACGAGTCTTGATTTTGCACGACCCCCGACATGACGGGACTGGCCGGGTCCATGTAATTGACAAGTTTGGTTTCGGGTTTGCCAACGAACTGTTTCATGAATTCCGGCTCGATCAGCCGGACGCTCTCGACGGTGTGAGTCGTGAGGAAGCCGTCTTGGACATTCATAAACGGCGTCTTGGAAGCCTCGGCCGCTCGGCGCGAGATCAAGCAGAGATCGCCTGCTTCTTGCGCATTACGGGCAAAGACCATTCCCCATCCGCAATCGGCGACACCGCACACATCGTCGTGTCCGGCATGAACATTCAGGCCCTGACTGGTCAACGCTCGCGCGCCGATGTTGAAGACCATCCCCAGCCGCTTGCCGGCGATCGTGTAGAGCACCTCCTTCATCAGGATCAGGCCTTGGCCCGACGTGAAGTTGGTGACTCGTCCCCCTGCCAGCGCGAAGCCTTCGCAGAAGGTGGCGGCGGAGTGTTCGCTTTCCGGCTCGACGAAGACCAGTTGGTCGCCCCAAAGGTTGGGGATGCCGTTCATCATCGCCGCGTTGAAGCCGCCTCCCATCGTCGTCGAGCTAGTGATCGGGAACGCTCCCGAACCTTGGCTGATGCGGGACTCGACCCACACGACCGCTTCCGCGCCGTCGCAGGTGGTGGGGAGGCCGGGGTATTCAAATTTGGGTTCGGCTTCGTCGTCGCTGGGTAGACGAGCGACCCGTTCGGTCATCATCGTGGTCATGTCAAAGTGACTCCGTGTTGAGGGAAGCGGACGATTTCGAGAACGGTCAGAATCGAAGCGGCAGGCTTGCCACTTCACGGAACAGGTCTATTCTGCGCGGATTGTGGTGCGACGCTCCGCGTCGCAACTCACGACGCGGAGCGTCGTGCCACACTAAAGGGAGATCATCTTGCCGGTACGAACGATGGATTTGCTGTTTGAGGAAACGGGACTGTCGATCGAAGAGATCGCCGAGCGATCCAAGTTGGAGTGCTCGCGGATCGAGGCGATTGCGGTGGGTCGCTGGACTCCCAGTCCGGACGAGCGTCAGCGATTGGCGGCGGCGTTCGGCGTGACGGTTGAGGACATCAGTTGGGGACACTCGATGGCACCGCGTGTGATTCGATATCACCGCTTTGGGCTTCGCGACGGCTTTTAATGTTCGCGCCATGGTGTCTCCTGCCGCCGTTAGGCGTCCCCCAAGATGGCCGCCGGAATGAGCGTGACTGCGGCTTCGTGATGATGCTCGTGAGCATACGGGGACCACTTCAGCGGGGAGCATCCGCGGATGATCGCTCGTAGTCGCCGCTGTCCCGGAACCGATTCAATGTGCGTGACTTCGATTTGACCAGCTCGCTCATCGTCCAATTCGAGACGATAGGGCCGTCGGAGTTGCAAGCATTCGTGCTGGGGAGGGGCGATTGACAACGCCCCCATCCAACCCGGTTCGAGCACCCCTTGATCGAGGCTCGTCTCCAGGTTCCTGAGCACCATCCCGCCGATGAGTAACCGTCCCCGAATCTCACCCATGATGACTCCTAAGAGTGCAATCGTTGGCCAGAGAGATAGACGAAAACCAAAGCTGCGAATGTCGGTGGCATTATGGGATGACCGGTTCTGAAAAAGAAAGTCAGCGCAAGGATCACCGCACAAGGGGCAAATGTTCTCAACAGTCCGAATACGGGCTAGAAGTGCTATTGGTCCGATAGCGGTCCTTCCTTTGGTTTGCCGCAGTTGAGGGCACCTAAGGAGGGTTTCTGATGCCACATCAATGGAATGGTGGAACTCAATTCGTCGATGTCTTTTTGAACGTCGCGGAAGGAGATCGGGGCTGCCCACTGTGTGGACGCAGGATGACAGTCTGCGATCACCGGCATCACCCCATTGATACGCTCACGGGGCCGCAACGGCTCGTGTGCCGATTGGTCAAGTGCCCGAATCGTGACTGTCCGCAACATCATCGCACGGTCAAGACAACTTGGATCACCATCAACGTCACCCCAAGCCCCTCACGGTCGCGGACCTCCTCCCGTTTCGAGACGCAACTCCTCCCGCTTGCCAAGTGGCGGCATTCGCTCGTCGGGCGTTAATGCGTCGCGCCCGATCCACCAAGCGACGCTCCTCGCTCCTGACGGAGCTTGAAACTCGCTACACGAACTCGACATAGCTCCCATGCGGTCTGTTGATTCAAAAAGCTACAGACTGTTCCAACCAGCCACTCGAAGCTCGCAAGAATCTCTTGCAAGGCTGGCCGGGTTTTCGGCTTACTCAGATCGGGGAACCGGCTGCCTGACTCTTTAACAAACGATTAACGATTGGAGTTTTCCATGAACCCGCAGAAGTACAACCTCGACGAATCGACCGGCCATGCTCAAACGGCGCTGCCGCTGCCGCCGGGGTCGGTCGTTCCCGTGTTTGGGGCGATGCCAAACATTTCCGCAGGCATGCTGATCGGTGGGAAATACGAGATTCTCGGCCGCATCGGAGCGGGTGGGATGGGGGAAGTCTGGAACGCTCGCGACCGGCAGTTGGAACGAGTCGTGGCGATCAAGCGGATCAAGCCGGAGTTTGTCGGGGATAAGAAGCTGCTCGACCGGTTCTTTCAAGAGGCGTTGGCGGTGGCGTCGCTCAATCATCCGCACATCGTGCAGATCTTCGATCGTGGCTCGGACAAGACGGGTGAGTTCTTCGTGATGGAGTTCGTGGATGGTCCCAGCTTGAAGCGTGTGCTGGAGGAGCAAGGGGCGT
>JBJXEX010000028.1:0-20743 GCA_046156195.1 Planctomycetaceae bacterium | reverse complement strand
CCCTTGAATTTCTGGACTTCCTGGCCATCAGGCGTGTACGCGACGGCCGAGTCGTAATTAGGACTCACGACGTAGCCATTGGGACCCTGCCAGATGTTGCCGACCTTCGCGCCTTTGAAGTCCTTGGAGGGCAGGCCGCGCACCTCGAAGATGAGTTGGGCGTCGCCGTAGTCGAAGAAGCAGAGCTGCGTGTTGGCGGTCTCGCCGGCGTCTTCGTAGCCGAACCGGCCGCCGAGGCTCCAAACGCCGTTCGGCAGCGTCTGCTTGCCCAGGCCCCAGCGGGCCTTGTCCATTTCGTGGATGCCCTGATTGCCGAGGTCGCCGTTGCCGTAGTCCCATTGCCAGTGCCAGTCGTAATGAAACTTCGGCCGAGTCACCGGCTTCAGCGGAGCGGGGCCGGACCAGAGGTCGTAATCGACGGTCTTCGGTGGTTCGTACACGCCGCGTGCGCCGATTGAGCCACGTCGCTTGTAGCACAAGGCGCGAGCCAGCTTGACCTCGCCGATCCCGCCGCCGTGGATGAACGCGATCGCGTCGCGCATGCCTTGTTCGGAGCGGCTCTGAGTTCCCGTTTGACAGATCTTCTTGTGCTTGCGAGCGACCTGCACGCAGCGGCGACCTTCGCTGACGTTGTGACTGACCGGCTTCTCGACGTAGACGTCCTTGCCGGCTTGCATCGACCAGATCGCCGCCAGCGAGTGCCAGTGGTTCGGAGTCGCGATGCTCACCGCATCAATCGACTTGTCTTCGAGGCACTTGCGGATGTCGGTGTAGAACGCGGGCCGTTTGCCGAGTTCCTTTTCGAGGTTGTCGCAATTGCGTTGTCCGACCGCTTCATCGACGTCGATGATCGCGGCGATCTCGGCCCCTTTGCGTTTCTTCAGTTCGGAGATGTGCGAGCCACCGCGACCGTTCACTCCGGTGATCGCGACGCGAATGGTGTTGTTCGGGCTGCTGGATTCTTGAGCGTGCGCGACCGGCTGAATCACATGACCGGCGGCAATGGCGGCGGCAGTCGCGAACATCGAGCGTTCGAGCATTTCACGGCGGGAGAGTTTCTGGAGGGACATGGCAAGGCTCCTGAGTGGGTGAGTGGGAAATGTTTTCGCGCCGACCCAACAAGGGGTGAATTGTTTAACCGCTACGCCATCGGCGTGCGCGCGTTCGACGCGCGGGTTTAACGCCATCACCATGAGTGCGAACGCCAGTCGCTATTCCGCGTCGCGCCCACGCCGATGGCGTAGGGGTTAAACAATTCAACGAACAATGCCTCATTGAGTAGGCCGGAGATATCCAACGAGCGGCGAGTCTATGGCTGGGTTTCCGCGACCTTCAAGCGTTCGATAAGAACGACCGAAGTGTCGTCGTGCCGGCCTGAGCCTTGAGTGAACTCATTGGAGTCGTGAAAGAGCCGCTCCATCGAGTCGGCAATTGACAGGTGGGCGGTCTCGTGAAGCGTGCGAATGATTCCCTGTTCGCCGAATTGGAGAACCGCCTCTTCGCTCCCTTCGGGAAAGGCTTCGGCGAGTCCGTCGGTATAGAGCAAGACTCGGCAATGCGGCGGCAGCGGCGTGGTGATGGTTTCGTATTCGACGCCGGGGACGACGGCGAGCGGCAGGCCACTGGGGTCACCTTCGGCCATCGGGCGAATTTCACCCGTGTCGAGGTTTTGCAGCAGCGGCAGCGGATGTCCGGCGGAGGTCCATTGGATGTCCTGTGTGTCGAGCCGCAGGATCGCATACAGCAGAGTGATAAACCCACCTTCGTCGTTGACGACCGATATTTCCGCCAGTTGATTGTTGATCTCGGCGACAAAGGCGGCCGTGTCTTTGTAACGCTGCGTGCGGATCAAGCGGACGAGCGTGTGCATGACCATGATCGACATGGCCGCTTTCATGCCGTGTCCCGAAGCGTCGCCGACCAGCAGCACGATGTTCTTGTCGTCGAGATTGAAGACGTCGTAATAGTCGCCGCCGGCCATCGTGACCGGTCGGCCGCCGACCACTCGAATCTGCGACGACTCATACCGCGCACACATTTCATAGCCAGGAGGTGCATCGAGCTTCTGCGGGATCATCGAAGATTGCAGCTTGCGGACGGCGTCGATTTCTTCGCGCAGACGCTCCACCACCTTTTGCACGCGAGCCGCTCGCGCCCCTTCGACGGTCGATTCCAGCACGTTGACCAACATAAATAGATAGTCGCTGTTGGAATCCCGAATCATATAAGCCGACATACCCCCCGTCATAAACCGGACGATGCGATAAACCTCTTGCGGCTCGCAGACCCCAACCACCGGCGTGTCGGGCTGAGACCGGCGGAACTGCTCGAAGATCTCAAACCCACGGTTCACATCGGGCAGCGTGATCGGCATCAGCAAGATGTCCCACGGTCGAGACTCCGTGACGGCCAGCATCTCTTCGCCCGTCGTCACATAAGTGACATCATGGTCCCCCAGCCCCAGATAGACCTGCAACAAATCGAGTTGTTCCGGCTGATCCCACGCCACCAAAATTTTCATGCGATGAATCCTCTGACACTCGGAGAGCCTGTGCAGTTTGAGAGCCGCGACCGTCAGGGAGCGGCTGTTTCAACGACTGACGAGCGAAAGCACACAGTCAGATTCGGAGTTCAGCGGCACGATCACGAACTGTCAACGTAGCCTTCATCGCTTGAGGGATCACCGAGCGCACCGGGGAAGCTGCATCTCTTCGGTAAGCTCAAGCGGATCACCAGGCAGCGGCTCGACACCTGCCTTGTTTGCAAAGGCTACCGGCGCGAGGATTCGACAGAGAAGAAATCCACAATGGAAACCTACTGGGTTCCCGGCGCGAACCACCTTGAGACCACGACCGCTGGGCCTTCGCCGAGTTTTGCGAAGTCGATGCAATCCAATCCGACTTCAAATCCACTTCTCGTCCCATCGTTTTGCCCTCCAATGTTTTTGCCAAAGAAGTTTTTGGCAACAAAGTGAAAGGCAAAAGAATTCAACAGTCCGAATACAGGCTAGAAGTGCTATTGGTCCGATAGCGGTCCTTCCATTGATACGCTCACGGGGCCGCAACGGCTCGTGTGCCGATTGGTCAAGTGCCCGAGTCGTGACTGTCCGCAACATCATCGCACGGTCAGCCCACAGTCCAAAACGCTCATTTGCCGCCCGCAGTCCATTATCGGCTGGGATGTTTCTTGTTGGATCGGGCAGCAGAGCACCGGTGGAAGTCGTGCGCGCGGTGTCGGCCACGCGGGATCCCACTCCAGGAAACAGCGCGACTCGTGAAACCCGTTTCATCGCCATTCGCGAGCAACTGCAACAGCGTGATGACGAACCGAGCTCCTCACGGTCGCGGACCTCCTCCCGTTTCGAGACGCAACTCCTCCCGCTTGCCAGGTGGCGGCATTCGCTCGTCGGGCGTTAAAGCGTCGCGCCCGATCCACCAAGCGACGCCCCTCGCTCCTGACGGAGCTTGAAACTCGCTACGAGAACTCGACATAGATCCCATGCGGTCTGTTGTTTTTTAAGGCGCACCGCTTATTCGATCTCATACTGAATCCACTCGCTGTGGGCGGCATACATTCCCGCCAGAATGATCACGACTTGGACGGGATTCATTTGGTCCAACAATTGTTTCTTGAGTTTACCGCTGGAGTCCAGCGGATCGTGCTTCGGTACGGAATAGTTCCGAAAGTCACAATTGGGATACTCTGTGAACATCTTATCGAGCCGATAGTATTCTTCGTTGTATTGCCACGAATGGCTGATGAAGACACGATAAGGATAAAGCAGTGGCCTAACAGTGTTCCTTGAAAGACAACATGTAAAGTCAGAGGCGTGTGAGCGATTACGGACATACTGAAATTGGGTCACCGCTCGCTTGGTGAATCAACTTCTCATTCCGGCTGTGGGTCGTGAGACAGGATGTCCGCGGAATACCGGGGGCTGACGCAGTCCCGCTCGCCTGAGTATTAAGACACGGCTCAGGTCATGGGGCGGCGGTCAACTTTTGCAGGCGGCGTTGAGCCAGCGCGTGCGGTGTATTGAGCAGGCTCGCGTCGGTTGGCGCGGGGACTTTCCGGTAGCCCCGTTGAGCGTAGTCGGTCAGGCCATACTCTTCGGCGACGAGTCCGATGACGTACCAATCGTTGCCTTCGGGATCGGGGCTGGCGTGTCTGAGGTCGATGACTTGGCCGAGCGATTCCAAGGCTTCGCGCGGCTTGCCGGTTCGGGCTTGAACGGCGGCCAGCACGAACAGCGAATCGGGATTGGTGCGCGAGTCGAGATTCGCGGCTTGCTCGGCGGCGGTGAGCGCTTCGGCAGGGACATCGTCGTGAAAGAGAAGAGCGTGCGCGATGGCACTTAGCGCGGCTGGACCGTGTTGAAAGTCCTGCCGCGCCAGTCGCGCGAGTTCGATCGCTCGCTCAAATTTGCCGAGCGACGAGGCCCAGCGCGCGGCTTGGACTTGTAGCTGTGGTTCCTTGGGGAAATGCGCGAGCAACGGTTCGAGATACTCCAGCGCCTGTTCCACGCCCACAGTTTTTGCGAGGCAACTCGCCTTGCGGAACACGACCTCCGGCTTCTTCGCGAACTTCACTTCGAGCCGCTCGATGATCTTCAACGCGTCGGCGTGGCGTTCGTGGCTGAGCAGTCCCCAACTGATGGCTCGGTCGAATTGAACGTGATTCGTTTCGGAGCTGGCAGCGCGAGCGGTCTCCAAGATCGCGAGCGACTTTTCAAATTCCGAACCGCTGACGGCGACGATCGCAGCCGCGATTTTGAGCGACTCGGCATCAGGCTGCGGCGCGGTGGTGAGGCGCACGAACGGCGAATCCGAAAAAGGATCGATCTTGGCGAAGAATCCCGTTTCGGATTTTGGAAATCGGGGTTTCAGATAGGCGAACCATTTTCGCGCGTCGGCGGTGCGGTCCTGTTCCAACGCCAGCAGCAGCCGATCCGCCAGCGCGGTTTCCGAGATCAACGTGTCCAGCAATCGCAGTTCGTTGTCCTCGCGAACGACGAACCATTTCGTGCCGGCTTGAGGCGCTTCGTTGGTCACGACTCGCACATCACCGAGCTGCTCGATGCTCGACGCGGCGAACAACGTGGCGACATCCTGCATTCGCAGCGTCGAGTGTTGATTCTCACGCAACGACTGCCGGGTTCCGGCCAGGACTCGTTGCAGATGCCCGATTGACGCAACGTCGCGATTGGATTTCGGCGAACCGGCAAACAAGCGAAAGGCATCGCGCTCCGCGTCTCCGCCGGCCAAGAGCGCTTCCAGCACGGTGCGGACGACCCGGGCCGGATCGTCTTCGACAACTTCTCGTAGATGTCCGCCGCTTCCGCCAACGGCGCATCGCTCGCGTATCGCCAACCGCTGCGGCCATGTTCCAAGTGAATCGCCAGACTCCAACGGTGATTGAGATTCGACGGCTCCAAGCGTCCCGCCTCTTCGATCGCCGCGCGAGCACCCGGCCAGTCGAATCCCGTCGCGTACTGGCGTCCCAGCAGGTCGCGAGTCAGGATCAAGTACAACCACTCATGACTTTGAGCGTGGTTGGGAGCCAGCGCGATCGCGCGGCGCGCGTGCTCGCGAGCCAATGCTCCGAATCCACAATTCGCCAGTGCCTCGGCCAGTTGCGATTGCCGCAGCGACTCTTGAGGAAACTCCCGCGCGAGTCGATCGAACGCGGCCAACGCGGCTTTCGTCTGACCCGCCGCGAAGTGCCGCAGTCCCATGTGCTCGAACGTCAGAGCCAGAGTCCAATTGCCAAGTTGCAGGGGACTGGCCGCGTCTCGCAGAGCCTGTTGGAACTCCACCACTTGTTCCGGTGAGAAGATCCCGTCGCCGGTGTCGAACCGAAATCGCCCCACGACCACGCCCGATTCTTCGATCTCAAATTGCTGGCGGAGCGTCGCGCTGCCGAACGCCAGAATTCGTCGCATGGATTCCCTTTGCCGAAGGTGCTCGCGCGATCGTTCGCCACGCCGACTCGCGTGCGCCGGGCAGTGTACGAGTTCCGCAAACGAGAACCAGTCGCGCAAATTGTGGCGCGACGCTCTGCGTCGCGACTCACGACGCGGAGCGTCGTGCCACACTCAACGAGAACCTGTCGTGCCACACTGGCGGTTGGCCGTTAACCGGCAGCCGCTTGCTTCGCGGACTCTGGCGTGTTGGCGTCGCCGGCGACGAAACGCAGGTTCTCGTCACGCACGCGAGCGGCAGCATCGTCATAGAGGAACGGCAGAAAGACGTAACGCTTGCCGCGTATCACCGGCGTCGCCTCGTGCAACAGCGAGCATGAGAAGACGACCGCTCCGCCTGCCGGAGGTGCAAACAACTGTCGGCCGAACTCCGGGAACCACACATAACCGCCGTCGAATTCGCCCGTGTTGAGCACCAACGAGACCGCAAACTTGCGATGCGCGGTCCCCTTCGTTGTGTTGTCGCGGTGAGCTCGGAAGTGCGCGTTCTGCGTGCCGTCGTAGCAAGCGACGATGTACCGCTCCATGCGCGTCGCTTTGAATTGGAAGGCCTTCTCGATCTCTGGGACGAGCCGATCGTGAATGCGGATCATGCACGCCTTGCGGATCTCTTCATCGGGGATTTCCCAATCTTGGCGTCGCTTGTGACCGTGGTCGTACATGCCGACGGTCTGGCCGTTGACCTCGCGCATGAAGCCCGATTCGGTACCGCCATGTTGCTCGTACATCGCGATGAGTTTGCGGCAGAAGTCCGGCTCGAAGATGCGCGGCACGATCATCACGGGAGCTTGCACCTCGGCCACATGCGGCTGGCCGAGCGGCGGTAGTGCATCCAACAACTGCAACAATCGCGCGACGTGCGTCGCCGGATCGTCGAACGGCAACACCGCCACCACGCGCAGTCGCGAGTCGAGCACCAACGTGTGCGCGACAAATCGTTGGACGCCGGAGTTCGGATCGCGCTGCACGGCTCCGTAGTCCGAAGCGACCTGACGGTTGAAGTCCCAGAAGACCCGCAGGCCGGGAACTTGTTCCTGCACGCGAGCCAGTTGCTGATCGAGCGGATCATTGCTGACGCCAAAGACCGTGACCGTGTCATCGCTGAACCGCCCGCGAGCCTGCCACAGATCATCCAAAACTCGCCGGCTGTCGGGGCGACCTGCCGACTCGAAGAACGAAAGCACGACGTAGCGACCGGCGACGGTATCGAAATGAAAGGCCGGGTTCGCCGTGGTCGGTGCGTTGAACCAGGGGGCCGGTTCTCCGAGAGTCAGCAGTCTTTTGCGCATGAGTTCGCTCCTTCTGAGTTCGTCGCGGCTCGTGAAAAGCGAGCCGGTCGGAACGTAGCGAACGAGTTCAATCGTGCAAAGTGGGGTTTCCTCGCGCTTGCACGCCGTGCGCGGGAGCGTGGGAGGGAACTTCAAAAACGGTATCCCGGCTTTCGGCCATCGGCTTGCGGCGTTCGGCCGAACGCCGAGTGTTCGGCCGATAGCCGATGGCCGAAAGCCGTAATACCGTTTTATGACCGCCCACGCCGATGGCGTTGGGGTTAAACATCGCGGCCGATCCCTCATCAGTCCCGTCACGCTTTCGGCGGCGGTGGTTTACGGACCAAGCCGGGAGTCACATCGAGATCGAGCGAGGCAATCTGTCCGCGCTCCAACAGTTCCCAGGCGATCGCCCCCATCGCGGCGTTGTCGGTACACATCTCGCGTGGCGCGATGAAGAGTTCCGCACGGTCGCGGCGGCACATCTCTTCCAGTCGCAAGCGGAACGCGCTGTTCGCGGCCACGCCGCCACCGACCAACAGTCGCGAGCGACCTCGCAGTCGCAGCGCTTGGCGACATTTGCCGACCAGCACCTCAAGCGCCGCCGCTTGAAAGCTGGCCGCGAGATCGGCGATTCGTTGTCGAGTCAGTTCGGGTACCGGCTCGCGCGAGCCGGGGATTCCATTCGCTTTGTAGAGCACCGCGGTCTTCAAGCCACTGAAGCTGAATTCGAGACGCGGCTCTTTGAGGAACACGCGCGGGAAAGCAAACGCTTTCGGATTGCCGTGACGCGCGGCTTGCTCAATGGCCGGGCCGCCGGGGTAAGGCAGTCCGAGAATCTGCGCGACCTTGTCGAACGCTTCACCCGCCGCGTCGTCGATCGTCGCGCCGAGCCACTCGAAATCGGTGGGGCCGTGGCAGTCGTACAAGTTGGTATGGCCGCCGCTGACGACCAATCCGATGGCCGGAAAAACGTCTCGGCCCGCCTGCATTCGACAGGCATAGAGATGAGCCTCAATGTGATTGACGGCGACCAACGGCAAGCCCGTTGCCAGAGCCAGCGTCTTCGCCGCCGTCAGTCCCACCAGCAACGAACCGACCAATCCCGGCTGAGTCACCACCGCGATCGCCGTGAGGTCATCCAGCTTGGTCTCGGCCTTTCGCAATGCTTCGTCGATCACCGGCAGGATGCAGCGGACGTGTGCTCGCGAGGCAATCTCCGGCACGACACCGCCGAAGCGCTCGTGCAGTTCGTTCTGGCTGGCGACGACATTCGACAGCACGGTCAGGTCACGACGAATGACGGCCGCGGCGGTTTCGTCGCACGAAGATTCGATCGCGAGCAGTCGGTCTGAAGCAGGCACTCGTGCGGCCTCCCAAGAAAAAAGTACACTCACCGGCGTTCGGCGACGCTATCTTCTGTCGCTCGCCCAATCCCGACGACTTCAATAACACCTGCCCCTCAAGGAAAAAAGCCAATGCCCGAACCGTTGCCACCTCCGCCGTATGCCGTCCCGGATTTGGTCACGACGGCGATCCCCGATGACGAGCGATTGTGGGTGCCGCAAGCTCCGAACATTTGGTTTCGCCCGTTGTTCTTCAACACCGTGCAAGGCGAGTGGGTGAACCTCCTGCGCGTGCGGCGTTCGGGAGTGCTCAGCCGGCATCGGCATCCCGCGCCGGTGCATGGCTACGTCATCAAGGGGACGTGGCGATACCTCGAACACCATTGGATCGCCAAAGCGGGGGACTACGTCTTCGAGCCGCCCGGCGAAGTCCACACGCTGACGGTCGATTCCGACGACGAGATGATTACGCTGTTTCACGTCTGCGGAGCCTTGATCTACTTCGACGAACAACACCAAACCTGCGGCTACGACGACGTCCACACCAAGATCGAGATGTGCCGCCGCCACTTCGAGTCAGTTGGCCTCGGCGCGGATTTCGTGCGGCAGTTCATTCGGTAAGACGTCGAATGCTCGCGAAGATGTTCGGAAGGTTCTTCTGGCTTTGTCGTAGCTGATGCGAACACCAATGGGAAACAAGGAGCCATTCGACGGTGGATGTTTTAAGGTCAGGTCGCGACGAAACCTCAATCCTGTCTCCGTCGATGCGTGCCACATGAAAAAGAAGTCTCGGCTCATTCGATACCCCGCTGTGTTACTGATCGCCGGAACGCTCCTCGCGAGCGGCTCATCGGCAATGGCCGCCGAGTCTCCGGAGGCGACCGCATTCTTTGAGTCGAAGATTCGGCCCGTGTTGGTGCAGCATTGTTATCAGTGCCATTCCGCGAAGGCCGGGAAGTCGGAAGGTGGCTTGCGGCTCGATTCGCGCCGCGGGATTCGAGCGGGGGGTGATCGCGGGCCGGCAATCGTGCCGAGTGACTCGAAGAAGAGCGTGCTGCTGACCGCGATCTCGCACGCCGATCCCGATCTCAAGATGCCGCCCAAGAAGGAACGTCTGCCGGAGTCAGTGATCAGCGATTTCCAAACGTGGATCAATTCGGGAGCCGCCGATCCGCGTGAAGAGGACACGGTGAGCACGGCGACTCCACCGGTGACGATCGAAGCGGGGAAAAAGTTCTGGGCGTTTCAGAAGCCGAGGATTCACAAAGCGAGTGACTCAGGCGATTGGGCGACGCGCGAGCTGGATCAATTCATCCTCGCCAAGTTGAACGAGCGCGGACTCAGTCCGTCGCCCGACGCCGATCCTGCGACGTTGCTGCGGCGATTGCATTTCGATTTGGTCGGGCTGCCTCCGTCGCCGGATGCGATCTCGGCATTTCAAAAGCGCATCGAGTCGGACGGCATCGACGCGGCGCTCGCGGCGGAGTCGGATGTGTTGCTCGCGTCGCCGCAGTTTGGCGAACGCTGGGGTCGGCATTGGTTGGACGTGGCTCGCTTCGCGGAATCGAGCGGCAAAGAGGCGAACATCTCGTTCCCCTATGCGTGGCGATATCGCGACTACGTCATCGACGCGGTGAATGCCGACCTGCCGTTCGATCGCTTTCTCATTGAGCAGATCGCCGGGGACTTGCTGCCCTACGATAACGACGCCGAACGGGCGCGGCTGTTGATCGCGACCGGGTTCCTGGCGATCGGGCCGAAGAATCTCGACGAGATGAATCCGCTTCAATTCGCGGCGGATGTCGCGGACGAGCAACTCGACACCGTGACGCGAGCGGTGATGGCCAGTTCGGTCGCGTGTGCTCGGTGTCACGACCACAAGCTCGAACCGTTCTCAATGCAGGACTACTACGCGCTGTCGGGCATCTTCGCGAGCACGAAGACGTACTTCGGCACGGCGGTCTCTCCCTCGAATCGCATCGGCGGCGATCCGCTGGTGCTGCCGCTCGGTGCGAACGCGCCGATCCTGCATCCCAGCATCGGCAAGCAACGGGTCGAGCAATTGAAGACTCAACTCGCGTCGCTCAAGAAGGAACAGCAAGACCGCATGGCCGCCGCGATGAAAGCTCGCCGGAGCGGCGGTGATGCCGAGCAAGAGTTTTCGATTCGCGACGCACTCCGCATCTTCTGGACGTCGGGCGGCATCGAAGGGCAACTCGAAAAAGTGGACGAGTCGGGTCGAGCACTACCGCTGGCGATGGGCGTGCTCGATCGGCAGAGAATCATCAACTCGCCGTTGCTCGAACGGGGCGAGATCAACAAACCCGGCCGCCCCGTGCCACGTCGTTTCCCGGCCGTCATCGAGATTGCCGACGCAACAAAAATCCCCGCTCGGCAGAGCGGTCGGTTGGAGTTCGCTCGCTGGCTGACGCATCCCGATTCCGCTTCAGGCGGACTGACGGCCCGCGTGATGACGAACCGCGTGTGGCGGCATCTGTTCGGAGCGGGCCTCGTCCGCACGATGGATAACTTCGGCTTCAGCGGTGAACGGCCGAGCCATCCCGAATTGCTCGATACGCTGGCCGTGAGATTCATGGCCGACGGTTGGTCGATCAAGAAGCTGGTGCGCGAGATCGTGCTGTCACGCAGCTATCGGCAGTCTTCGGCGTATCGCGAGGATGCCTTCCGCACCGATCCCGAAAACCGGTTTCTCTGGCGAGCGTCCAAACGCCGGCTCGATGCCGAAGCGATTCGTGACGCGATGCTCGTCGTCGCTGGAGAACTCGATCCCGCGCGGCCGGTCGGTTCGCTGGTTGGCACGAAGATCGGCGATCGACCGATCTCGCTCATCGGTCTCGATCAGAACATCCCCGCCGACCTCGATGGCTCAAAGCATCGCTCGGTGTACCTCCCCGTGCTGCGCGACCGCTTGCCCGACGTGCTGGACTTGTTCGACTTCGCCGAACCGAGCCTCGTCACCGGCGACCGCGAAACCACGAACGTCCCAGTCCAAGCGCTCTATTTGATGAACAGCTCATTCGTGCAATCGCGAGCGACCGCTTTCGCCGATCGTGTGCTGCGCGAAGCGGACAGCCACGAGCAACGACTCCGTCGCGCCTTTGTGCTCTGCTTCAGCCGCGTTCCCGACGCCGAAGAAACCAAACTCGCCGCCGCGTTCTTCGATCAGAACCAAGTCAACAACGACAACGATCCGCAATATCGAAAACTCCTCGCCAGCTACTGCCAGGCTCTGCTGGCAACGGCGGAGTTCAGGAACCTCGATTAGTTCAGCAGCACACGTTGAAGCCGCCACACCAACCCGAAGCGCAAGCTTTGAAGCTGCGCGATTTGAACTCGGCTCCGCAGAGTTTTGTCAAAAGTCTCAGGCCGTCTTCATTCCTTTGACCAGATTCCTTTGAGCTGGGCAACCGTTGGAGCACATCCTCACATCGCGGTACGATGCGAGGCGTTGGCGAGCATTTTCGTGACATGTAATCGGTTTTCGAGGTCCGTATGAGCACGCTTATCGAAACCACGGTGGTTGCCCCATCCGCTGAAAGCTGGATCGCGAAACGATCGGCACACGCTCTGCGCGAGCTTCAGGAGTGCGTCGAAATTGATCCCGCGAAACGCTGCGGTCGTCCCGTTCTGAAGGGAACTCGGATGTCGATCGCACAGCTTCTTGCCGAACTCGGAGAAGGACGCAGTACGTTTGAGGTGGCCGATGATTTCGGATTGGATGCGGCGCTCGTCAACAAATTCGTATCGGGTTTGGCCGGCTGTCTGGATCGAACGGATGCGTGATGAAGACCTTCCAGCTCGACAACTCATCCACGATGGACTCCTTCGTTTCCAAAACTTGTTGCAGTTGAGTCAAGTTTTGTAGCGACGCTCACCCGAGTGATGGAGTTTTGGTGAAGACTTGCTGAAGGCGGTTTCTCTGCGGCCTCTCTGAATCTGCGGGGGAATGACTTGGGATATCCCCACAGATTCAGAGAGGCCGAAGAGAAACTTGTCCGGGACTTTGGTCTGAGGCGGAGCCTCGTTGGCTACGTCGCCTTGGACTTGCCCGATTGGTCGTCGTTGCTTTTGAACGTGTTGAATCAAAACGCAAATCCGCAACCATTATGATTGGTCCGGCACCGCCGTGAGATCGCCAATGACAACGCAACATGCACTCGGCCCGTCAACTTTGCACATCTCACGGCGGCACGTTTTGAAATCGTATGCATCGGGATTCGGATATCTGGCGTTCGCCGGGTTGGCTCACGAAGCGGCGGCGGCTCGCGATGGCGGGCTGGCTCCGCAGGCGACGCATTTTCCGGCGCGGGCGAAACGCGTGATCTGGCTCACGATGAATGGCGGGCCGTCGCATGTGGACCTGCTGGATTACAAACCGGCGCTCAATCGGCAATCGGGAGCCGAGTCGCCGATCGGACGCGGGCGGGGCGGTGCCAAGCTGCTCGGTTCGCCGTTCCGGTTTGCTCAGCACGGCGAGTCGGGTTTGTGGATGTCGGAAGTCCTCCCCGAACTGGCCAAGCAGGCGGATGAGTTGTGCGTCATCAACAGTATGCAGACCGATCTGCCGAATCACTCGCAGGCGTTTTTGCAGATGCACAGCGGCAGCTTTCAATTCGTGCGGCCGTCGGTCGGAGCGTGGACGCTGTACGGACTCGGCACCGAGAACGCGAACCTGCCCGGCTTCGTCACGATCAATCCGCCGTCGGATAACGGCGGCGCGAGAAACTACGGCAGCGGTTTTCTGCCCGCGATCAGCCAAGGGACGCGAGTCGGTACGAATCAGATTCCCGCGTTCTACGCCGCGCTGCTGCGCAAGGACCAAGAGCCGGGTCCGCCGCTCAAGAACATCGAAAACAAAAACCTTTCGCGCGAGCAACAGCGCTTACAGCTTGACCTCGTGCGAAATCTCAATCGGCACAAGCTCGAACGGGACGTGCATCATCCAGAGATCGAAGGAGCGATCGAATCGTTCGAGCTGGCGTTTCGGATGCAGGACGAAGTTCCCGATGTGCTCGACCTGCGTTCGGAATCGGAGTCGATCTTCAAGCTCTACGGAGTCGGTTCGGGCCTGCCGACAGATCGCTTTGGCCGACAGTGCATCCTCGCTCGGCGACTGGCGGAAGCGGGCGTGCGATTCATCGAGATCACCGCGCCAGTCGGCTGGGATCATCACTTCTTGCTCAAGGATGAATTGGCGAAAAGCTCGCTCGCCACCGATCGCCCCATCGCCGCGATGCTGACCGATCTCAAACAACGCGGCCTGCTGCACGACACGCTCGTCGTGTGGGCCGGTGAATTTGGTCGCACGCCCTACGCTCAAAGCGGCAACGGTCGCGACCACAACAACAAAGGCTACTCAATTTGGATGGCCGGCGGTGGCGTCAAAGCCGGGCTTGCCTACGGAGCCACTGACGAGTTCGGTTACGAAGCGGTTGAAAAGCCTCTGCACATCCACGACTGGCACGCCACGATCCTGCACCTGCTCGGCTTGGATCACGAACGCCTGACGTTCAATTACGGCGGCCGGGATTTCCGTCTCACCGACGTGTATGGCAACGTCGCGACAACGATCCTGGCGTAACTCGACTACTTCTTGGGGCGTTCCCAAGTCTCGCCCCGTTTGTAGCGCTGGGCGCGATCGACAACCACCGGGTCTTTCGTGACGGCGATCACCTTGTCGAGCACTTTGTCGAATTCGGCTTTGTTCGGATCTCGCACTTCACGGTGGTGAGCGATCTCCACGATGGACTCGCAAGCGACCTGCGCGAACTGCGGCTCATCGACGTAGGGAAGCATGAAGCGCACCGACTCCACCGCGTAGGCGGTACGGGTTCGGTTGATGACGAGCAGTTGTTCTTCAGGCGACTTGGCGGCCTTCATCGCTTCCTTCATGCGGTCGAGTCGCTGCTTGTCGTTTCGATTGTCGCGCGTCGCGGAGATTTTGACGTAGCCTTGAAACGCCAGACGCCGCTCGGCGGGGTCGGTCGCTTTGTTCGCGATCTCCAGCAGCTTGTCGGCCACGCTGGCGTCGGGCCATTTGCTCAGCGCGTCGATGCCGAGTTGTCTTCGAGCGGGGTCTTTCTCCGAGGCAATGTCTCCCACGAAGTTGATCAGCTTCTTACCGCCGACACGTCCCACGAGTGACAGCAGTTCGTCACGATCGGCCGGGTCGACTTTCTTCAGGGCCTCGATGATCAACGTGCCCCGTTCGTCTTCATTGTTGATCCGCGCACAGATCGTCGCGACGTTTCGTTCGGCATTGTCCCGTTCGCCTCCCTTCTCGGCTTTCAGAATACCGGGAAGCATTTGAGCGATCTGTTCGGGACGGCCAATCTGGCCGAGGGCCGACATGGCCGCACCGCGCACTTGCGCGTTGTTGTCGACCGTGGCGGCCACCAGCGCGGGCAGTTCGTCACTCGCTCGCCGCGTTGCAAGAATCTCCAGCAACGCCGCTTTGACACCCGGAGCCGCCGGTTTCATTTCCGAGGCGAGGCTCTTGTTGATCGCAGCGCCTCGGAGCTGAATCAGGCTCCGCCGCGCCGCCGCCTGTTCGGAACCGGACGCGGCCGACATCGTCTTAATCAACAGCGGGAGATCCGCGACTCCACCCAGGCTGCCGATCGCGCTGATGGCATCGGCTCGGACTTGCTCCTCTTTGCTGGAAGCGGCCAGTTCGAGAACCGCCGTGCGAGCCGTCGCATCACCGCGATCCGCGAGCGCACTCAGCAGAGCCGTCTGGCCCGCGGCATCGAGACTCTTCAGTTGGTCCGCGAAGAGCTGCGTCGCGGCGGCTCCCTTGGCAGAGGTTCTAACTTTTTCGAGACCCGCGGCGCGAAATTCTCGATCCGGATCTTGGATGAGTTTGACGATCAGTTTGACAAGCTCGTCAGACGGTCGGTCGGCTGCTGGCAAGCTCGACGAGGTCAGGACAGACATGAGGCTCAAGGCGAGAAAACTCTGCAACAATCGCGGCATGATGTGGCGAACTCCTGTGAGACAATCAGCCGGAACGCGCTAGCGTCCGGTTCGGGTGTTTCGACAAAACCGGACGCTAGCGCGTTCCGGCTGATGAAGACGATGTTTATGCCTGCTTGCTCGCGCAGGCCAACAGGCCGCGCGCGGCGGCGAGGCGGATAAGTCGCGGTTGGCTCGCTTGGTCGAAGGCTTTGTAGATCGCACTGGCATCGGCAAGCTGGTTGCTGGCCAGCAATGCTTCGGCACAGCTCAGCAGAGCATCGTTGAGATTGAGCGAGTTTCCCGTCGCCGTCTTTTGAGCCGCTTGCAGCGCGGCGGCGGATTCAGCGGTGCCAATCGTACCCAGCGCGAGTGCCGCAGCGCGGGCAATTGCAGGATCACCGTCCTTGAGCAAACCAGCCAGATTGGGCACGGCGGCCGCATCGCGACGCGAACCCAGCGAACTGATGACGCCAATCTTTACGGGGCCGCTCACCTTGGCGAGTGAGTCGCGCAAAGCTTGAGATGCCTCGGCAGCGGGAATTCGCTCCAGGGCAAACCGTGCCATGTGCGAGATCTCTTTCTTCACCAGCAGCGTCGCCAGACTGGGAACAGCGGCGGCCGTACCGACCATCGCGAGCTTCCGGCAAACGTATTCCTGAGCATCGAGCGACAGTTCGCTTTGAAGAGCAGCGGCCAAGCGGCTCTCCAACTCTTTGCCGACTTCAGGCTTTTCGTGCGCGGCGATGGCCGCGTCTTCGATCGGGTTCAAGGCAGCCAGATCGCTGCCCCAGTCGAATTTCTTCAGCGCTTCAAATGCGGTGTCCAACATGGGCGGGGCCTTTGTTAATGGGATTTTTGATTTTTGATTTTCGATTTTCGATTGGGAGCACAGCCTACGGCGATTCTTGATGATTGATTTTCGATTGAGCGGCAGGCTGTCGCCGCAATCGAAAATCAAAAATCAAAAATCGAAAATGATCAAATCTGCCAAGGCTCGCGGCGGGCGCGATCGAGGAAGCGATTGGCTTCGGCGTCGCCAGCGAACTCTTGTTTGACCGTGTCCCATTTCAGGGAGCGCTTCAACTGGTAAGTGATGTTCCCCAGATGAGCCAGAATCGCGGTGTTGATCGCCGATTCGATATCGCGGAACGGCTTCTCGCGGGTCTTCACGCAATGGATGAAGTCGCCGTAGATGCCGCCGTCCCCCTTGTAGCCGGGGACTGGTTTCGGCGGCAGTTGTTCACCGGGCGTCCCTTCGATCTGCAGGTTTCCGCTCTTGGGACGGTTGTGATAGATCGTCAACCCGTTGGGATAACGGAACGCGAGAGACTTGCCGTCCTTGTCGTCGAAGTAGTTGATCTCGTTAGGTTGCAAGTCGCGGACGTCGCAAATGAACGTCGCGCCGCCGAAGTGATGGGCACCCCAGTCGGTCATGCCGCCGCCGGAGTAATCGCTGAACGATCGCCAGCTATTGCCATTGATCGAGAAGCTGCCGCTGCAACGCTTCGAGTTATACGGAGCCCACGGAGCGGGACCGAGCCACAGATCCCAGTCGATCTTTTCGCCCATCTCTTCCGGTGCCAGATTGCAGAGCTGCGGCAACGGGCCGACATTCACGTTGATCGACTTGATCGTCCCGAACTCACCGCCCCAAGCGGGATCGACGATCTTGCGATAGTCTTCAAGCACGCGCTGACTGCCACCGGAGACGACTCGCCCATAACGCCGAGCGGCCGCAATCATCAGCGGGCCTTCTCGCAGAGTCAGCGACTCCGGCTTCTGACAATACACATCTTTGCCGTTGCGGCACGCCTCGATCACCATGATGGCATGCCAGTGATCCGGAGTCGCGATGTGGACGGCATCAATGTCGGGCCGAGCCAGCAGCTCGCGGAAGTCGTTGTAGGTCTGGCAGTCGTTGTTCTTGTAATGCTGATCGACACCGGCCTTGGACTTCTCACGCACCTCGTCGCGGACATCCGAGAGCGCGACGTATTGCACGTCCTTGCGTCGGAGGAACGCGCCTTGATCGCCGCGTCCCATGTTGCCGATGCCGATCCCGCCGACCACGATCCGCTCGCTGGCCGCCGGTCGCTCGCTGTTGCCCAGAGCGGCCGAGGTGATGATGAACGGAACTCCGAACGCCGCCCCCGTGGTTTTCAAAAACGCACGGCGAGTCGATTTCTTCTTTTTCAGATTCATGGGAGAAGCACCTCCAGATCAAGGGGGAATACGGATTCGACGTCCGCTACGGTTCGCACGAGTGGCCGAATCCACGACCAGTCGATGACCAGTCGATGTGCAGTAATATGCTGCTGGTCGACCGAAAAACAAAGCGATCACTTCGAAGAGTACGTCTTCAGTCCGTAATGAGTCTCCGCACGTCCTTCATCAGCAACATCAACTGAAACTCGTCGATTGGAGAGCGGATGAAGTCGAGTTTCTCATAGAACGCGCGAGCTTGCTCATCTTTCGCATGGACCATGATGGCTCGGAGGCCAGCGATTTCGGCGGCTTGCAGAGTTCTGAGCAAGGCATCCTTAAGTAATCCTTTTCCCAAGCCGTGACCCTGTTCGGTGCGATCGACCGCCAAGCGAGCCAGAACCATTACCGGAATCGGATGCCGGGCCAACCCCTGTCGAACGCGCGTTGAAGCGGCGGCTGGCTCGACGGAACCATACGCCAGCGAGTAATAGCCGACGACGCGATCACTACGAGCGACCACATAGGTCTTAGCCGCGCCCGCCTGCTGATTCATCCAAGCAAAGCGTTTCAAATACTTGTTGAGCGGTTCATGGCCGCAGTCGAAACCGTCCACGTCATGCTGCGGCGTCAGCGGCTCAGGGCGTTTCAAAGGGTCAGCCATCGAATACGCCTTTGGACTTCAGCAGCTTGCGGAGGCCCGGCAAGTCGCGCGGCGGAGCGTCGAGAGCTTTGCAAAAGGCCTCCCACTCTGCTTTCGGCAGCCGGAATTGGTGTTGCTCCGCCAGAATCGCTTGCGCATCTTCAACTGCCCGTTGCAAGACAAAACTGCTGACAGTGGTATTCAACAATCGTGCGGCTTTTTCAATCACTTCTTTCTGCCGAGCGCTGGCTCGAACATTCAATCGCGTTTGCTTGGTGGCGATCTCGGTTTTCATGGCGATCCTCAGTCTGTTGGGAGACGCCTCACATCGTACACACAACGCAGAACGATGCCATCCCGAAGATTGTTGTCGATGAGCGCGAGGTCACGTTGTTTCCAGAAACGTCAGCGTTGGATTAGACGGCTTGGATCCGACAGCAGCTTTCGAGCGTCGCTCCGAGCTCGCGGTGATTGATCGTTGTCGGCGTAAGCGTTCAGGACACGGTCAAAAGTCTCGGCATCGGGTGGCAAGAAGTTCGCCGGGAGCGATGCTGGCCGTCGCTGGTATTCAAGCAATGCGTCGCCAGCAATCAGTGAAAGTGGACGACCGCGTTCGAGCCAACGTCGAAGTGTCGGCCAATCCACCTGGGATTGCGCAGCCAGCGAACCCCAATTTCCAGTGATGGCCGGTGGGTCCGCAACAGTAAGCCAGAACTCTTCCACCCAGGTGATGACCACGGGATCGGCAACAGTGCTCAAATGCCAGAGTCGTCCGGCACGATCGAAAGGGGAGACTGCGGAATCGAGCCATTGCTTCGCTCGTCGGAGGAGTTGTTCCCGCGAGAACACGGGCTTCAGTCGCTGAAAATCTCTGGACGAAATCGGCCGTTGTCGTCGCAACATCGAGTCAAAGATCTCTTCGGCCCATTCGGCAGCCATGGGGCCGATACTGGTGACGGCATCCAATCCAATGTCGTCGCAGTCCACTGACTCGCTTCGCCGTAGCCACTCCTTCCAACACACCAAGACTTGTTGGACCGGCGGCAACTGGCGCAACGAATTGAGAATCTTTGCTTGGTGCCGAGTGGACTCGAACAGGAGTCGCGCCACCTCGTCGGGGGCCGCCGCGGCGAGACGCACTTCGATCGGCACGGGACGCGGTGTGACTCCCAATCGAGAATCAATGTGCACGCCGCTTTCCGTGAGATGCTCGGCATCGGGAGCGCTGCGCAGTGTGATCACGACATCGCGGAATCCTTTCGCGAGAAGCCACGACTCCAATGCACACGCTCCCGCGAACGTGTTCGCAAATGCGAGTTCCAAGTTCAGACGACCGTCTTCGACGTTGAGCACATATTCCTTCTCTCGCAGCAGCGTGGAACGATCTTCGTCTTCGTCCAAACGAGCATCGTCACAGGGATCGCTCCACGGTGGATTCTCGGCTTCAGAGGCGTACTCCGTGTCGGCGACACGCGCCAGAAAATCGCACAACTCTTGAGTTGCCTCGGCGTTTTCGCCAGCCGCATCGGCGACCACCAACGGTCCTCCGTATTGCCAATATCCGAATTCCACCGCACCGACATTCGCGAAGAACTTCTTGAACGGTCCCTCTGGCAGCCCCATGCAATACGGGTGGTAAACGACGACCGATTCACCCACGGCTCCCGCCGTCAGAATTGGTGCGCCGTAGCCTTCTTCTTCCCACCACAGACCATCATCTGGTTGGGACCAATCGAAGCCAAACTTGTCGCCAAACTCGACGAGCGGTGGCGCGGCTCCGTCGCAGGCATGTTCTTCGACGAACGCCTCGCCTTCGGGGCTTGCCATAAATTGTTCGTGATCGCGCGCGAGACTTCTCAATGCTTCGGCAGCCTGCTGTGCTTCTGCCGCCGTTCGGAACCGCCCCATGATGGTCCAGTCGCCGCTGTTGTTGCTCGCGAATGCTTGCCAGACGAATGTGCGTGGCGGCATCGGCGCGGAACAATCGAGTGATTCAAACATCGCGCGAGTGCATCCCCCCGTTGCCGCACAAGACCGCCGGCTTTGCAGATCGAAATAGATGCGTTTCAGGTCATCAAAGGTCTCGAATGGAATTCGTTCGTGATGAAACGAGCATGGTTGCACGGCACGGTCAGGGGTGATGACGAGGAATTCGTCGCCCGCTCCGCAGTCTGATTTCTCAAACAAATGGGGCAGGTCTTTGACTCAACTTCGACAGCTCGTTCTTGTAAGTCGCATTCTAGCAATGGGTTGCGAATCCGCAAACTATCATTGGCACTACATAGCACATCCTTATGGTATGGTTTTAAGCATAGGTTTTAGGCCA